>JBBQVR010000019.1:0-33519 GCA_038211355.1 Rhodobacterales bacterium | reverse complement strand
CAGACGGTGAAGCTTCTGAAGCAGCACCACATGCTGGACGACACCGATGTGGTGATCTTCGACGTGCTGGGCGATGTGGTCTGCGGTGGCTTTGCCGCGCCCTTGCAGCACGCCGACCGGGCGCTGATCGTGACCGCCAATGACTTTGACAGCATCTATGCGATGAACCGGATCATCGCGGCGGTGCAGGCCAAGTCGTCGAACTACAAGGTCCGTCTTGCCGGATGCGTCGCAAACCGCAGCAAGGACACCGATGAGATTGACCGCTATTGTAGCAAGGTGGGCTTCAACCGCCTGGCGCATATGCCGGACATCGACGCGATCCGCCGCAGCCGTCTGAAGAAAAAGACCCTGTTTGCGATGGATGATGAGCAGGACATCGTCATGGCCCGCGCTGAATACATCAAGCTGGCCAATGCGTTGTGGCAATCGGTCAGCCTGCCGGAAAGCTTCCCCGAGTCGCTGCCGGATCGGGAAATCTTTGAACTTCTGGGGTTCGATTGATGCCCAGCTACGCTGCCACACGCGACCGCGTTGAAAGCTATTTCGACGGCACCGCCACCAAGACTTGGGAGCGGCTGACCTCGGACGCGCCGGTTTCCCGCATCCGTCAGACGGTGCGGGAAGGGCGTGACAAGATGCGCGCGCTGATGCTGTCGCGGCTGCCGGAGGACCTTCGCGGCGCACGGGTCCTGGACGCGGGCTGCGGCACTGGCGCGATGACCGAGGCACTGGCCCTGCGCGGGGCCACGGTGATGGCCGCCGACATCGCGCCCAAGCTGGTGCAGATCGCGCGGGATCGTTTGCCTGAGGCTTTGCGCCCACAGGCCAGTTTTCACGCTGGCGACATGACGGACCCGGCGCTGGGGCGGTTCGACTTCGTCCTCGCGATGGACAGCCTGATCTATTACGACGCGGCCGACATTGCCCGCACCCTGCACGCCCTTGGGCAGCGCAGCGGCGCTGTGGTGTTCACCGTCGCCCCGCGCACGACGCTGCTGATGGCGATGTGGCATGTGGGCAGGCTGTTTCCCCGCGCAGACCGGTCGCCCGTCATGATTCCGCACGGGTTGCGCGACCTGACCCGCGCGACCGGGCCGGGGCTGGCCAAGATCGGCAGGGTGGCACGGGGCTTCTACATTTCCGACTGCATGGAGTTTCGCCCGTGATCCTGCGGAAGAAGCATATCAAGGCCCTCGACGCGTCATGGCTGCCGTTCGCGGATGCCACGTCCGAGGGCTTGCCGCTTGGCCAACTGCTGCGGCTGTCGCTGTTTCAGGTGTCGGTCGGCATGGCGACGGTGCTGCTTCTGGGCACATTGAACCGCGTGATGATTGTGGAGCTTTCGGTTCCGGCCATCGTCGTGGCGCTGATGATCGCCATTCCGGTGCTGGTGGCGCCGTTCCGCGCGTTTCTGGGCCATCGGTCGGACACCCACCGCTCGGCCCTTGGCTGGAAGCGGGTGCCGTACCTGTGGTTCGGGTCACTTTGGCAGATGGGCGGGCTTGCGGTCATGCCGTTCGCGCTGATCGTGTTGTCCGGCGACCAGATCCACGGTCCCGCCTGGGCCGGCGAGGTTCTGGCGGCACTGGCCTTCCTGATGACCGGGATCGGGATGCACATGACGCAGACCGCCGGGCTGGCACTGGCCGCCGACCGCGCGGATGACAAGACGCGGCCACGGGTGGTGGCACTGCTTTACGTCATGTTCCTTCTGGGCATGGGCGTGTCGGCGGTCATCGTCGGCTGGCTGTTGCGCGACTATGACCCGATCACGCTCGTCCGCGTGGTGCAGGGCTGTGGGGCGGCGACGCTGATCCTGAACCTGATCGCCCTGTGGAAGCAGGAAAAGGTCCGACCGATGAGCGTTGAGGAGCGCCGCGCCCCGCGCCCGAAGTTCCGCGATGCCTGGGCTGATCTGATGGCGGGCGGCACGGCGGGGCGGCTTTTGGCGGTGGTGGTGATTGGCACGTTGGCCTTCAACATGCAGGACGTGCTGCTAGAGCCATACGGGGGTGAGGTTCTGGGTCTTTCCGTCGGCAAGACCACGCTTTTGACCGCCGTCTATGCCTTTGGCGCGCTGGTCGGCTTCATCCTGGCGGCCCGCTGGCTGGCTGAGGGGCGTGACCCCTTTCGCATCGCCGCGCGCGGCATCCTGGCCGGGATTGCAGCCTTTACCGCCGTCATCTTTGCCGGGCCGCTGGAAAGCGCCGCCCTTTTCTACATGGGGGCCACGGCCATCGGCTTTGGCGCCGGGCTGTTTGCCGTATCAACATTGACCGCCGCCATGGCACTGAAGACCAACGGCACAGGTGCCGGTCTGGCGCTTGGTGCCTGGGGGGCAGCCCAAGCCACGGCTGCGGGCATGGCGATCTTTCTGGGCGGTGCCATTCGCGACATCACCGGCCACCTTGCCGAAAGCGGTGCCCTGGGCCCTGCGCTGACTGACCCGACCCTTGGCTATACCTTCGTCTACCACGCCGAGATCGGCCTCTTGTTCCTGACCCTCGTCGCGCTCGGGCCTTTGGTCCGGGTTGCCCCGCTATCGCCCAAGCCCACGTCCGACGACCGCTTCGGCATCGTCGAATTTCCCACCTAACAAACGGAGGATACCGCAAATGCTAGGTGTCAACTTCTTCGGCAACTTCGACCTTGCCAGCCTGTCGATATGGCTGTTCTGGGGCTTTTTCGCCCTTCTGATCTACTACCTGCAAACCGAAAACATGCGCGAAGGGTATCCTCTGGAAACCGAGGATGGCCTCAAGGCGGCAAACCAGGGCCCGTTCCCGGTGCCCAAGCCCAAGACCTTCCGCCTGCCGCATGGCAAGGGCGATGTCGTAGTGCCTTCGGCCGACAATGAAGCCGCGCACCGTCGTGGTGATCTGGCCATGGCCCGCACCTCGCTTTCGGAAGGCTTTCCGCATGCGCCCACCGGCAACCCGATGGCCGATGGCGTCGGCCCTGCCGCATGGGTCCCCCGCCGGGACGAGCCGGAACTGGATGGCCACGGTCACAACAAGATCGTGCCGATGTCGCGGCTTGAGGGCTTTGTCGTCTCGGCAGGGCGTGACCCGCGTGGATTGCCGGTGCAGGCGTGCGACCGTGAGGTTGTGGGCCGCGTGTCTGATGTCTGGGTCGATGCACCGGAACAGTTGATCCGCTATGTCGAGGTTGAACTGAACTCGGGTGGCAAGCGGCTGGTGCCGCTGACGCTGGCCCGGATCTGGGACGACCGTCTGCGGGTCAACTTCCTGGCATCGGACAGCTTTGCCGGCATCCCGACCACCCGGTCCGCCACCGAAGTGACCAAGCTGGAGGAAGACAAGATCTCGGCCTATGTTGCCTCGGGCTGGATGTATGACGCCGCCAAGCGCCAGCGCGGCGCTTAAGATCCTGACGAAGATAAACTGACTGGAGGAGGCCCGCGCCCGGGCCCCGCCTTTCACCCCAAACATGGAGGGTCTGCAGATGTCAGGCCATGACGATTTCGCTTTTGACGCCCTGCCAGGTCTGCCGGAACGGCCCCCGCAAGGTGAACTGATCCTCTGGCAAGGACGCCCCGACGCCTGGGCACTTGCGCGCGACGCCTACAAGATCCGCTGGATCGCCGTATATTTTGCCATTGTCGTGCTGTGGCGTGCGTCGGCAGGCTTTGCCGATGGCGGGGTGGCGATGGCCTTTGCCATGGGCCTGCCTTACGTGATGCTGGCCGCGCTTGGCCTTGGCATCGTCTTTGCCCTTGCCTGGGCGCAGGCCCGCGCCACGACCTATACGCTGACCACCGCCCGCGTTGTGCTGCGGATCGGGGCGGCGCTGCCGGTCACCTTCAACCTGCCCTTCGTGCAGATCGGTGCGGCGAACCTTGACCTGCGCCGTGACGGCACCGGAACCATCGCGCTGGACACGCTGGGCGAGACGCGGATTTCGGTCCTTGTCGCCTGGCCGCACACCCGGCCCGGCCATTGGGCCAAGACCCAGCCTGCGCTGCGGTCGATCCCGGATGCAGCACGGATTGCCCGGCTGTTCTCGGATGCCGCCGAAGCGCGCGTTTCCCAACCACAAGTCGCGCGCAGTGCAGCCTTTGCTCCCGTCGCAGCCGAATAAGGAGGGAATGTCATGACCGACCGTCAACCCTTGATCCACGCCCCCGGCTACCGCAGCCGTGACCCCGAACTTGTGCCCCGCATGCTGCTGCGCGGCATGCTGGCGCTGGCACTGGCCACCCTGGCGATCACCACCTTCGCCGTCGTCACCGGGCGTGAGCCCGCGTCCCAGCCGCAAGCGGCCGAGATGGTGCGCGAAAAGTGGATCGTGCTGGAAGGCCTGTCCGCCCAGGCCGTCATTGTCCGCAACACCGACGGCACCGTCCTGATGGACCTGCCGCATGGGGGCTTTATCACCGTCATCCAGTCAGGCATCTTCACCGAACGGCGCAAGCACAAGGTCGACCAGACCAAACCCGTGCGCATCGTCGAATATGCCAATGGCCGCCTTGTGGCCGAAGACCCCGAAACCGGGTGGAGTGCTGAACTCTACGCCTTCGGGGGCGACAACAAAGCCGCGTTCGAACGGCTTCTGGATCAGAAATAGGGAACCACGCCAATGGGACTTTTCACCCGAACCAAGGAAAAGGTGCCCTGCACCGTCGAGGTCAGCCACCGTTTCGAATCGCTTCATGCCCATGTCCGCTTCAACAACGGTGCTGTGGTCTATCCCGGCGATGAGGTGCTTGTGCATGGCGCCCCCGTCCTTGCAGCCTATGGTGAGGTTGTTGTCGAAGACCGCACCGCCACCATCACCCGCGCCACGCCTGTCGAGCGGCTGTGGACCAAGATGACCGGAGATTTCGGCTTTATGGAGCTGTGCGAGTTCTCCTTTTCCGAGGAGATCCGGCTATGAACGCAACCCCCATGGACCTTTACCCCGACAACCCGGATGCCGATCTGGTGGTAGAGCCGACAGTCGACACCACGGCGATGGCGACGGAAACCACGCTGCTGAACCCGCGCTTTTACACCACCGACTTTGACGAGATGGACCGCATCGACGTAACGCCGATCCGCGCCGAATGGGACGTGCTGATCGCGCAGATGAAGTCGGACCCGAACAAGGGCCATTTCAAGAAGACCGATGCCTGGGACAAGGTAGACTGGGACGGGATGTATCCGCCCCTGAAACGCGAATTCATCGACTTTCTGGTCAGCTCCTGCACCGCCGAGTTTTCGGGCTGTGTCCTTTACAAGGAAATGAAGCGCCGCGGCACCAACGCCGATGTGTGTGAGCTGTTCAACTATATGGCCCGCGATGAGGCCCGCCACGCCGGCTTCATCAACGACGCCCTGCGTGAGGCGGGGGTGGCGGTGAACCTGGGCTTTCTGACCAAGGCCAAGAAGTACACCTACTTCCGGCCCAAGTTCATCTACTACGCCACCTACCTGTCGGAAAAGATCGGCTACGCCCGCTATATCACCATCTTCCGCCACCTTGAGGCGCACCCCGAACAGCGGTTCCACCCGATCTTCAAGTGGTTCCGCGAATGGTGCAACGATGAGTTCAGCCATGGCGAGGCCTTTGCGCTGATCATGAAGACTGACCCCAAACTGACCAACGGCTTCGTCAACAAGCTGTGGATCAAGTTCTTCCTGACCGCCGTCTACTCGACGATGTGGGTCCGCGACCATGCCCGGCCCGAGTTCCACAAGGCCCTCGGCGTCGAGATCAGCTGGTACGACCAGGAGGTGTTCCGCAAGACCAGTACCATCGCGCGCCAGATCTTCCCGATGGAGCTGGACATCGACCACAAGCGCTGGATCCCGAACCTTGAACGCATGAACCGCACTTTCATCGCGATGGATGCGGCCAAGCGGCAGGGCGGCATCGCGGGCAAGCTGAAAACCTGGGGCTTGGGCGTCAAAGCCTTCGTAACCTTTGCCAGCCTCTACACCATCCCGGCCAAACGCCACGTCCTGCCCGCCAATGTGCGGCTGGAGCCGACGTATTGACCGGATGCACCCATACCGCTGTTCCGGCAGCGGGTAGGCGGGGGGGATGGGCGCGTCCCACCCGCCGTTGCGGCACCCCTTTCGAGGGGTGCCGCGCATGACCAATCCCTGGATCGCCTCGCTTCTGGCGCTGTTTGTCTGGTGGTTCTCCACCGGTGCGATCCTGTGGCGCGTGCGCCATGCTGACCGTGCCGGAGGCCAGGCGCATCTGATGTCTGTAATCTGGGGCCTGCCTTTGCTGGTGGGCGGGGCCTGGGGCCTTGGCGTGACGCTGGATGATGCCTCTGTCGCCGCCACCTACGCGGCCTTCCTGTCTGCGCTTGCGCTTTGGGGCTGGATCGAGCTTGCGTTCCTGTCTGGCATCATCACCGGCCCGAACACGGCCCCCGCCACGCCCCATGTCACCGGTTGGGACCGGTTCGTTCAGGCCACCCTGACCATCCTGTGGCATGAGGCCGCCCTTATCGCCGCCCTTGTCTTGCTGGCCTATGCCGCCTGGCATGCAACGAACCCCTTTGGCCTTTACACCTTCGCGGTCCTGTTCTTCGCCCGCGCCTCGGCCAAGCTGAACCTTTTCTTCGGTGTGCCGCGTATAAATACAGAGTTCCTGCCCCGGCCATTGCTGCACCTTGCCAGCCACTTCCGCTATGCCCGGATGAACTGGCTTTTCCCGATTTCGGTCACCCTTCTGACCTTCGCCGCCGCTTGCTGGATGGAACGCGCCGTCATGGCCCCCACCGATGCAGCCCAGGCGGGCCACATCCTGATTGCCGCCTTGACCCTGCTGGCACTTCTTGAACACTGGTTCATGGTGCTGCCCCTGCCCGACCAGAAGCTCTGGCGCTGGATGCTTCCCGAAGCCCCCGCCGCGCATGACCCCAAACTGACCGCTCATCCCGGTCTTTCTGCGAGAAAGTGACCCCCATGGACTTTGCCAGCCATTTCCAAAGCCAGCTTGACGCGC
Organism: Rhodobacterales bacterium; assembly: GCA_038211355.1. Lineage (GTDB taxonomy): Bacteria > Pseudomonadota > Alphaproteobacteria > Rhodobacterales > Rhodobacteraceae > Tabrizicola. The sequence goes on along the minus strand of JBBQVR010000019.1, from coordinate 26,553 downwards.
TGAAATCCGAAGGCAACTACCGCACCTTCGCCGATCTTGAGCGTCGCACCGGCGCCTTTCCCCGGGCAGACCGGCACGGTGACACGGTGCATGAGGTGACGGTCTGGTGCTCGAACGACTATCTCGGCATGGGTCAGCATCCTGATGTCATCGCAGCCATGGTGCAGACCACGCAGGCCTGCGGCACCGGTGCGGGCGGCACGCGTAACATCGGCGGCAATACGGTCCAGCATCGCGCGCTTGAGGCTGAACTGGCCGATCTGCACGGCAAGGCGGCAGCCCTGCTGTTCACCAGCGGCTATGTGTCGAACTGGGCCGCGCTCTCTACCCTTGGCAGCCGTATCCCCGGCGCGGTGATCCTGTCGGACGAAGGCAACCACGCCTCGATGATCGAGGGTATCCGCCATTCCCGCGCCGACAAGGTCTTGTGGAAGCACAACGACTGGCGCGACCTTGACCGCAAACTGCACGCCATCGGCGACCGGCCCAAGATCGTGGCCTTCGAATCGGTCTATTCGATGGACGGCGACATCGCTCCGATCCGCGAGATCGTCGAAGTGTGCGAGGCCCATGGCGCGCTGTCCTACATCGACGAAGTCCACGCTGTCGGCATGTACGGCCCCCATGGTGGCGGTGTGACAGAAGAGCGCGGCCTTGCCGACCGGATCGACGTGATCGAGGGCACGCTGGGCAAGGCCTTTGGCTGCATGGGCGGCTACATCACCGGGTCAACCGCACTGGTGGACTTTGTCCGCAGCTTTGCCAGCGGCTTCATCTTCACCACTGCAATCCCCCCAGCCGTGGCCGCCGCTGCCACCACTTCGATCCGTCACCTCAAGGCCAGCGCCGTCGAACGCGCGGCGCAAAAGGCCAATGTTGCCCTGCTGCGCCGCAAGCTGGACCGCGCCGGAATCCCGCATATGGCCAATGAAAGCCACATCATCCCGGTGATGATCGGCGATCCGGTGAAGTGCCGGATGATCAGCGACATCCTGATGGAAGACTGGGGCATCTACGTCCAGCCGATCAACTACCCCACCGTCCCCAAGGGCACGGAGCGTCTGCGCCTGACCCCCGGCCCCCACCACACCGAGGCTGACATCGACAAACTTGTCTCAGCTCTTCACTCGCTTTGGACCCGCTGCGCGATTTCCCACGCAGTCGCGTGAATTTGCGCAGGCGGGGCCTTGCCAAACCTCGCGTTGACGACAGTATACATCGCAGAGAAACCCCGGAGGATTCCATGCGTCTTACCCTTACAGCCCTTGCCCTTGCCAGCCTTGCCGCGCCAGCCTTCGCGCAGGACATCGAAGCCGGGGCCAAAGTCTTCAACCAGTGCCAGACCTGCCACGTTGTCCAGAACGAGGCGGGCGAAGTGCTTGCCGGCAAGAACGCCAAAACCGGTCCGAACCTGTATGGCATGCCCGGCCGTGTGGTCGGCAGCTATCCTGAGTTCAAGTATGGCGAATCGATCGTTGCGGTTGGCGCTGCCGGCCAGGTCTGGGACGAAGCCAACTTTGTCGAATATGTTCAGGACCCGGCCAAGTATCTGAAGGCCAAACTGAGCGACGACAAGGCCAAGTCCAAAATGGCCTACAAACTGAAAAAGCCGGAAGATGCGGCCAACGTCTGGGCGTTCATCGCCTCGCTGTCGCCTGCCGTTGCCGCCGCTGATCCGGCAGCCGCTCCGGCCGAAGGTGCGGCCACCGAAGCCGCCCCTGCGACGAACTGATCCAGCCTGCCCGTCAGGCGCGGAAGCCCCCGGTCCTGCAAAGGGCCGGGGGCTTTCCTTTGCGGGACAAGGCTTGGACCCGCTCTTTTGAAAGACCTTCTCCGGGGGGTCCAAAGGCAGCATGCCCCCCTCGCCGCAGCCGGTTGGCGCGCCCTTCGCGCGCCAGAGGCCAGACAAAAGGCTTGCGCGGCAGCGCGCAATCAGACACCCGCCGGCCCGAACCCTCCCGAACCTTGCGGACGAACGGCCTTCACGGCCGCAAGGTCAACCCGCCTTCGGTCTCAAGAAAGGCCACCACCTCGGCCACGCCGACCCCCTGCCGTACACGGGCCATCACATAGGGCCGGCCGCCCCGCGCGCGGCGGGTGTCGGCCTCCAGCAGCTCCAGGTCCACTCCGACATAAGGGGCAAGGTCGGTCTTGTTGACCACCAGCAGGTCTGACCGCGTCACCCCCGGCCCCCGCTTTCTTGGAATGTCCTGACCCGCCGCCGTGTCGATCACATAGATTGACAGGTCCGCCAGTTCCGGGCTGAAGGTGGCCGCAAGGTTATCCCCGCCGCTTTCGATCAGGATCAGGTCAAGGTCGGGATGCACCACCCGTAAATCGGCCACGGCGGCAAGGTTGATGCTGGCATCCTCGCGGATCGCGGTATGCGGGCAGCCCCCGGTTTCCACACCCCTGATCCGGTCCAGCGGCAGGACCTGCGCCCGCATCAGGTATTCGGCATCCTCGCGGGTGTAGATGTCGTTGGTGATCACCGCCATCGAGCAGCGCCCCGCCAGCGCCCGGCACAGCGCCTCGGTCAGGCTGGTCTTGCCCACCCCCACCGGCCCGCCGATCCCCACCTTCAACGGCCCATTCTTCATGTCTGTTGCTTCATGTCTTGAAAATCCTCACATCCTGCTCTTCATGCCGCATCGCGGCCAGTTCCGCCGCGAAAGCTGCGGTGCCAATCGCCTCAACCTCGGCCGTCGCCGCCGCTTCGGCCACCGCGTGGATCACGGGATGCAGGCCCGCCAGCATCGCCTGCCCTTCGGTTTGGCCCAAGGGGGCAAACCGCGTGGCACAGGCCACCAGGTTGGCCACAAAGGCGTGCAGGTAGACCGCCACCACGTCATCGGCGGGCAGGTCCAGCGCCGCCGCCGCCTCACCCACCGCCACCGGCAGCGCGCGGGGCGGCAAGCTGCGCCCGGTCAGTGCCGTCACAGTGCGGGCAAAAGCCGTGCCTTGATCCACGGTTTCGATCAGCCGTTCCTTCGTCCCCGCCATAGCGCGGGCGACCGCGTCCAGCGTTGCGGGATCTTGCCCGCGCAAGGTGCAGGCCAGCAGCACCGCATCCGCCTGCCCCGCGCCGTGCCGCAAGACGCCTTCGATCCAGGCTGCGATCCCGGCAGCCGACCTCTCACCCCCGTAAATCACCGTCTCAAGCCCGTGCGAATAGGCATAGCCCCCGGTCGGAAACGCCGGGGACAGCCATTGCACCAGGGTCAGAAGATCAGTGCGCATGGCCCATCGTGCGCCCTAGACCGTAAGCGCCGCCTTCCGGGGTAAAGGGCGCACGGGCCTCGGTCACGGTGGCCCCAAGGCCGCGCAGCATGTCGGCCAGCACATGATCGGCGCGGATCACCAGGCGGTCGGGTTCAATCTGGCAGGGGGTGTGGCGGTTGCCGATGTGCCATGCAAGGCGCACGAGGTCACCCGTGACAACAAGAACCGCCTCATCCGCCGCGGCGATTTCGACCAGACGACCATCGGACAGTTCAAACGCATCGCCCGCCAGCAGGTTCGTCGTCTCGGCCAGATCGACCATGAAGCTGTCGCCCGCGGCAGTGACCAGCCGCTTGCGCCGCAGGAACCGGTCTTCATAGCCAAGAACCACCCGCGCGGTGGCCAGACGCGGCCACTGGCCTGCCCGGTGCAGGGTCCCGGCGATCGGAAGCAGACTGACGGTCATCTTGGCCCCTTAGCAAAGTGTTCAGGAATCAGCGGCAAGCTGAACGCAGTCAATGACAGGAGGATCGACATGACAAAGGCCCGACTCGCACTCGCGGAAGAGCTGGCCGCGATCCGCGAGGAAATCGCCCTGCTCAAGCGCCGTGAACGAACCCTTGCGTCGATCGAACATGCGTTTCCCAGCGTTCCGGTCTTTCGTCCGATCCGGTTGGTGCAACGCGACAAACCCTTCAGCCCGGCGCATGCGTGACCGGTCAATAGAGGAAGTAACGCTGCGCAAGCGGCAACTCCCGCGCGGGTTCACAGGTCAGAAGGACACCGTCGGCCCGCACTTCATAGGTTTCAGGGTCCACCTCGATGGTGGGGGTCGCATCGTTCAGCCGCATGTCGCGCTTCCCGATGCCCCGGGTGCCTTCGACGGCCACAACCTCCTTGGCCAGGCCATAGGTGCCCTTGATGTCGGCCTCTAGCCCGGCCTTGCTGACAAAGGTCACGGCGTTGCGGGTCACACTGCCACCATAGGCCCCGAACATCAGGCGGGTATGCACCGGCTGTGGCGTGGGGATGGATGCGTTGGGGTCGCCCATCTGCGCCACGACGATCACGCCCCCCAGCAAAACCATCTCGGGCTTGGCGCCGAAAAAGGCGGGCGACCACAGGACAAGGTCAGCGCGCTTGCCCGCCTCAACCGACCCGATGTGCCGCGACACCCCATGCGCGATGGCCGGGTTGATCGTGTATTTCGCGATGTAGCGACGGACGCGGAGGTTGTCGTTATCGCCCGCCTCCCCCTCCAGCCGCCCGCGCTGGACCTTCATCTTGTGCGCGGTCTGCCAGGTGCGGGTGATGACCTCGCCCACCCGCCCCATCGCCTGACTGTCGGAACTGATGACACTGAACGCCCCAAGGTCATGCAGGATATCTTCGGCCGCAATAGTCTCACGCCGGATTCTGGACTCAGCAAAGGCCACATCCTCCGGCACGCGGCGGTCAAGGTGGTGGCAGACCATCAGCATATCCAGATGCTCTTCGATGGTGTTGACCGTGTAGGGCATCGTCGGGTTGGTGGAACTGGGCAGGATGTTCTGCGACCCCACAACCTTGATGATGTCGGGCGCATGGCCGCCACCCGCCCCTTCGGTATGGAAGGCGTGGATCGTGCGGCCGGCGATGGCCTTCAGCGTGTTCTCGACAAAGCCGCTCTCGTTCAGCGTGTCGGTGTGAATCATCACCTGCACATCCATCGCATCGGCCACCGTCAGGCAGCAGTCGATGGCGGCGGGGGTGGTGCCCCAATCCTCATGCAGCTTCAAGGAACTTGCCCCGGCGCGGACCTGCTCTTCCAAAGCCGCAGGCAGCGAGGCGTTTCCCTTGCCCGCAAAGGCCAGGTTCATCGGAAACGCATCCGCCGCCTGCATCATCCGCATCAGGTGCCAGGGACCGGGGGTGCAGGTGGTGGCCAGCGTGCCATGCGCAGGTCCCGTGCCACCGCCAAGCATGGTGGTGATCCCGGAATGCAGCGCATCATCAATCTGTTGCGGCGCGATGAAGTGGATGTGGGCATCCATGCCGCCAGCGGTCAGGATACGCCCCTCACCCGCGATGATCTCGGTCCCCGGCCCGATGATCACATCGACCCCCGGCTGGGTATCGGGGTTCCCGGCCTTGCCGATCTTGGCGATACGGCCATCCCGCAGGCCCACATCAGCCTTCACGATCCCCGTCCAGTCCACGATCAGCGCGTTGGTGATCACCGTATCCATCGCCCCTTCGGCCCGGGTCAGCTGGCTTTGCCCCATGCCATCGCGGATCACCTTGCCGCCGCCGAACTTGACCTCATCGCCATAGCGCAGCGCATTGGCGCGGGCGGAACTGCGTTCGGCGATCAGGTCCCGCTCAACCTCGATGATCAGCTCGGTGTCGCCAAGGCGGACCTTGTCGCCCACCGTGGGGCCATACATGTCGGCATAGGTCTTGCGCGAGATTGTGGCGGGCATGTCGTCCTCTCAGGCCTTGAAACGGTCATCCACCGGCACGGACAAGGCCGTGGCCAATGCGTTGGTCTGCGACGCCATGGCGATGACGGCCAGAAGTTCGCCATGCTGGGCCGGGGTCATACCCTTGGCCTTCGCGGCGGAGGTGTGCGAATGCACGCAGTAATCGCAGCCGTTGGCGGTAGAGACGGCGACATAGATCAGCTCTTTCACCAACGGGTCGAGGGCACCGGGGGCCATCACGGTCTGGACCCTGTCCCACGTCGCTTGCAGAAGGGCCGGGTCGTGCGCCAGTGCCCGCCAGAAGTTGTTGACGTAATCCGTCTGCCGCTTGGCCCGGATATCGTCAAAGGTGGCGAGGGCCGCAGCCCCCGCCTCCGCGTCCGCCAGAAGGGGGACAGTTGCCATCAGACCACCGCCATCACGCGGGCCGGACCGCCGGTGCCGCCAACATGCTTTGGCGCGCCGATGAAGACGGTCGCGCCGGCGGCGGGCATCTGGTCAAGGTTGGCCATATTCTCGATCCCGAAGCGCCCACCCGGCAGCCAGCTGAAATGCACCGCAAAATCGGCCGAGTTGCCGGGGTCAAGCGACAGCGTATCAACGCCGATGCTTGCCACGTTAAGCCCTGCCAGCATATCCGTCGCGGCCTTGGAAAAGCCGGGGAAGGCCAGCTTGCCATCGGCGGTATTGCGGAACTCAGGCGTCGCGACCTTTGCCCCCCAGCCCGAGTTCATGGCCACACAAGACCCTGCCGGAATCTCGCCATTGGCCGACACCCAGGCCTCAATATCCGCAGGCTCTACCATCGCGTTCGGGTCTTCAGCGGCCTTGGCGGTCAGGTCGATCACGCACAGCGGGCAGATCAGCTGGTCAGGGGCAAGGTCGGCGACTGACGTGCCATCGGCGCTGAAATGCAAGGGCGCGTCGATGTGGGTGCCGGTGTGTTCAAAGATCGTCAGCTTCCACAGTTGATAGCCGTTGCCCTCAAACTGGACGGCAGGCTCATAGATGATGCCGGGGTTGCCGTCGAAGGTCGGGAAAGCGCCGTCATAGGCGTGGGTCAGGTCCACCACCTTGCCTGCGGCCTGTGCCAGTGCGGGCCTTGCGGTGGTCAGCCCACTGGCAACAACGGCAGCCGTGGTTGCAGCCGCGCCGACAAACAGCGATCGGCGCGACAGCATGTCGGATTTGATGTTTTCGATCAGGCAGGCGTTGCACATAGGTCAGTCTCCCCGGTTGATTGTCAGGCCAGCGTCGGCCTGCCCTGCCCTTGCGTCAAGCCTCATCAAAGGGGCCCCATGACCTTTTGGTTGAACCCGTAAACCACCCGTCCACCGGACAGCGGCACCAGCCGCACCTCTCGCGTCTGGCCGGGCTCGAACCGGACGGCGGTTCCAGCGGCGATGTCCAGCCGCTTGCCATGCGCCGCGTCACGGTCGAAGGACAGACCGGGGTTCGTCTCGGCGAAATGGTAATGGCTGCCCACCTGAACTGGACGGTCGCCGGTGTTGGCGACCATCAGAACCGTGACCTCAGCCCCTTCGTTCAGGGTCAGCGTGCCTGCCGCTGGAAAAATCTCGCCAGGGATCATTTGCGCCGCCGCAACACGGCATAGACCAGCCCGCCGCCAATGGCCGACCCAAGCAGCGCCGCCGTCAGCCAGCCAAACTCAACTCCGTGCGGATGATGGTGCAGGCCTTCATGTGCCAAGGCGGGCGTGACAAGCAGCGGCAAGATTGGCAAGGATAAGCGCAGCATGATTACCTCTTATCGGATGGGGTGGTGGACAGTGACCAGCTTGGTGCCGTCGGGAAAGGTCGCCTCGACCTGGACCGAGTGGATCATCGACGGAATGCCATCCATGCACTGATCGGCGGTGATGACATGGGCGCCCGCCTCCATCAGGTCGGCGACGGACCGGCCATCGCGGGCACCTTCGACGACGAAATCGGAAATCAGCGCAATGGCTTCGGGGTGGTTCAGCTTGACCCCCCGCGCCAGCCGGCCCCGCGCAACCATGGCGGCCAAACTGACCAGAAGCTTGTCTTTTTCACGCGGGGTCAGGTTCATCTTGGTCTCTTATACTTGCCAGACGCGCGGCAGAGGCTGGCCCTGCCGCAGGATGTGAAGCAGGCGGGCGATCTGGCGGCGCAGGGGCCAGCCATCGACCGCCAAAAGGCGCAGAACCGTGCGCCCGGCAAAGGCGCTGGCGGCCCCGGTCACGCCCGGTTCATCCAAGGCGGCGCGCAAGGGGGCAAGTGGGGCCTCGCCGGTCATCACGATGCTGGCGAAGGCGCGCGCGCCTTGCAGCGTGGCAGCCCCCCCCAGCGCCGAGGCGTCCAGCGCCAGCGGGTCAATCCAGAACGGCTGTCCGTCCACCCTGATTTCGCGCCTGTCACGAAAGCGCAGCTCGCGGACCGTCTCACCCATTGCGGCGCGGCCCAGTACCACCGCCTCAAGCGCCAGACAGCCTGCGCCGGGGGCAAGGTCGATCACCGTGCGCCGGTCAAGGGCCGCGCGGTCGAAAAGGATGGTCTCTTGCGGCAGCCAATCCAGCCAGCCGCCAGCCGCGACCGTCAGCCGCACGTCCATGCGGGCAGGCAGTCCCGTGGCCTTGTAGGCGCGTTCCGCCGTCTGCGTCGTCGCCACTGCGCGGCCCGCAACCTGCAACCCAAAGCGCAGATGATCGCCCGAGGTCAGCCCACCCGAGGTGTTCAGAAACACCACCTCGCGCCCCGCGGCACCGTCTGGCAGGATCGCCTTGGCCGAGCCTTCGGTCCGCAGCCGCACCAGCCGCCGCGCGTCAAGCGTGACCAGCGCCTCACCCTTGGCGCGCTGCAGTGTCTCGATCGGCTGAAATGCGGTCATCTGGCCCCCTGAGCGCAACTTTCGGCGCGGTCAGTCGGGGATGACAATCGCGCCTCCGGTGCCAGGGATGCGCCTGGGGTCAGATCGCCCCGCATTGCATGAATTCACGGCAATGCGCCCAAGAAAGCAGCAGCGCGGAAATCACCCCTCAACCAGCGCCCGCACCCGCGCCACACCCGCTGCAACCAGCGCTGCATCGCCCCGCGCCTCGACGTTCAGGCGGAGAAGGGGTTCGGTGTTCGACGCCCGCAGGTTCAGCCGCCAGTCGCCAAAGTTCAGGGACAGACCGTCAATCCAATCCTCAGCCCGCGCCAAAGGTGCCAGGTCCGCGCGCACCCGTTCCACCATCGCGGCGGTGTCGGATACGGTAAAGTTGATCTCCCCCGAGGAGGGATGGTCACGCCGCAAAGCGGTTGCCATCTCGGCCAGACTGCGCCCGCTGCGCGACATCAATCCCGCGACCAGCAGCCAGGGGATCATGCCGGAATCGCAGGCCATGAAGTCGCGAAAGTAGTGGTGCGCCGACATCTCGCCGCCATAGACCGCGCCGCTGTCGCGCATCGCGGCCTTCTGGAACACATGGCCGGTGGGCGCCAGCACCGACCGCCCGCCGCCCGTGTGAATGGCAGCCTCGACCGCCCAGATCACGCGCGGGTCATGCACGATTGCCGTGCCGGGATGCAGCGCCAGTTGCGCACGCGCCAGCAGGGCCACGACATGCTCACCCTCCAGAAAGCCGCCTTGTCCGTCGAACAGGAAACAGCGGTCAAAATCGCCGTCAAAGGCCACACCCAGATCGACGCCCGCATCCCGCACCGCCGCTTCGGTCGCGGGGCGGTTCTCGGGCAGAAGCGGGTTGGGGACGCCGTTTGGAAAGCGGCCATCCGGGTCATGGTGCAGCCGCACAAGATCCAGCTGAGTGCCCCGTAGGGCCAGCCCCTCGGCCAGGGCATCCAGCGTCGGCCCCGCCGCCCCGTTGCCCGAATTGACCAGCACCCGCAGCGGCCCGACCGGCCCGACCAGCCCGGCCACATGCGCGACATAGGCCGCCCGTGTCCCCGACGCATCTTCAGTGCTGCCGCCCGGCAAACGGTCGATCCCGGCCCCGGCCAACAGCTTTACCCGCTGAAAGGCCGTGTCGGACAGTGGCACCGCCCCCGGCCCGACCAGCTTCATCCCGTTGTAATCCTTTGGATTATGTGAGGCGGTGACCATGATCCCACCCCCAGCCCCCAGATGGGCGGTGGCGAAATACACCTCCTCGGTCCCCGCAAGGCCAAGGTCCAGCACCCGCACGCCCTGCGCCATCAGCCCCGAAGCCACCGCCTTTGCCATCGCGGGTGAGCTTTCGCGGCTATCGTGCGCCAAGACCACCGCGCCTGCGCCGGTGACGGTCGCAAAGGCGCGGGCGATCTGGTGGGCGACCGCCTCATCCAGATCAATCCCAAGGCGGCCGCGAATGTCATAGCGCTTGAACGGGTCCATGACGCGAAGGGATCACCCCCGTTCGCCGTAGTAAAGACCCACGACATGCTCGGCCTCGGCAAAGAACAACCAGCGCGCGGCAAGGGTCCCAGCCAGATGCAGGACAGCCGCCAGCGCCACGCCCGGCCAACCAAATGGCAGCACAAGCACAAGCGCCGGCAAGACCGAGGCCAGCACCAGCGCAATCCAGCGCAGCTTGGCCACATGCTTGCGCCCGACGACATGGATCATCTCGCGCAGAAGGTAGTTGCCTGCCGTATGCGCAGGCTCGAACAGCCAAGGGGTGCCGATGCGGTCAAGGCCCGTCGCCGTTCCCATCGTCTGGCCGGCGCGGGCAAAGGCCCCGTCGCCCACGCGCCAGACCGCCAGCAGCACGCCCCCCTCCGCCACCAGCGCCAGCGGGGCCAGTGCGGCGCCTGCGAGGGTCGCCCCGCCCGCGACGGCAAAGGTCAGAAACATCACCGGCGTCAGCCAGATATGCCAGCGCGGCACGGCCTTGATCTGGGCATAGATCATCGCGGTCGTGCCCACGGTGCCCAGCGCCAGCACGGCACCGACCCAGCCAAAGGCGCGCGGCAGGCCCAGTCCCAGCCAATCCGACAGCGCCACCGGCGCAAGAAGCAGCAGCGTCGCAACCGACGCCCAGGCCTCACGGCTTAGCCAGCTGGTCCGCCATTGACTGAACGCCTTCAACCCGTTTTTCGGGTTCCCCAGATGGAAGGTGGCGGCCAGCAATCCCGCGATTGCCAAGCCATACCCCAGCCCCCAAAGGAAAAAAGCCGCCCAGCCCGACGGGATCAGCACCCCGAGGCCAAGAAACGCCAGAAACCCGAAGCCAAGGCCCGAGAGCGTGGAAAACAGGATCACCGATGGTGCGGGATGCATGTCAGATCTTTCCCAGCATCCGGTCCAGCCACCCGGCCACGCCGGTGGCCTTGATGTCCAGAAGCGGGGCCAGAAGGCTTGCCTCGCCCGGCCCCTTTTTCCGTGGCGCGAGGTATTTGTTCGTGGGTCTGGTCCCCATGTCGGGCATCAGGTCATAGCCGCCACGCTCGGCCACCAGCTTTGACACAGCGCTGTCTGGGTCCGCGAAGTCGCCGAAATGCCGGGCGTTCGTCGGGCAGGTGCGCACGCAGGCGGGCTCACGGTCAGCCTCGGGCAGGGTCTCGTTGTAGATGCGGTCAACGCAAAGGGTGCATTTCTTCATCACGCCCTGATCGGCATCCATCTCTCGTGCGCCGTAAGGGCAGGCCCAGGCGCAAAGACCGCAGCCGATGCAGGTGTCGGGGTTCACCAGCACGATCCCATCCTCGGCCCGCTTGTAGCTGGCACCCGTGGGGCAGACGGTGACGCAAGGCGCATCTTCGCAATGAAGGCACGAGCGCGGAAAGTTCACGATCTGCGGCGGGGCGTCGGGGACGGTGACCTGATAGGAATGAACCCGGTTGAGGAAGGTTCCCGATGGGTCCGCGCCGTAAGGATCCTGATCGCTGAGCCCGTCGCCCTGGTCATTCCAGCCCTTGCAGGCGGTGACGCAAGCCTGACAGCCGACGCAGGTGTCAAGGTCGATCACCAGCCCCAACCGCTTTTTGGTGGCACTTGGCAAGGCGGTCATCGCGCGTTCTCCTCCGGCGCCAAAAGTTTTCGAAAACTTTTGGCAAAACTTTTCGAAAAGTTTTGCGCCCGGCCACCACCGGCACGCGGCAGGTCAAGCAAGGGCGCGAAGGCGGGCTCTGACTGCCCCCGCGCGTGATCCGCAGCCGCCACCCGTTCCACTCGAACCCGGCAGTCAAACCAGGCCGCCTGACCCGTCACCGGGTCAGAGTTTGACAGACGATGGCCCGCATGTTCGGCCTTGTCGGGCAAAAGTTCCGAGATCAGGTGGTTCAGAAGAAACACTTTAGTTGCCTCGGGCGCGTCGGCATCCAGCCCCCAGGCGCCCTTGCGTTTGCCGATGGCGTTCCAGGTCCAGACGGTGTTTTCGTTCAGCGCCGCCATGTGGGCCACCGGCACGGTGATCACCCCGGCACGACTGGAGACCCGCGCCCAGTCGTCCTTTGCAAAGCCCTGCTCCTCCCAGATCTTGGTTGGCAGGAACAGCGCGTTCCGGCCCCGGATCTGCCGCAGCCACGCATTCTGGCTGCCCCAGGAGTGATACATGTCCATCGGTCGCTGCGTCAGGGCGTGGACCGTGTAGCCAAAGGCCGCATCCTCATCGCCGAAGGGGGCATACCAGATCGGCAAGGGGTGCATCGCCTTTTTCAAGCGCGCGCGCAGGTGGTCGGGCGGCTGGCGGGGGCCGAAGCCCTCGGCGGCAAGCTGGAACCGGCGCATCGGCTCGGACCAGATGTTGAACAGATAGGGCTGTGGGGTTTCATAAAGACCCAAGCGCACCGCCCAATCCTGATAGGCCGCGTTCCACGGCTTCATGAAGGCTGCCTCTGGCGGCACATGCGCCTGATGAAAGGCCCCCGCCTCGATGTAGCGCGCCATCTGGTCAGGGTTGGGCGCACCGCGCCCGGTGGCCGTCCCATCGCCCCGGAATCCCATCAGTGGCCCCACACCGGGCCTGCGCTGGTGGTTCACGATGTAATCGGCGTAATCGGCATACTTTGGGCTGCCATCCTCATTCACCATGCCCGGAAGGCCCAGCCGCGCCCCAAGGTCCAGCAGGACAGATTGGAAACACCGCACCTCACGGTCCGGCGTGACCACCGGCCAGCGGATCGCATCGCCCGCCGCATCCGGTTCACTGATCGGGCGGTCTAGAAGCGAAATGCAGTCGTGCCGTTCCAGATAAGTCGTGTCAGGCAGGATCAGGTCGGCGTAGGCCACCATCTCGGAGGCATAGGCGTCAGAGTAGATGATCCGGGGGATCAGATAGTCGCCATCCGCGCCCTTTTCGGTCAGCATCTCCATCACGCGGGCGGAATTCATCGACGAATTCCACGCCATGTTGGCCATGTACAGGAAAAGCGTGTCGATCCGGTAGGGGTCCCCCGCATGGGCATTGGGGATCAGCATGTGCATCAACCCATGCGCCGAAAACGGGTTTTCCCAGGAAAACGCCTTGTCGATCCGCGCCGGGCTGCCATCGGGCAGAAGTGCCAGGTCATCTGGCCCGCGCACATAGCCAAGATGCGGCCCGGTCAGGGGCTTGCCCGGTGTGGTCACGAAATGCGGGGTCGGATGCGCCTCAACCGGCTTGGGATACGGAGGCTTCAGCCGGTAGCCGCCGGGCGTTTCCAGCGACCCAAGGATGATCTGCAACAGATGTAGCGCCCGTGCCGTCTGGAAGCCGTTGGAATGCGCCGAAATCCCCCGCATCGCGTGAAAGCTGACCGGGCGGCCGGGCATGTCGGCGTGGTCATTGCCCCGGAAGTCTGTCCAGGGCTGGTCCAGCGTGATCGCCTGATCAAACGCCACCTCGGCCAGCTCGGCCGCCAGTGCCCGGATACGACCTGCCGTCACACCACAGCGCGCAGCGACAGCTTCGGGCGCGTAGTCGGGCTTGAGGTATTCCTCGACCATATGGCGAAAGACCGTCCGGCTGCCCTGCCAGTCGGCCCCAAGGTCCGGCTGCACGCCCTTGCCGTCCCAGGGTGCCGGGCTGCCGGTGCGACGGTCGATCACGAAGGGCTGGCTTTCGGCGTTGCGGACGAAAAGCCCCTTTTCCGGCCCGTCAGCCTCATTCACCAGCAAGGGCGCGTTGGTCCATTGCGCAAGGTAATCAAGATCGACCTTCCCCGCCTCCAGCAGGCAATGGATCAGCGACAGGATCAAAAGGCCATCGGTGCCGGGCGTGATCCCGATCCAATCATCGGCCACGGCAGAATAGCCGGTGCGGATCGGGTTCACGCTGATCACTCGCGCGCCGCGCGCCTTCAGCTTGCCCAGACCGATCTTGATCGGGTTGCTGTCGTGATCTTCCGCCACGCCGAACATCACAAACAGCTTGGTGCGGTCCCAATCGGGCTGGCCAAACTCCCAGAAGGCCCCGCCGATGGTGTAGATGCCCCCCGCCGCCATGTTGACGCTGCAGAACCCCCCGTGCGCCGCATAATTCGGCGTGCCGAAGTTCTGCGCCCACCACCCGGTCAGCGATTGCGACTGATCGCGCCCGGTGAAGAACGCAAGCTTTTCGGGGGCCGTCTCGCGCAGCGGCTTCATCCAGGACACCGCTGTCGAAAGCGCCTCCTCCCAGGAAATCACCTCAAACGCGCCCGAGCCCCTTGGCCCCACCCTGCGCAAGGGCGCGGTCAGACGGCTGGGCGCGGTGACCTGCATGATGCCGCTGGCGCCCTTGGCACACAGGACACCCTTGTTGATCGGATGGTCCCGGTTGCCCTCGATATAGGTCACGGTCCCGGCTTTCAGATGCACATTGATCCCGCAGCGGCAGGCGCACATGTAGCAGGTGGTCTGCCGGATCTCGTCCGACACCGGGCGCGACAGATCAATCTTTGGCTGGTCGTTCATGCGCCCTCCCCGGCGATGACGGCGTGGCGCTCACGGTCGATGACGGCTTGCGCTTCAAGTGCAATCTGGCGCTCCTCATCGGCGGGCACAATCCAGATAGCGACACGGGACGTCCGATCGTGCAAGGTGCTTTCGTTCCGGTCGTTGGCGTTGTTGCTGGAAGATACTCCCAGAAAGCCAAGGCCAGACAGGATTTCCTTCCGCATCCAGGGGTCATTCTCGCCGATCCCGCCGGTGAAAACCACCGCATCAAGGCCCCCCATCGCGGCGACCATGCTGCCGGCGTGCCGCACCGCCCAATAGGCAAAGTGGTCCAGCGCAAGCCGTGCTTCGGGCGTGTCCGCGCGGTGCAGGTCGCGCAGGTCGCTTGACCCGCCAAGGCCCAGAAGCCCGCTTTCCCGGTTCAGGATCAGCTTCGCGCGGTCCAGCCCATGCTTTTCCACCAGCGCCAGGACCGCGTTGCCATCAATGCTGCCGGACCGCGTGCCCATCGTCAGCCCGTCCAGCGGGGAATAGCCCATCGTCGTGGCTACCGAACGCCCGTTCACAATTGCGCAAAGCGAGGCCCCGTTGCCCAGATGGCAGGCAAGAAGTCGCTCCGGCTGATCCCCGCGCGCCGCCAGAATACGCACAAGGGCGGCGTAGCTGATCCCGTGAAAGCCGTAGCGGCGAAGGCCCAGCGCCCGCGCCTGCGCCGGCAAGGCATAGCTTGTCGCGACCGTGGGGTTCGTCGCGTGAAACGCCGTGTCAAAGACGGCATACTGCGGCAGATCGGGCAGCAACCGGCCAACCGCCTGTATTCCCACCAAAGCTGCCGGGTTATGCAAGGGTGCCAGGGGGACTGCTGCCGCGATCTCATCGCGCACCGCGGGCGTCACCCTACAGGCGGCGGTCAGGCCCGGCCCGCCATGCACCACCCGGTGCGCCGCCCCTTGCAGGGCCGCAACCGGCACCCCCGCCCGCTGCAATGCGCCGTCCAGTGCTGCGGCGTGACCGTCGGTGCCGATCTCCTCTACCGTTTGGCGGGCAACCGGGGTCAGGCCGTCGTAGATGACCAGCTTCAGCGATGATGAACCCGCGTTCACAATCAGCAGCATCAGATCAGCGCCTTCCCCAGACCCAAGGTCGCAAGGCCCGCCAGAAGCACGATGGCAAAGCGCCGAAACTCTTGCGGATCAGTGCCAAAGAAGTGCCGCCCCCCCAACCAGTTGCCAAGCAGCGTCAACGGCAGCGCGATCATGGCCGCCCAAAGCGTGTCCCAGCTGACCAGCCCCGCGTACCAGTAAAGCGGCGCGGAATAGATGTCCAAAAGCGGGAAATAGGCGATCAGCGTCGCGCGGAACACGGCCGCCTGCATCGGCTGCGCCGCATAGAAGGCCGCAACCGGCAGCCCCCCCATCCCCGGCGCATTGGCGAGACCAGATATGACCCCGACCACACCGTTCGCCGGGCCCGCAACCTCGGACGCCAATCGCCACCCGGCCAACAGCACTGCGCACATCAGAAGGACATAGCCTGAGACAACCGCCCTTGCGGTATCCTCTGAAACGCCAGTCAGAATCCACAAACCCAGCGGCAAGCCAATGGCGGCCCCGGCCAGCAACCACCAGACCCGCTTCCAATCCACATCCGGTCCAGCGCGCTTGGCGGCCTGCAGAGACATCAGGGTTTCCAAAATGACAACAACCGCGACGAAATTCAGCGGATTGGTCACAAGACTTGCGGCCGCGATCAGCAGCGCCGAAAAGCCAAACCCCGAATACCCCCGCACAAAGCCCGCAACAACGGTGGCCACTGCCATCCAGACCAGTGCGCCGATCCCAAGGTCATAGGGCATGACGCGCCCCCAAGGGGCAGGCCGTCACCCCACCACCTGGGAGCGCATGTCCGCCTTGGAAATCCCGGCAACTTCAACCGGCTTTTTCATCGCGTCGCGGCGGAAGGGCTCGCCCAGTTCCTGATTGATCAGCGCCTCGATCAGTGTGGTTTTCCCTGCCATCTGATCGGCAATCGCGGTCCGCAGGGCCATTGTCAGCTCTTCCATCGTGCGCGCCTGCACGCCTTGCAGCCCGCAGGCCTTGGCGATCCCGGCATAGCTGACCTGGGTGTCCAGTTCGGTCCCCACAAAGTTGTCGGCATACCACAGGGTAGAGTTCCGCTTTTCCGCCCCCCACTGGTAGTTGCGGAAGACCACCATGGTGATCGCGGGCCACTCCGGGCGGCCAATCGCTGTCAGTTCGGTCACGGCGATGCCAAAGGCCCCGTCGCCCGCAAAGCCAACGACCGGCGTATCCGGGCAGGCGATCTTGGCGCCCACAATCGACGGCAAGCCATAGCCACAAGGGCCGAAAAGTCCCGGCGCCAGATACTTGCGCCCTTCCTCAAACGTGGGATAAGCGTTGCCGATGGCGCAGTTGTTGCCAATGTCGGAAGAAATGATCGCCTCACGCGGCAGCGCGGACTGAATCGCACGCCAAGCCATTCTCGGAGACATCCACTCGGGCTTGGCATCGCGCGCGCGCTGATTCCAACTGGTGCCGGGATCGTCGTCTTCATGGTCCATGCTGGAAAGCTGTTGGGCCCAGGTCGATTTCACCTGTGCGATGCGTGCCGTGCGTTCGGCCCGCGCATGGTCGCCAGCGGTAGAGGCAAGACGCGCCAAAACCGCCTCGGCGACCTTTTTTGCGTCGCCGACAATGCCAACTGTAACCTTTTTGGTCAGCCCGATCCGATCCGGGTTGATGTCGACTTGGATGATCTTGGCCGCCTTCGGCCAGTAGTCCAGCGCGTATCCGGGAAGCGTTGAAAACGGGTTTAGCCGGGTACCCAAACAGAATACCACATCCGCCCCGGAAATCAACTCCATTGCGGCCTTCGACCCGTTATATCCCAGGGGCCCCGCGAACAGCGGATGCGAGCCGGGGAAGGCGTCGTTGTGCTGATAGCCCACACAAACCGGCGCATCCAGCCGCTCGGCCAGCGCCATGCTGGCAGGGATCGCGCCTGACAGGACCACGCCTGCCCCGTTCAGGATGACCGGGAATTTGGCAGATGACAGCAAATCTGCCGCCGCCTGAATGGCCGCCTCTCCGCCAGAGGGCCGCTCAAATTCCACCATCATCGGCAGGTCGATGTCGATGACTTGCGTCCAGTAGTCGCGCGGCATGTTGATCTGGACGGGCGCGCTCATCCGCTTGGCGTTCAGGATGCAGCGGTTCAGCACTTCGGCCACGCGGGACGGATCGCGCACCTCTTCCTGATAGGCGACCATGTCCTGGAAGAGGGCCATCTGCTCCACTTCCTGAAAGCCGCCCATCCCGATGGTCTTGTTGGCCGCCTGCGGGGTGACAAGAAGAAGGGGCGTGTGGTTCCAGTAGGCCGTCTTGACAGCCGTGACGAAGTTGGTGATGCCGGGCCCGTTCTGCGCGATCATCATGCACATCTTGCCGCTGGCGCGGGTGAACCCGTCGGCCATCATGCCGCCCGAACCTTCATGCGCACAGTCCCAGAAGGTGATCCCGGCCTTGGGGAAGATGTCGGAAATCGGCATGAAGGCCGACCCGATGATCCCGAACGCATGCTCGATCCCGTGCATTTGCAGCACCTTCACAAAGGCTTCCTCGGTGGTCATCTTCATCGCGCGTCTCCTTGAAAGTCGTGGCCGTGCAGCCCTTTTGCCGAGCACCTTACCTGCGCCCGCCCACCCACCTTAGGGCCAGAGATACGCCCCCAATAGATCCAGAGAGGTTTCTTCTGTTCCCAGATATCCGTGGGTGTCCAGGGGCGAGGCCCCCGGCATGCGGCCCCTAGCGCAGCGCCCGCGCGATCCGTGCCACCCCTTCGGCAATCCGCTGCGGCGCAATCGAGGAATAGGCCAGCCGATAGTAGTTCCCCGGCCCCTCCCCCGCAAAGAACGCCCGCCCCGGTTCGATCAGCACCCCGTCCCCCCGCAACTGCAGGGCCAGTGCCTCGGTGTCCACGCTCTCGGGCGCGCGCATCCAGAAGCTTGAGCCGCCAAAGCCGCCCTGCCCGGCGACCTCCAACCCTTCGGCGGCAATCGCCTCGGCCATCACCTGACGGCGGCGGCGGTAGGCATTCTTCATCCGGTTGACCAGCGCATCGTAATGCCCAAGCCCCAGGAAATAGGCCATGGTCCGCTGGATATGCCCCGGCGGGTGCTTCAGCATCAAGCCCCGCAAGGCCCGCGCCTCGGCAATGAAGCCCGGCGGGCCGACCAGATAGCCCAACCGCAGCCCCGGGAATACGGATTTGGAAAAAGACCCGGCGTAGATCACCCGCCCCCCCCGATCCAGCGACTTCAAGGCGGGGGCCACGGGTTTGAGGAAACTCATCTCGAACTCATAGTCATCCTCGACGATGACGAACCCCTCGCGCTCTGCCGCCTCCAGCAGGGCCACGCGGCGTTCGACCGGCATGGTCGCATTCGTCGGGCACTGGTGTGAGGGGGTCACAAACAACACATCCGCCGCCAGCCCCGCAACCGGCAGGCCAAAGCTGTCCACGTCCACCGGCACGGCCGTAGCGCCCACCGCAGCCACCACCGACCGCCAGGCCGGATAGCCGGGATTCTCCACCCCGGCCAGCCGACCCGGCCCCAGCAAAAGCGTCGCTGATATCCACAGCGCGTTTTGCGCGCCAAGGGTCAACAGCACCTCATCCTCACGCGCGGCAATCCCCCGGCGCGGCAGGATCGTGCGGAGGAGTTCCTGCACCAGCAAAGGATCATCGCGCTCGTAGTAGTCTGAGGTCAGCGCCGCGAAATCCCGCTTTCCCAATGCCCGCAAGGCGCATTGCCGCCAGTTCTGGTGGTCAAAAAGTGTGGGGTCGGCCTGCCCGTAGATGAAGGGATAGGGATAGCGGTCCCAGTCATCCGGCCGGGCCACGCGTGCGGCCCCGCTGAACCGCCCGCCGGTCAGGGCACGAAACTCCACCGCCTCGGCCCGGGGGGCGGCGACCGGAAAGGCTGGTGCCAGGGGGGCGGTTTCCGAAACAAAATACCCCGACCGCCCGGCTGAGGTGAGGTAGTCCCCCGCGACAAGGTCAGCATAGGCCAGCGTCACCGTGATCCGGCTGATCCCCAGATGCGCGGCCAACCCGCGTGAGGACGGCATCCTTTGCCCCGGCCGCAGCCGGCCTGCCAGGATGCCTTGGGTGACCATGGCGCGGATCTGCTGCTGCAGACTGCCAGCGGCACCCGGGGTCAGGTAAAAGGCTTCGACAGGAATGGCCATGGGCACCATTGGTCCAGTGACAAGACGGGATCAAGCCGCTACCCCTGCCGCCAAGTCAAGCGCCCAACCCCAAGTCAAGCGCGCCAGCCCCTTGGCCCCTGCGGCATCAAAATGGTTGAAACCTGCGCCAACAGGCCCTAACTCAGATCAGCCTGATTAGCCTGCCTGCCTTGGGGCCTTGCTGCGAAGGCCCAACCGCAGCCGCCGATGCTTTCCCGGCGAACGATACAGGCCTTGATGCCCGACCTTTCCGACGTGCCCCGCCCCGCGAACCCTTCGGCCCGCGACTGGCTTTCCGTGCTTGCGCGCTATCGTGAGCCGTCCACCCGCCGCAGCCTGTGGGAACTGGCCGCGACCCTGATCCCGTTCTTCGCGCTGTGGGCGCTGGCCTGGATGGCGCTGTCGGTCAGCCCCTGGCTTGCGCTGGCGCTGGCGATGCTGAACGGCGCGTTTCTGGTGCGGATCTTCATCATCCAGCATGATTGCGGGCATGGGGCGTTTTTGACAAACCGCACGGCGCAGGACTGGCTGGGTCGGGTGCTGGGGGTGCTGACGCTGACGCCCTATGATGTCTGGCGGCGGACGCATTCCATTCACCACGCCCACCATGGTGACCTCGACCAGCGCGGAATTGGCGACGTCTTGACCCTGACCATTGATGAATACCGCGCGCGCAACTGGTTCGGCAGGCTGATGTACCGGCTCTACCGCAACCCGGTGGTGCTGTTCGTCCTTGGCCCCAGCTATCTGTTTTTGCTGCAAAATCGCCTGCCCTTCGGCCTGATGAAATCAGGCTGGCGCTACTGGACCTCTGCCATGGGGACCAACGCGATGATCGGCATCGCCATCGGTCTGATCGTCTGGTTCGGCGGGCTGTGGCCTGTGCTGCTGATCTACCTGCCCACCTCGCTGATCGCGGCGACGCTGGGGGTCTGGCTGTTCTACGTCCAGCACCAGTTTGAGGAAACGCATTGGTCCAAGGGTGAGGATTGGCAGCTGCATGATGCGGCGCTTGAGGGGTCCTCGCACTACATCCTGCCGCAACCCTTGCGCTGGTTTTCCGGGAACATCGGGATCCACCATGTGCATCACCTGTATTCCCGCATCCCGTTCTACCGCCTGCCCGAGGTGATCCGCGACCACCGCGCTTTGGCCGAGGCGCAGCGGCTGACGGTGCGGGAGAGCCTGCAGTCGGTGAAGTTGCACCTGTGGGACACGGTCGAGGGCAAGCTGATGTCCTTCAAGGAAGCCCGCACAAAGTATGGCGCGGCGTGACGGTGTAAGCCGGGGTTCGCCCCGGCTGCCCTGACAGTTAAGAACCAGTTATGCAGGAAAAGATGCGGGGGGCCGCAACGGCATTGGCATGTCCGCCAACGCGTTAAAAACGCTTGGTTTATGGATGGGTTTCCGGGCCGGGAGGATGTCTTGTAGGCATCTTTAGCGCGTCTTCCTTCCGTCTCTACGCGCGGGGAGATGGTGGGGCGTTAACCATGCGGGGCGAATCGGGGATGGGGCGGTGCGTTGGCACCCACCCTACGCCCCGCCCAACCCGCGCAACAAAGGGCAGCGCCCGCCCGCCGGGTGGGCGAGCAACGGCTTTTCTGGGCGCTTTATGGTGCAACCCCTACCCCCGTGATTCTGCAGGCTGACGCAGCAAATCGCCAGCCCGAGGGGGGTGAGGCGGACAAGAAAACAGTCCGGTGGACTGTTTTCCCGCCAAACACCCGAGCACGCTTGCAAGGGCCGGGAGCGCAGGCGCTGCCCGGCAACGCAAGCGCCTTGATTCCGGGCAGGAACGGCGCTGGAGGCTAAGCTTTACTGCTCGGTTTCGGGAGATATTCTATCCATTGGCATTGGTGCTGCCCTTCGTGGGCAACACCTGACGCCACTACCCGAACACCCGTCCCAGCGCCGCATCAATCGCGCCGGTGATCTGGTCGATGTCGTCCTTTGTCGCGATCAGCGCCGGGGACAGGCACAGCGTGTTGTTGAACCCCGGGATACTCCGGTTCGTGGCCCCGATGATCACGCCTTGCGCCATGCAGTCAGCGACCACGGCCTGGACCTTCTTCTCATCCGCAGGCTCTTTGGTCGCCCGGTCGGCCACCAGTTCGGCCCCTACGAACAACCCCTTGCCGCGCACTTCGCCGATGACCTTGTGCTTGTCCATCAGCGCCTGCAGGTTGCCCATGCAATAGTCGCCCATCGCCACGGTGTTGGCCAAAAGCCCCTCATCCTCGATGATCCGCATGTTCTCCAGCGCGGCTGCCGGGCCTGCGGTGCAACCCCCGAAGGTCGAGATGTCGCGGAAGTAGCTCATCGGATCGCTGGCGTCGTCCTTGAACATGTTGAAGACGGCTTCGGTTGTCACGGTGCAAGAGATCGCCGCGTAGCCGGAGGCGACGCCCTTGGCCATGGTCACGAAATCAGGCTGGACGCCGTAGTGCTGGTAGCCGAACCAGGTGCCGGTGCGGCCCACGCCACAGACAACCTCGTCGATGGCGAGGAGGATGTCGTATTTGCGGCAAATCTCTTGCACGCGGCTCCAGTAGCCCTCGGGCGGGACGATGACGCCACCGCCGGCGGTGACGGGTTCAAGAATGAGGCAGCCGATGGTGTCGGGGCCTTCGCGCAGGATCACCTCTTCGATGGCATCGGCGGCGCGCATCCCGTAGTTTTCGACGTCCCACTGCTTGCGGTATTCCAGGCAATGCGGGACGGCGACAAAGCCATCCGGGAACGGACCGTACTGGGCGTTGCGCTGTTGCTGGCCGCCACTGGCAAGGGCCGCGATGGTGGTGCCGTGGTAGTCACGTTCGCGGTAAAGGATCTTCCATTTCTTGCCGCCGTGGTGGCGGTGCGAGATCTGGCGGACCATCTTGTAGACCTTCTCGTTCGCCTCAGACCCCGAGTTGGAGTAGTAGACGCGCGACAGGCCGGGCATCTTTTCGATCAGGCGCTTGGCGAAGATCGAACCGGGGATCGAGCCTGCGGCCCCGGCGAAGTAGTTCATCCGCACGAGTTGGTCGCGCACCGCGTCGGCGATGGATTCGCGGCCGTAGCCGACGTTGACCGTCCAGACGCCGCCCGAGACGGCATCAAGGTGCTCTTTGCCCTTGGCATCCCATACCCGCATGCCCTTGCCTTCGACGATGACACGGGGGTCGACGGTTTCGTACTGTTTGTGCTGGGAAAGATGGTGCCAGACATGGGCGCGGTCAGCCTCAACCACGCTGGCGATGTCGTTCAGTCCTGCAAGGCCTTCCATGGGGCGTCCTTTCGAATGATTACCCCCTATCATCAGGGATCACGCCCGCGCGCCTTAGGGCCAGAGGCCACCACCCGCTATAGCCAGACCGCTGGCCTGCGGCAGGATAGCGGGTTGAGGCTGGCGCATTGGCGCTAGATACCTGTGACGGTTGGAACAGGAAACGCGCCCGTGCTGCAGGTTGATCAGGTCACGAAATCCTACCAGACGGCGGAAGGGCCGGTCATGGTGCTGCAAGGTGTCAGTCTGGCGCTGAGCCCCGGCACCAGCCTGGCGCTGACGGGTGAATCGGGCAGCGGCAAAAGCACTTTGCTGCATCTGGTGGCGGGTCTTGATGCGGTTGACGGGGGCAGCATCACCGTTGCGGGCACGGCGTTGCAGGGGTTGGACGACAAGGGGCGCGCAGACTTGCGGCGGGACAGGATCGGGCTGGTGTTTCAGCAGTTCAACCTGATCCCTTCGCTGACGGTTGGCGCGAACCTGGCGTTTCAGGCGCGGCTGGCCGGGCGGCATGACCACGACTGGTCGGCGCGGCTGGCCGATGGGCTGGGACTGACGCCCCTGCTGCATCGCTACCCGGAGCAGCTGTCGGGCGGGCAGCAGCAGCGGGTGGCCATTGGCCGGGCGCTGGCGGGGCGGCCGGCGCTGATCCTGGCGGATGAGCCGACGGGAAATCTGGATGAGGCCACCGGGGACGCCGTGCTGGGCCTGATGCTGGGGCTGGTGGCCGAGTCGGGGGCGGCCTTGCTGATGGTCACCCACTCAGACCGGCTTGCCGCGCGGCTGGACCGGCGGCTGCACCTGCGGGCGGGGAAGGTCATGTCGTGATCCGCACCACGCTAAGCGCCCTTCTGTCGCATTGGTGGCGGCACCCGTTGCAGCTGGCGATGCTGACCCTGGGCCTTGCGCTGGCCACGGGGCTTTGGTCCGGGGTGCAGGCGATCAACGCCGAGGCGCGGGCGGCCTACGACCGGGCGGCGGGGGTGCTGGGGCAGGACCGGTTGGACCGGATTCTGGCCGTGGACGACCCCCTGACGGTGGGGCGCTATGCGGAGTTGCGGCGGGCGGGCTGGCCGGTGTCGCCGGTGCTGGAAGGGCGGGTCGGGGGTTTGCGCATCCTTGGCGTCGAGCCGTTGACCCTGCCGCGCGGGGCGGCTGTGCCGGGGATGCCGGGGGTTGGGGCTGGCACCCTGGGCGAGTTCCTGGCCGGGCGGCTGGTGCTGGTGGCCCCGGAAACCCTGGCGCGCCCCGGCGTGGCGCAGGCGTTGAGCGGCCTTGCGGTAGAGCCCGCGCCCGATCTGCCGCCGATGACAGTCCTTGCCGATATCACCGCGGCCGAGCGGTTGCTGGGCGTGGCGGGTGACGTCACGGCTTTGCTGATCGACCCCAACCGCGCCCGGCCCGGCCCCCTGCCCACCGGGCTGGAGCTGCGCGCGGCAGGCGGGGGGGATGACCTTGCCCGCCTGACCGACAGTTTCCATCTGAACCTGACCGCCTTTGGCTTCCTTGCCTTTGCGGTGGGCATCTTCATCGTTCATGCGGCCATTGGTCTGGCGTTTGAGCAGCGCCGCCCGATGTTTCGCACCTTGCGCGCTTTGGGGGTTCCGGCGCGGACCCTTGGCGCGCTGGTGCTGGCCGAGATGCTGGGCTTTGCCCTGATCGCCGGGCTGGCGGGGGTTGCCTTGGGCTACACTGTCGCGGCGGTGCTGTTGCCGGATGTGGCCGCCACGCTGGGGGGGCTTTACGGCGCGGCGGTGCCGGGGGTGCTGGAGCTGCGCGCCGGCTGGGTGCTGGCGGGCATCGGGATGGCGGTGGCGGGCACGCTGGTCGCGGCGGGGCAAGGGCTTTGGCAGGTCTGGCGGCTGCCACCCCTGGCCAGTGCGGGCGCGCGGGCCTGGGGGCTCGCCGCGGTCGGAACGCGGCGCTGGCAGGGGCTGGCGGGGCTGATGCTGCTGTGGCTGGCGGGGCTGGCGCTATCCTTCGGGTCGGGTCTTTGGGCAGGCTTTACGGTGCTTGCGGGGCTGCTTTTGGGTGCGGCGCTGGTCTTGCCTGCGGTGCTGGCGGGCGTGCTGGGCTTTGCCGAAGGCCGGGCCAAGGGGGTGCTGGCCGGGTGGTTCTGGGCCGATGCGCGCCAGCAATTGCCGGGCCTGTCGCTGGCGCTGATGGCGCTATTGCTGGCGCTGGCGGCGAATGTGGGGGTGGGCACCATGGTTGGCAGCTTTCGGACCACCTTTACCGGCTGGCTGGACCAGCGCCTTGCGTCCGAGCTGTACCTGACAGCCGAAACCCCGGAACAGGCGGCGCTGATGCGGGACTGGCTGACGCCGCGCGTGCAGGCGATCCTGCCCATCGTTGCGGCCGAGACCCCGCTGATCGGCCAACCGGGTGAGGTTTACGGCATCGCCGACCATCCCACCTACCGCGACAACTGGCCCTTGCTGACCGCTGCGCCGCAGGTCTGGGACGTGGTGGCGCGCGGCGAGGGCGTGCTGGTGAACGAACAACTTGCGCGCCGCGCGGACCTTGGGCTTGGGGCGATGGTCACCTTGCCGGGTGGGCCTTTGCCGGTGGCAGGGGTCTATTCCGACTATGGCAACCCCTCACCTCAGGCGATCATCGGGCTGAACGCCTTTGGCGCGCGGTTTGCCGGGGTGGAAACGCTGCGCTTTGCCCTGCGGGTGCCCGAGGCTGAGGCGGCGGCCCTGGCAGCGGCCTTGCGGGCAGAGTTTGCCTTGGGCGACACCGCACTGATTGATCAGGCGGGGATCAAGGCGTTCTCACTTCGGGTGTTTGAACGCACCTTCGCGGTGACGGGCGCGCTGAACGTGCTGACGCTGGGGGTCGCGGGGCTGGCGATGCTGGCAAGCCTGGTGACGCTGTCCAGCTTGCGCCTGCCGCAACTGGCGCCGGTCTGGGCGATGGGGCTAAGCCAAAGACAGCTGGCGGGGCTGGACCTTGCGCGCAGCGTGGTGCTGGCGCTGCTGACGGCGACGGTGGCGCTGCCCTTGGGGTTGGCGCTGGCCTGGGTGCTGCTGGCGGTGGTGAACGTCGAGGCGTTCGGCTGGCGTCTGCCGATGCGCGCCTTTCCCGGCGACTGGCTGGGGATGTTTCTGGCGGCGGGTGCCGCAGGCGGGCTGGCGGCGCTGGTGCCTGCGGTCACGCTGATGCGGCGGCGGCCGGCGGATTTGCTGAGGGTGTTTGCCAATGAACGCTAGGGCGGTTTTCCTGTGGCTGGGCTTGGGGTTGGGGTTGGCTGGGGCGGCAAACGCGCAGGGCTTTGCCGATCTGGGGGCCACTGTCGAAGGCTTCGTCCTGCCCGACCGCACCCGGGTGCTGGAGTTTCCGGCCGACCACGCAGCCCACCCCGCGTTTCGCATCGAGTGGTGGTATCTGACCGCCAACCTGACCGGTGCCGACGGGATGGAGTACGGCGTGCAATGGACGCTGTTCCGCACCGCAACCGCCCCGGTCGAGGGGGAAAGCTGGCAAAGCCCGCAGCTTTGGATGGGTCACGCGG
>JBBQVR010000018.1:0-33532 GCA_038211355.1 Rhodobacterales bacterium | reverse complement strand
TCCGGCCGACCACGCAGCCCACCCCGCGTTTCGCATCGAGTGGTGGTATCTGACCGCCAACCTGACCGGCGCGGATGGGGCCGAATATGGCGTGCAATGGACGCTTTTCCGCACCGCGACCGCCCCGGTAGACGGGATCGGCTGGCAAAGCCCGCAGCTTTGGATGGGTCATGCGGCGGTGACGACCGGGACGGAGCATTTCGTGGCCGAACGCCTTGCGCGCGGCGGGGTGGGTCAGGCGGGGGTGACCTTGGCCCCAGATGCCCTGACCGGTGCCCTGACTGGTGCCCCGTTTGAAGCCTGGATCGACGACTGGAGGATGCTGTCTGCCGCCGGTCCGGGGCAAGACGCGCTGGACAGGCTTGCGCTGACTGCGACCGGCGAGGGCTTTGGCTATGCGCTGGACCTGACCGCGCAGGGGCCGTTGGTCCTGCACGGCGACCGGGGCTATTCGGTGAAATCCGAGGGCGGTCAGGCGAGCCATTATTACTCACAGCCCTTCTACAGCGTCGCGGGCAGGCTGGATTTGCCAAGCGGTCCGGTTGCGGTCACCGGGCAGGCCTGGCTGGACCGGGAATGGTCTTCGCAGCCGCTGGCGGCGGATCAGACGGGGTGGGACTGGTTCTCGCTGTCGTTTGACGGGGGCGAAAAGCTGATGGGCTTCGTGCTGCGCGGCGCGGGGGGGGATTTCACCTCGGGCACCTGGATCGCGGCGGATGGGACGGCCACGCCCTTGCCGCCCGGAGCCTTGCAGGCCGAACCACTGGAGGTGGCAACGGTTGCAGGGCGCGAGGTGCCGGTGGGCTGGCGCCTGGTGCTGCGCGACCGGGGGCTGGACGTGACCTTGCAGGCCCTGAACCCCGGGGCGTGGATGGAGACATCGGTGCCCTATTGGGAGGGGCCGGTGCGGGTGACGGGTAGCCACAAGGGCCGGGGCTATCTGGAGATGACCGGCTACTGACACCGGTCGGCTATCTGATGGAGCGCGTGCCGCGCGTGCCTTTGTCTTGCCTCTGGCGCGCAAGCGCGCCAACCGGCTGCGGTCGTCGGGGGCGCTTCGCCCCCCAAACCCCCAGAGGATATTTGCGCCAGGATGAAAGGACTTAAGGCTTTTGGAAGATCAGGCTTTGGCGGCAGTCACTTCCACTTCGACCAGAAACTCGGGGCGGGTGAAGCCTGAGACGATGACAAGGGTGGAGGCGGGCAGCCGCGTGACACCGGCAAGCCAGGCGTCGCGGGCGGCCATGTAGCCTTGCATATGCGCGCGGTCGGTGACGAAGGCGTTGATGCGGATCACGTCGGCGGGGGACATGCCCGCCTGCGCCAGGATCGCGGCGCAGTTGGCCAGGCACAGGTCAGCTTGCGCGCGGGCCCCCTGGGGCACCGTGCCATCGGCTGCCAGCGCCAGTTGGCCTGAGGTGACCACCAGCCGCGCGCCGGGGGGCAGCTCAACCCCGTGGGCATAGGCGGCGAAGGGTGGGGCGATGGTGGGCGGGGCAAGCATGCGCATCGGGGCCTCTGGCGGCTGGGACGGGTCTGAGGCGTAGCGGACGATGATTTCCTTGCCTTGCCAAGCGTTCTGCGCAAGTTTTCAGCACAGTTGCGGAAATTTCGCCTGCAAGGGCGGCTTTTCCACCGGAATTGCACGAGCAAGCGGCAGTACCCCCTCGTCTTGGTGAAACCGTGGCCTAGGCTGCACAGCATAAACAGAACCGACAGGAGGTCTTGATGATGTCGATGAAATCCCGCCTTGGCTGTGCCACGGCGCTGACGGCTGCCTTTGGCGTGGCGGCACCCGCCTTTGCCCAGAACGTGCCGGTGGTCTTTGGCACCAACTGGCTGGCGCAGGCCGAACATGGCGGGTTCTACCAGTCGGTGGCCGATGGCACCTATGCCGCTTGCGGGCTTGACGTGACGATCCAGCCGGGTGGCCCGCAGGTCAACAACCGCGCGCTGATGATTGCGGGCAAGGTTGACTACCACATGGGCGGCAACCTGCTGGAGGCGTTCAGCGCCGCAGCCGAAGGCGTGCCGATCGTCGCCGTGGCCGCCAGTTTCCAGAAGGAACCGCAGGTCATCCTGACGCATCCGGGCAAGGTGACCAGCTTTGAAGAGCTGACGACCCTGGACAAGATCCTGATCGGCGATCAGGGCTATGCGTCGTTCTATCAGTGGATGAAGGCGGCCTACGGCTTTACCGATGAACAGCGTGAGGTTTATACCTACAACCCCGCCCCGTTCATTGCGAATGAAGCCTGGGGGATGCAGGGATATCTGTCCTCGGAACCCTATTTCGTCGCCAAGGAAACCGGCTGGGAGCCTGATGTCTGGCTGATCGCCGATGCAGGCTATTCGACCTATTCCACCTTGATCGAGACGATGGCCGATACCGTGGCCACCAAGCCCGAGCAGGTGACCTGCTTTGTCGAAGGGTCGATCAAGGGCTGGTACAATTACATCTACAACGACAACTCTGCCGCCAATGCCATGATCAAGACCGACAACCCGGAAATGACCGATGAGGCGATTGCCTATGCCATCGAGAAGATGAAATCGGCCGGGATCGTCGATTCGGGCGATACCGAAACGATGGGCATCGGTGCGATGAACGAGGCAAAGGTGAAGGACTTCTTTGACAAGATGGTGACCGCGGGCGTCGTGGCGGGCGATCTGGACTGGTCGGCGACGATCAACACGAGTTTTGTCAACAAAGGCGTGGGGATGGACCTGAAGCCGAAGATGTAAGGACAAGTGCGGGGTGGGCGGATGCACCCACCCCGCCGACACCCATGTCAGATTTGATCCACAGACAGATCCTTGCGCTAGGCGCGCGCCCGAAGCTGCTGCAGTTGCAGCAGGTTGGCAAAATATTCAACGGCGGCGTCACCGCGCTGCACGATATGTCCCTGACGGTGAATGAGGGGGACTTCATCTCACTCCTCGGGCCGTCGGGCTGTGGCAAGTCCACCGCGCTGCGGCTGGTGGCGGGGCTGTCCACGCCCACATCGGGGCGCATTCAATGGGAAGGCGGCAAAGGCGCAGGCGATCTGGGGGTGGTGTTTCAGGAACCCACGCTGATGCCATGGGCCACGGTGGCTGAAAATGTGTACCTGCCGTTCCGGCTGCGCGGCCAAGGTTTCGCGGCGGTGAAGGAGAAGATTGACGAGGCGCTGTCGCTGGTCGGGCTGTCGAAATTCGCCGACACCTACCCTCGGCAATTGTCGGGCGGCATGAAGATGCGGGTGTCCATCGCGCGGGCCTTGGTGACCAACCCCCGGCTGATCCTGATGGACGAACCCTTTGCCGCGCTGGATGAAATCACCCGCCACAAGTTGAACACCGACCTTCTGGCCTTGCGCGAAAGGATCGGCTGCACGGTAATCTTCGTCACGCACTCGGTGTTTGAAAGCGTGTTCCTGTCGGACCGGATCATCGTGATGGCCGCCCGTCCGGGCCGGGTGATCGAAGAGGTCACGGTAACAGCGCCCTACCCGAGGGATGAGGTGTTCCGCACCTCGGCTGACTATGCCGCACACTGTCAGGTGGCCAGCCAGGCCTTGCACCGCGCGATGGGAGAGGCTGCATGACCGCGATTGATCTGAACAAGCCCGAGGCGACGGCGCTAGACCCCGAAGAGGCCAAGCGCCTGCGCGATGCCCGCATTGACCGCATCGCCAAGTGGGTGC
The DNA here is from genome assembly GCA_038211355.1 of Rhodobacterales bacterium. Lineage (GTDB taxonomy): Bacteria > Pseudomonadota > Alphaproteobacteria > Rhodobacterales > Rhodobacteraceae > Tabrizicola. The sequence continues at coordinate 29,846 of JBBQVR010000018.1, read as the reverse complement.
TGCCGTCGCTGGTGTTTGTGTTCATGATCGTCGGCTGGGACCGGCTGGTCGTGTGGAACGAGATTCCGCATTATATTCTGCCAAGCCCCGGCCGGGTGATCGAGACACTGGTCAAGGACTGGCCGATGCTGTTTGAGGCGCTGCTGGTCACCCTGCAGATCACGCTTATGGCGCTGGCGGTGGCGGTCGTGGGCGGCGTGGGGCTTGCGGTTTTGTTCAACCAAAGCCGGTTTGCCGAAATGTCGTTCTATCCTTACGCCGTGATCCTGCAGGTGACGCCGGTCGTGTCGATCGCGCCGTTGATCTTTATCTATGTCGATAACCGGACGGCGGGATTGCTGCTCTGCGCCTGGATTGTCGCGTTCTTTCCGATCCTGGCGAATACCACGCTGGGCCTGAATTCCACCGACCACAATCTGCGCGACCTTTTCCGCATCTATGGGGCAAGTCGCTGGCAGCGGCTGCGCTATCTGCAGTTGCCGTCCGCCCTGCCCTACTTTCTGGGCGGATTGCGCATTGCGGGGGGGTTGTCGCTGATCGGCGCCATCGTGGCGGAGTATGTGGCGGGAACCGGGGGGATCGGGTCAGGCCTTGCGTTCCGCATCCTGGAGGCGAGCTATCGGCTGAACGCGCCCCGGATGTTTGCGGCCTTGCTGCTGATCGCGGTGACCGGGGTCATCATCTTTGCGGGCCTGTCATTCCTGTCGCATATGCTGCTGCGCAAGTGGCACGAAAGCGCGTTGAAGCGCGAAACCTGATGGTGCGGGTTCTGGTGGTCTTTGCCCAGCCCTGTGCGGAAAGTTTCTCATCAGCCCTTAAGGCGGTGGTCGTGGAACGGCTGACCGCGCGTGGCTGGGAGGTGGACCTGTGCGACCTTTACGCCGAGGGGTTTGATCCGGTGCTGACTGCGGCAGAGCGTCGGGGGTATCAGGACACCGCCACCAACACCTTGCCCGTGCAGGGATATGTTGACCGTCTGCGCGCGGCCGAGGCGATGGTTTTTGTCTACCCGGTCTGGAACTTCGGCTTTCCGGCCATCCTGAAGGGATACTTCGACCGGGTGTTCCTGCCGGGCGTGTCCTTCACGCTTGAAGGCGGCCTTGTCGCCCCAGCCCTGACCCATATCCGCAAGCTGGCCGTGGTCACCAGCTATGGTGCCACACCGTTTCGGGCCTGGGCTGCGGGCAATCCGCCGAAGAAGATGTTCACTCGCGTCATCCGCTTTATCTGCCGCCCCGACAAGCTGCGCTATCTGGCCCTTTACGACATGAACCGGGTGACCGATGCCGGGCGGCGGGCCTTTCTTGCCCGCGTCGCCCATGAGATGGACCGCCTATGACCCGCGCGCTTGTGATCTATTGCCACCCGAAGGAAGGCAGCTTTACCGCAGCCATCCGCGACACCGTGCTGGCGCGCCTTGCCGCAAAGGGGGCCGAGGTGCGGGTGACCGACCTTTACGCCCGCGTGTTCGATCCGACCCTTTCTCTGGCAGAGTGGGAGGGCTATCTTGACACCCCCCGCAACCGCGAAGGGGTGGCGGGCGATGTCGCTGATCTGCAATGGGCCGATACGCTGATCTTCATATACCCGACCTGGTGGTATGCGCTGCCCGCTGTGCTGAAAGGCTGGCTGGACCGGGTGCTGCTGCCCGATGTAGCGTTCCTGATGCCGGACGGCGCCAACCGCACCATCCGGCCCGGCCTGACCCATATCAAACGGCTGGGCGTCTTTACCACCTGTGGCGCAAGCTGGTGGCTGACCGCCTTTGTCGGCAGCCCTGGCAGGCGGATGCTGACGCGCGGGATCGGCCTTCTGTGCGCCCCACGCCACCGCAGGGTCTTTGCGGCCCATTACCTGATGGACAGTTCCACCCTTGAGACCCGCGCCTGGCATCTGGCGCGCATAGCTACGCAGACTGACCGGCTGATCCGCTAGGCCCTCTTGCAGCCGCGCGTCTGATCCGCTATCCGGACGGCACTCATCGCGGCGGGTTGGCGGAGAGGTTACGCAGCGGATTGCAAATCCGTGAAGACCGGTTCGATTCCGGTACCCGCCTCCATTTTCTAACCAATAGTTTGAACTTGCATTAATTTATGTCAGCCAAACTCTGTGACCCGCCATAAAGCCCGCCAAACTTTTCGCGCTTGGTCGCGACGGCCTGCGACAGGTCCTTGGTTGTTAATTTCACTCGGATATTATGGATGAGTGGCTGAGGTCGCTCGTGCACACCTGTCGGCGACGCTGTCGACGCCGCCTATCCACACACTGCTCCGGCTAATGCGGATTTTGCTCTTGGTCCGATTTACCCCATGCGATTGCATGAATGCCGGCTGCTTCCCGTGTGCCGTGGGCTTCGCGATTTAATCCCTTGGTTTCTCACCTGATTGCGAGTGCTTCATGGCGAGGGGTAGGCCTTGCAGTAATAGGTGCGGTCGCCTTCATGAAGACATCGCTTCAGCGTAAGAAATGGCTTGATCGCAGTCTACTGAATGGGCTCGTCGAAGCTCGGTGCGCAGACCCTGCAAGGATAGAAGCGGCTATATCGCTGGGTGGCCGGGCATATCGCCTCGGTCGGGAAGTAATCCTCTGGCCTGCGCCGGAAGGGGCTTGCGAAGCGCGTCGGTTTCCACAGACCCGCTGACACTTCAGAGACCAATGTCATCGGACGGCTCTTACGAGAGATGCCGCATCGGGGCGAGATTCAGCGGATGCCGCTTCGCTGCGACCTTGGGCCGTCGGCATGACAATCGTTGGCAATGTTTGTCCAAGAGAGCTATCGGCCCAAAGCTGCCATTTACGCTCAGGGCAGGGAAGGTCTGCTTTTCGCGTCTCCCGAACATCAAGCCTTACGAAGACTGCATCCAATTGCCAACGCCAGTTGCTGGATGGATTCCCAGAAACCGGATAATTTCGGATCTCGGAGGCAACCATCGACCCAAATCGGCTCCACAAGACCCGCATTGTTTCATTTCTGATGGCAGTGCCGCGTTCACGCAGCAGATCTTCCACATTGGGCAGCAAAAGTGGGACCAAGATGCACATCTTGGTCGTCAGGCGGATGACCTCAGGCGGTGTCTTAAACTGGCGAAAAATGCTACTTTTGGGGCATCAAAACAGGCTTGCTTGCCGATCTAACCGGTTCAAATGAACACCCTCTGACAGGACCATGAAATTGGCTTCATGCGCGTTCGCGCCGGGCCAGCAGCAGGGCCAGTGCGATCAGCACTGTTCCGATGATAATGACGAAGGCGGCTGACGCAATCGCCGGGCTGATATTCTCGCGCAGCGTCGAGAACATCTGGCGTGCCAGAGTGCGCTGGTTCGGCCCGGCGACAAACAGGGTCAGCACCACCTCATCCAGCGAGGTCGCAAAGGCGAGGGCAGCCCCTGACAGCACGCCAGGCATGGCCAGAGGCAGCGTGATCAACCGAAAGACTTTCCATGGCGGGGCGCCGAGGCTTTCGGCGCCCCGTTCAATCCGGCGGTCGATCCCGGTCAACGCGCCCGAGACAGAGATGACCACAAAGGGCATCGCGATGACGGTATGGGCCAGGATGACCGACAGATAGCTGGAATTGAACCCAAGCCGCACGAACAGCGACTGCATCCCCACCCCCAGAACCACCGCAGGCACCACCATTGGCAGCAAAAACAGCGTGCGGATCTGCGATTTCATCCCCAAATTGCTTGAGCGCAGACCAAGGGCGGCAAGGGTGCCGAGAATGGTGGCCAAAAGCGTGGTGGCACCAGCAATCAGCAGGCTGTTCACGATTGCCCTGCTCCAGACACTGTTCACAAACAACTCTTCAAACCAACGCGTCGAGAACTCCGGGACCGGATAGGTCAGGAACGCGCTAGAGGTGAAAGCAAGCGGCAAGATCACCAGAAGGGGCGCGATCAGGAAGATGACGATCAGCGTGGCATAGATGGCTTTTGCATAGTTCATCATGGCTTACCTTACCTCTGTCGGGTCGCGCGACAGGCGATTGTAGACCGCATAAAGGATCATGGTCAGCGCCAGCAGGATCAGACCCAAAGCGGCCGCCATGCTCCAGTTCGCCGTTTCCGTCGCGTAAAAGGCGATCACCGAAGAGATCATCTGATCCGACGCCCCGCCCAGCAGCGCTGGAGTGATGTAATAACCAATTGCTGTCATGAACACGAGCAGCGCCCCAGAAATCACCCCGCGCAGGGACAGAGGCAGCAGCACGCGCCAAAAGGCCCGTAAGGGATGCGCACCAAGCGAAGCTGCCGCACTCATCAGATTTCCGGGAACCGTCAGGAGGACCGAATAGATCGGCAGCACCATGAAGGGCAGCAGGACATGGGTCATCGCCATAACCACGCCGAAGCGATTATAGATCAGCACCAATGGGTCCGAGATGGCGCCAATCCCGATCAGGGTCTGGTTGATGATGCCGTTGTCTTGCAACAGGATCATCCAGGCCGCCGTCCGCACCAGAAGCGATGTCCACAGCGGCAACAGGACAGCGCCCAAAAGGACCGCCCGTTTCCAGCCCTGAACCGTTGCCGCGATCATGGCAAAGGGCAGACCGATCACCAAACAGCACAGCGTGACCAGCGCCGATGTGCCCAGCGTGCGCAGCAAAATAGTAGCGTTGGCCGATGTGCCTTCGGCCATTGCGGTGACAGAGCCGGTCGAGTCGCGTTCCAGATCCAAAGAAGCCAGCAGGAATGCGTCGGTATAGGGCGAAGCATTGCCCTGGATCGCCGCCCAATAGGCCCCATCGGCCCAACGCTTGTCGATCTCGGCCAAGTCGATATCGGGATTGTCGCGCACCGCGCTGACGGTCTTTCCCATCAACGAACGAAAGCCGGACTTCGACGAGTTCAGCCGCCGCGTCACATCACCCATCGCCATATCATCGGTATTGGCGACGATATCGGCGCGAAACGCGGCCTGAATCTCGGGCGACGGCACGCCTTCGCCATCCCAATCGCCGATCTCTGCCGCAGTGCGGGGCAAGGTCAGCGACACGGCCGGATCAGACACTGACTGCGACATCACGGTGACCAGCGGCCAGACGAAGAAAAAGCCAAGGAACAACAAAAGCGGCGCGACGAGGGTCAACGCCCTGAGACGGGGCGAGCGCATCATGGCGCTATCAGCCAGCCGTCAGATGGCCGGAAATTCAGGGCAACTTTTGATCCGTTCGACCATTCCTGCGCCTTGCGGTCGATATGCGCGATGATCGTGCCTGCGGCGGTCTGGATGACCACGCGCAAATGATCGCCTTGATAGACGGTATCGGTGATCTCTCCAGCCAGACTGTTCTGGCCCTCGGGCGTTTGGCCGGCGCTGTCTATATCAACCCGCTCAGGGCGCAGCGACAGCAAGGCGGCGTCACCGACAGCGAACCCCGGCAACCCTTGGGCGCGAAAGGTGGCGCCATCGGCCAGCGCAAAGGTCAGCACATCGCCCGACACTGCGCGAATGGTGCCGTGCAGCAGATTGGTCTCGCCAATAAACTCGGCCACAAAACGGTTGGCGGGGTGGTCATAGACCTGACGTGGGCTGGCGCAGTGCTGGATCCGGCCCTTGTCAAAGACGGCGATCCGGTCGGACATGGTCAGCGCCTCGTCCTGATCATGGGTGACAAAGATGATCGTCAGACCCAGCCGATGGTGCAGATCACGGATGTCCAGCTGCATCTGTTCGCGCAACTGCTTGTCCAGCGCGCCCAGTGGCTCGTCCATCAAGACCACGCGTGGCTCGAACACCAATGACCGGGCCAAGGCCACGCGCTGCTGTTGGCCCCCCGAAAGCTGGCTGGGTCGGCGATCGGCCAGATGGCCAAGCTGCACCATGTCCAGCACCTTTTTCACCCGATCTGCCGTCTCAGCCTTGGGAGTGCCGCGCATCTCAAGCGCAAAGGCTATGTTGCTGAAAACATTCATATGCGGAAACAGCGCGTAATTCTGGAACACCACGCCCATGTCGCGCTTATATGGCGGCAGATCATTGATCTTCTGGCCGCCCAGCAAGATTGCCCCGCCGGTCACGGTTTCAAACCCCGCCAGCATCATCAACAGCGTGGTCTTGCCAGAGCCGGATGGCCCCAAAAGGCTGACAAATTCGCCCTTCGCAATGTCGAGGTCAAGGTTTTCGACAACACGGGCCGCGCCGTAGGTTTTTGAAACCTTTTGAAAACTTATGAAACTATTGGACACGGATCCTCCAATGCACCTTGCCGGTTGCTACTGGCAGCCTACATCGCTGCGCGCACCTCAACCTGTCGGTTGGTCCTGTCTTTACCCAAGTTTACCGCCGAAGGAAAAGGGACCGGCTGGTGTTCTGATACCAGCCGGCCAATCTTCTTACTGCGCAACCCAAGCGTTGAAGCGCTCGGTCAGTTCTTCAGAGTTGTCGACCCAGTAATCCACGTCCAGGTTCAACGAGACGGCAAGGTTATCGGGATAGGTTGGCAGATCGGGCGCGAATGCAGCATCCACCAATTCCGCGGCTGCCGTTACCGGCAGACCATAGGCGATCTGCGCAGGAAGCTTCGACAGGTTTTCAGGCGCATTGGCAAAGGCGATAAAGTCCATGCCAGCGTCCTTGTTCTCGGCGCCGGCCAGAACGACCCAGCTATCGACAGCATAGATCGACTGATTCCAGACCAGCTTCATGTTGGTGCCTTCGGTCTTGTTCAGGCCTGTGATGCGGCCGTTGTAGACACTGGACATGACCACATCGCCGGTCTGGAGCATCGATAGCGGCTGAGCGCCAGCTTCCCACCAGACGAGATTTGGGCGCAACTCATCCAGCTTGGCAAAGGCACGGTCGACACCTTCTGGGGTGGCAAGCGTGGCGTAGACGTCAGAGGAGGCAACGCCATCGGCCATCAAAGCCGCCTCAAGCGCATATTTCACCGATTTGCGCAGGGCGCGCTTTCCCGGGAACTTTTCAACATCCCAGAAATCGGCCCAGCTTTGCGGCTGATCGCCCGTCAACTTGTTGCCGTCATAGGCGATGGCCACCGACCACACGATATGACCCGCGCCACAGTCAGAGGCGCCACCCGGAATATAGCTGTCCTGACCGCCCAGCTTTTCCCAATCCAGCTTTTCATAGACGCCATCGGCGCAACCCAGAGCCAGCTCTTCTGCCTCGACCTGCACCACATCCCAGTTCGGCTGACCCGCTTTTACCTTGGCCTGCAAGACGCCGTAGCCGCCTTCCCAGGACTCGTCCAGAACCGTTTTCCCCAGCTGTTCGGCAAAGGGTTTGAAGAACAGCTCGCGCTGCGCATCCTGAAAATTGCCGCCAAAAGAAACGACGGTCAGGTCGCGCGCCTGCGCCGCCGGGCCCATCAGCACAAAGGCGGTGGCCGCGGTGGCAAGCACCTTCATCGTCTTAGAAATCCCCATGTCATGTGTCATTGTCTTCTCCCTTTTTTGATAGATTAAGCGCGTCGTCCGAGCCCAAAACAAGCCCGCATCTTTCCGTTCAGTTCTGTTCGATCCTGAAGGCCGCCGCCCTGCGGTGGCCTTCCAGTCCTTCAGAGGCACTTTGGCGGATCGCGGGCAACGCGACCTGCGCGATGGCGTCATCCTCCAGCCATTGATGGGTGCAGATCTTGACATAGGCGCCGACCCACAGCCCTCCGGTATAACGACCGGCCGCCATGGTGGGCAGCGTGTGGTTGGTGCCGACACACTTGTCGGAGTAAACGACCGAGGCATTCTCGCCGATAAAAATCGAGCCATAAGAGGATAGTTTCAGTGCCATCCCCTTGGGGTCGCGAGTGTGAACCTGCAAGTGTTCGGCGGCGATCTGGTCAGAGACCGCGATCATCGTCGCCTCATCCGGCACGATGATGATCTCGCCATAGTCACGCCAAGCCACGCCTGCAACTGGGGCGGTGGGCAGGTCGATCAACTGCCGCTCTACTTCTGCCAGCACGGCTTCGGCAAGGGCCAGATCGGTTGTGATCAGCCCGACACGGGTGCGCACGTCATGTTCGGCCTGGGCCAGCATATCGGTGGCGATCATGCGCGGATTGCCGGTTTCGTCGGCAAGGGTATAGATCTCGGACGGGCCAGCAAGCTGGTCGATCCCGACGGGGCCAAAGACCTGACGCTTGGCTTCGTTGACGAAGGCATTGCCCGGCCCCACGATCTTGTCGACCTTGGGGATGGATTGGGTGCCATAAGCCATGGCCGCGATGGCCTGCGCGCCGCCCACCCGAAAGATCCGGTCTGCGCCAGACATATGGCAGCCCGCGATCATCGCCTGATGGGCATTCGGCGGCAGACAGGCCACCACCTCTTTCACCCCCGCCACGCGGGCAGGAACGATGGTCATGACCGGCGCAGACAACAAGGGATAGCGCCCCCCGGGAACATAGCAGCCCACGCGTTCGATCGGGATCACCCGATGCCCCAGATGCACACCGGGCAAGATCTCGATCTCCAAAGGCAGAATGGTGGCCAGTTGGGCCTTGGCGAAAGCCGTCACATTGTCGATGGCGAACTGTGTATCCGCCCGCGTCTGCGGATCCAGCGCGGCGACAGCGGCCTCTCGCTCGGCCATGGTGACTTCCAGCACTTGCAGGTCGGAATTGTCGAATTTTTTCGAGAACTCGCGCACCGCTGCGTCGCCGCGCGAAGCAACATCCTCAAGGATGGTCTTCACGGTCTTCTCAACCAGAGAATTGTCCGAAACGACGTCGCGCGAGGGCGATTTTACGCGGGTAATGATCGGTTCAAGACTATTGGGAAGGGCAATCATCTGGGCTGGTCCGTTGTTGAAAGCATGCTGTGCCAAGTCTTCCGGCTTTCGCGCGATTCGCACAATTGCCTAGCCCCGCTGTGGTTATTATACTCACCAAAACTCGCCTGAAAGGATGCCCTCATGCCGCAGATCGGTCGCCACCTGCGCGAATTACGCCGCCGTCGCCAACTCAGTTCGCGCGAGATTGCAGCACGGGCGGGCGTGTCTCATTCTACCATTTCGCTGATGGAACGTGACCGGATGAGCCCCTCACTCGACACTCTCGGCGCCGTGGTCGAAGCGCTTGGATCCACGCTTGTCGAGTTTTTCTCGAGCCTGTCCGACTCCTACAGCTACAGCCCCGTTTATCGCCCCGAAGACCTTGTAGAAATAGGAAACCCTGATGAGATTTCCTATCGGGTCATCGGTTTGAAACACCCGTCACGCAAGATGCAGGTCTTGCTGGAAAGCTATAAGCCGGGGGCGGATACCGGCGCAATCTTCTCTCATGATGCGCAGGAATCCGGTCTGGTACTGGAAGGGCGGATAGAGCTGACAGTGGGAGATCAGAGCTGGCTTCTGGAGGTCGGGGACGGCTATTATTTCGACAGCAACCTACCGCACCGTTTCCGCAATGTCGGGTCTGGAGTGGCCAAAATAATCAGCGCCATTACCCCGCCGAGCTATTGACCACACTGTCGATGACCGATCTGACGCGGCGTGCTGGCTCGAACCACGAAGCGACTGGGGGACGTTTACTTATTCAAACCTCATTCACGGTTTGATGGCGCAGCGTCTCTATCCGCATGGGTCACGTCGCTTGGCCTCAAGCCGAGCGCCTATGGCACACATTCCATGCGCAGGGCGAAGGTCGCGCAGATTCAAAAGAAGACGGGCAACCTGGGCGCGGTCCAGCTGCTGCTTGGACATACCAAGATGGACAGCACGGTGCGGTATCTCGGGGTTGATCTTAAGGCGCGTTATCACTGTCAGAGGGGATCGACCTTTAGTTGTCCCTCCTACCGGCGCCTCCTTGTGCCGGTCTGCCCTGATTGAGTGCTGCGGTGCAGCTCTACCTGACCGGTCTTTGGAGCGTGGCGCTGCGTGATCAGCGCGCAATGTCGCGATGGGGACGTGGCAGTCATCCAAGGCTGAATGCCTGCCCACAAAAGGCGCAGTAAGCCGGCTTCTGCGGGCGCTGAACTGCCGCAGCGGCATCCTACGCGAGCGAACTCAGTCGTAGCAAACCAACGAGCCCCGTCAGGCGTCTTGGTCCAGCCCTGCAGGACCGACCACCTCACTTCCTGATCTGGCAGTCACATGAGAACAGAACTCCACATATACCTGACAACGCGAAGGTCCGGTGGCGGATTGATCCGCCACCAATGCTGAACTGGACGCCAAAATCACTCCGCTGGTGGGTCCAGCGGCAAGGTGGCCGCATAGGAGAGCACATCGATCGCATCTGAAAGCGGGAACGCGCGCAAATTTATCATCTGGACGCCGGTGTGCGCACTGAGAATCTTGTGCATGACCTCGTCTGGCAGTTCTCTAGCCTCTGTTCCCACGTAGTTGTGGCCGCCGTCTTCACCCCAGTCGATCAAGCGTCCATCAAACCCATGGCAGGCCGCGCAGGTCGTTTGGAAGATCTCGCGTCCACGCACCACATTGCCCTTGTTGACCGTCCGGGTCTCCATATCGAGAAAGGATCTCATATCGACCTGCCCGCGGCTGACGAAAGCCGCCACTCGCAGCATCTCTTCGTCGGAGATCATTTCGGTTGTGTAGGGGTGGTTCGCATCGCGGAGGGTCATGGCGATCTCTTCAACCGGCTTTCCGATGGCTCCGTTGATCCCGTTGATTCCAGTGAAATGGCTTCCCTTGGAATAAATGCCTTCCTTGCCCAGATAGTCCCAGCCGTGGCACTCCTTGCACCGCCAGGTTCCCTCACCCTTTTGCTCGGCGTTCACCGCCACCGGATAGGCAGGGTTGGTGCCCTCGGGTTCGTCCCGATCCAAAGCGTCCCACCAGTTGTCGTAGATCCGGCCTCCAGCGGCCAGGGTCCAGGCTTCCGACGGCACTTCCGGCGCTCCGTGGATGAAATCCTGCGCCTCGGGCTTGTGATTGTAGTCGTCGTCATCGTCACCTTCGGCAAACACCGCACCCGACATCGCACAGACCAACGCTGTCGCGGCGGCCAGGACATATCGCTTCATGGCTGTATCCTCCCTTGATCCCAAACCGGTTGCAGACCGTGAGGAGCCTGAAAAAGCTCCGCCCCAAAGGCCTGCTCGGTCCGCAGGGCCAAATCCGAACGATCCCGGATTTCGCAAGAAGAAGTAAACGAGCGGCTGCGCAATCAGACAATGCCACATGAGGGACTTGATGTAGCGCAAGGAGGCACTTTGCACTTTGGTTTATGCAGATTGCATTGGCGGCTGACGCCTTAAGGTTGTTTGGTAGCGCTGCCTTTACCGCGAGGGAGGGTCACGCCATGGTTTCTGTCGTCACAACCCGCACCACAAGGACCGGCCTGATACGCGGTCTGTGGCCATCGATCCGATTGGTTGCTTTGATCCAGTTCGTCTGCGCGTTGGTCTTCGGCATCGACATCGCGGTTGAGTTGCATAACGATCTGCTTGACGATCAGAGGCTGACCAGGTGGCAACTCGTGCACCTGGTTGCCGAAACGATTGCCGTGGGCCTTCTGCTGCTTGGGTTTGTTCTTTCGCAACGCGAGCTGCATCGCCTGCGCCATTCGGAAGCTCGAAATGCCGACACGCTGGCGCTTCTACGGGGGCATTTTGATGATATCCTCGTCGAACGCTTCAAGGCATGGGGCCTGTCAAGAGCGGAAAGTGACATCGCCCTCCTGTCACTCCGCGGGCTGAAGATATCCGAAATCGCGCGTCGGCGCCAAACCAAGGAAGGTACGATCAAGGCACAGTTGAGTGCCATCTTCCACAAGGCAGGGATCGGCACGCGTACTGAGCTACTGGGCCTCTTCATGGACGAGTTTTTGGATTTTGGCGCCACACAGGCCTAGGTGTTTGCACCTGGAGTTCAAGTAAGGCCCTGCGCGGTATGACAAATCGGGAACTGTGCTTTCGAACGCGCGTACGCCTCGCTTCAGGACGGCGATGCAGATCCGGATGACATGGCGCGCCACTGGACATGCCGATTGTTATCTTTTCTCTCGATGATGGCCGTGGGCCGCTTGGGCCAGGCGCCTTGCTCACATCCAAAACAGCGGCCTGCCTGCTGTATGCATCTTTTTGACACAGCGCCGTACCCGGCCCGGGAGTGCACAGTTGACGACATCGCCTGCCTCGAAAACGGCACGCAGGGCCGGAGGCGGTGATTTCCATGGTTAGGCCCTGTCGGAAGAACTTGTAGTCACGCTGCTGCAGGTTCCCTAGCCTGACCATTGTGATGTGGGTGTGTCTGTACCAAGGGGTGCCCTTCCCGGCTCTTGCTTTGCGTAAGGATCCACCCGGCACCATTCAGGAGGATACGTTTTGATGAAATTCGCAGTGGCTTTTCTTGCGCTCATTATGTCGGCAACACAGAGCCTGGCCTTCGAAATCGAAGAGATCGGCATGATCGAGGCCAGTTTTGGTGCCGAGGCCATTGCGCAGCCAACGGTCCTTGTAAGTGACGGGGATGAGGCCTCGGCGACGGCATCCATTTTCCTGACTGGCGTGACTGCGGATCTGAACATCACGGGCTACAGCACCGACAACGCGCGACTGAGCGTGGAGGTGGATTTTATGACGCAACAGCCCGGACCGGAAACGGCACCCTTGGGCGTGACCATCAGCTACGCCCCGAGAGGGGGCGCACAGCGCTGGACATCCGAGGGAGCGCCGTCGTTGCCCGCCGTCACATTCACCACGCTCAACGCCAATGATAACGAAGGCCGCGTCGTTGGCACTTTTGCGGCAGAGCTGTGCTTTTCGGAAGATTACGAAGAGGGTGGCGATCCGGGCAACTGCCGCATGATCGAGGGTCGTTTCGACACCCGCTTCTTTGTCGAACGAATGGCCATTGCCCCATGAAAGACCCGCATATGAAGCATCTGTTTTCATTGGTCTGCATCGCAGGTTCGGCTTTCGCCAGCCCTGCCAGCGCCGATCCATCATCCTTTTGCGGCAAGACCGGCGCATCTGATTGGGCCGAGGTGGTCGAGGCCTTCGTCGAAGACTGGTTGATCGAGCATCAGTCGGGCTACGCACGGATGGGGACGATGGTTCTGCCCTTTCCTGGCGATGGAGAGGTGGAGACGCTGACCGTCGCCCTGCGCGGGGACAGCCTGGAGGCGACGCACCCCCAGGCGCAGGCGCCACTGGTCTTGCGGCTGGCCGATGAACCCCGCTGGATGGTCGAAGCGTCGGACCCTTATGTACCTGCCCTCGTGTTGAGCCCTGACGATGTCGGTCTGATGATGGGCTGCGACCAGATGGAGCTGCCGCGCCTTGTGGGGACATCAACCGCCGTGGTCGATGGCGTGCGGATGAATTTCATGTACAGGATGATGGCGATCGACTGGTCAAACCTTTATGGCATCATGGAAATGACCGCGACAGTTCAGGGTACCCCGGTCCTGGCCAGGCGCACGGTCTGGATGCGGGAGGTGGCACAATGAACATGCATCCGGATTGCACGACCCGCAAAAGCCGCTTGATACCCATGTGCGTCACCCTTGTGCTTGCCTTGGGGGGCGGCACCTGCGCCGCGTCGGCAGCGGATCGCGCGACCTGCAAGGTGATTGCAAGCTTGCTGAACGCGACCGACAAGGGGCTGGAGGATACCGCCCTTGGCGAGGCGGGCCGAAGCCCCACCAGCGGAATCGCAACCTATGCGCGGCAGGCACAGGAATTCGCGGACCAGTTTTCAACCCGCGATCCGCTGCCCGAGGAAGTCTCTGCTGCATTGGCATCCATAGCCGAGGCTGCCTCTGCGCACTTCTTCATCGCCGATGCTGCCCCGGCACTTTTGGAACAGGGCCTCATCGTTCAACAGGCCATGCCGCAGATATGCGATGGCGCTGACGTACCCGATCTCACGCGGCACAGCACCTGATCTGCCCCGCCTGGATCCTGTGTGTGTTCGACCGGACAGGATTGATCCGGCATCAGCAAAGGAATGGATATGGCGGGCTATTCGGATTTTTCGTTCACGTCGCTTTGGGCGCGTATCGGCGGCAAAGCAGATCAGGCGCTGAGCCTACCGGAAATGCGCCGCGCGGGGTCGTCGTCGCGCTGCCCGAGGAGGAGCGCGTCGCCCTTGCCGCCCTGATCACGCCCCATCTGGATGCGCTCGAAGTTCTCAGGCTCCAGACGCTGGCGACGGTGGACAGTCGCGCGCGGTTGCTTGTGCCGCTGGTGGGGGGTGGGGCTTTTGTTGCCCTGCTTGCTGGCGGGCAGGCCGCGTCCACCGCCGTGATCTTCGGCCTCGTCTCCGCATTTGTGGGTTGGTTCATCGCCATGGGCAACCGGTCGGGCCAGTATCAGGCGACGGTGAAAACGCGCTTCGCCACGGCGACTTCGGCTCATCTGTCAGGCTTCGATCATATCGTGGAGCCCGAGACAGACCTTGCGCACCTGCCCGGCTGGCGCCTGTTTCCCGATCTTCAGTCCGCCAGGACATCGGACCGTATCAAGGGCCAGCGGGACGGGCGGTCCCTGTCGCTGTCCGAGTTGTCTATCGCCTATGCGCCGGGGAGGAATGGCAGCAGCGATCACGTCCTGTCATGCTCGGTCGTCGAGGTGGCGTCGGGCGCGGTAGACGGGGCGATGATGGTGCTGACCCCGAAAGATGCGCCGTGGCGCATTCTTGATGCGCAGGACAAGGCGGCTGATCTGCTGGCCGCGGCGACCGGCGATGCGGCGTTCGATGCGGTCTACAGTCTGCGCACCAGCGATCCTGCATCCGCGCACCTGCTGACGCCAAAGCTGCGCAGGGAGATCCTCGCTCTCGACCAGGCTGCACCGGCGGGTCGCCCTTATCTCGTATTCCTGCCGGGATACCTCGCCGTGCTTTTCCCCACGACGTTTGCCGACCTGGCCTTTCATGTGCCGCCCTACTGGGTTCGGATCGATGCAGAAGCACTTCTGGCGCAGTTCGCGTCTGACCTCGCGCTAAAAAACAGCCTGATCAACGCGGTACTGCACTTGCCTGATGTGCAAATGACCGGTTCCGGGTAGGCGCCAAGGTGGGTTGAGCGGGCAACTATGGGCCCGCTGGCGGCAGAAGCTTGAACGACCGTGCAGGCCGCAACTCTGATGCTTCTAAAGCTTTGACGAATTTCCGGTCTTGGTGCTGTGTTCGAACTTGATGCTGCAATCCCATGTCCTTCTGGGCGGCACCGTAGGAGCGGCGATCCCTGGTCTTCAAGACGTCGGCTTCCAGAACCTCGCCTTCGTGGTCGACAGCATGCCAGAGGCACTGCGTGAGACCGTTGATCTTCACGAAGACCTCGTCCAGGTGCCAGCGCCACTGTGGCAGGGCGCGCATCCTGTCAAGCCGTCTGCGCCGGATCTCGGCGGCGAACATCGGGCCGCAGAGGACCAGCTCTGATGTGATCTGATTTGGTTTCGGGTGGCTTGGCGCCGGTCCTTCGCTAGAAACGTGTCAGGGAGGACAGTCCTGAACAATGCAGTTGTACGGCAAAACCCAAGATGCCACTGGCCTTCATGCCCGGACCGGAAGTCTGGCGCAGTTCGGTGGCGTGCGCCTTGTCACCTGCGAAGACGGGGTTGAACGCGGGATGCGGCTTCTGGAGTTCCGCACCGGCTCGGGCCTGTGTTTCACCGTTCTGGTCGACCGCGCGATGGACATTTCCGAGATGTCGCACGCCGGCCGCGCCATCGGCTGGCACTCTCCCACCGGCTTTCGCCACCCCGCCTTGCATGAGCCCGAAGGCGAAGGCGGCCTTGGCTGGGTACGCTCCTTCTCCGGCTTTCTGTCCACGTGCGGGCTGGACCATATCCTCGGGCCCGAGGAGGTGGACGCCAGCACCTACAACTACCCCCGCCGCGCCACCGTGCGCCACGGGCTGCATGGCCGCGTAGGGGCAATTCCGGCGCGGCTGACCGGCTATGGCGAAAGTTGGGAGGGGGACCGTTGCATCCTCTGGGCCGAGGGGGTCGTCGTGCAGGCCGCAGTCTTTGGCGAGGTTCTGCACCTTCACCGCCGGATCGAGGCTGACCTTGGCGGCAATGAGGTCCGGCTGACCGACCGCGTGGTGAACGCGGGCTTTGCCGTCACGCCGCACATGTTTTTTTACCACATCAATCTTGGGTATCCGGTTATCGACGACGGCGCACGCTACCTCGCGCCGGTGGCCGAGGTCTGCTTTGCGACCCACTTCCCTGACCTGGCCGCACAGGGCGTCGGTTACCGCCGCTGCCCCGCCCCGATTCACGGCTTCACCGAGCAGGTGTGGGAACATCGCATGGCCGCTGACCCCTCCGGCCTCGTCCCGGTCGCCGTTGTCAACGACCGCATCAGCCTTGGCCTGATGGTCGAGACACGGGCCAACCAGCTGCCCTGCGCCTATCAGTGGCAGAATTTTCAGGCCGGGCATTACGTCATGGGGCTGGAACCTTCGACACACCACATCCTCGGCAACACCGCCGCGCGGGAGAGGGGCGAGATGATATGGCTGAACGCTGGCGAGGAACGCCATTACAACACCCGCTTCACCGTGCTGACCACCGCCGCCGAAATTACCGAGACCGAGACGCGCATCGCCGCCATCGCCCGGCAGCCTGATGAAGATTACCCCGCGCCCAGCGGCCAGTTCGCCCCCCTCTACGGCGCCGAAAGGACCACCCGATGACCGCAACGCTTCCCTTCACCCCCCGCGACTACAGCCTCACCGGCCCCGAAAACGCCCACGCCGTTCAGGCGGGCCTCGCCTCGGCCGAATGGTACCACTCCGACGTCCCCCGCAAGGTGATGAAAGACCTGATGCAGCGCCGCGACGGCCCGGCAATCCGCGATACCGCGATCTGGCTCGGACTCCTCCTCGCCAGCGGGGCTGGGGGCGTCCTGACCTGGGGCACCTGGTGGGCGGTCCCATTCTTCCTCGTTTACGGTGTCCTTTATGGCTCGGCCTGCGACAGCCGCTGGCACGAATGTGGCCACGGCACCGCCTTCCGCACGTCCTGGATGAATGACGCGGTCTACCAGCTCGCCAGCTTCCTCGTGATGCGCAACCCCGTCTCCTGGCGGTGGAGCCACGCGCGCCACCACACCGATACGATCATCGTCGGGCGTGACCCCGAAATCGGCCACTTCCGCCCGCCGCAGCTGGTGCTGGCCGCCCTCCACTTCATCGGCATCCCGGACGTGTTCCTCCACTTCCGCGTCCTCGCGCGCAACGCTGCAGGGATCATCACGCCGGACGAGGCCGACTACATCCCGGAGACCGAACGCCCGAAGGCGATCTTCTGGGCCCGCCTCCACATGGCGATCTATGCCGCAGCCCTCATCTGGGCGCTGGCCAGCTGGTCATTTCTGCCCCTCATGCTGATCGGCGGCCCGCGCATTTACGGCACCTGGCACATGGTGATGACCGGCCTCATCCAGCACGGCGGGTTGGCCGAGGATGTGCTGGACCACCGGCTGAACAGCCGCACCGTCTACATGAATCCCGTCAGCCGCTGGATCTACTGGAACATGAACTACCACATCGAACACCACATGTTTCCCATGGTCCCCTACCACGCCCTGCCCCGCCTCCATGCGCTGATCAAGGATGACCTGCCGCCGCCCGACCCCTCGATCTGGGCGGCCTACAAGGGCATGGTCGCCACCCTCTGGCGCCAGCGCAAAGATCCCAGCCACACCCAGTTCCGCGCCCTGCCGTCCACTGCCCGGCCCTACCGCGCCGATCTGCACCAGTTCGACGTGCCGGAAAGGGGTGTCGCTTGACCCATTGGATCGACGTTTGCGACGTGGAGGATATCGACCCCGAGGATGTCCTCCGGTTTGACCACGCGGGCCGCACCTTCGCCGTCTACCGCTCGGCCAAGGGTGAGGTTTTTGCCACCGACGGCCTCTGCACGCACGAAAAGGTCCATCTGGCCGGTGGGCTGGTGATCGACGACACCATTGAATGCCCCAAGCACAACGGGCGCTTCAACTATCGCACCGGGGCACCCCTCCGCGCGCCCGTCTGCGTGGCGCTGGCCACCTATCCGGCCCGCATCACCGCTGGCCGGATCGAGATTGCTCTGGACGGCACGCCATGAGGAAACTTCCCACCGTCGCCGACCTGCAAGCCGACAAGGGCCAGGGCCAGAAGACCATGCTGCGCTATTTCACCCTGGACGAAGCCGCCGCCGCCGAGGCCGCCGGGATCGACATCGCCTCGGTCCCGCCCGAGCTTGTCACCCACCCCCGCTACCGCGAAGCCGCGCCAAGCGTCTTCAGCATGACCGGCCGCGCCCACCCCGAGGCCGGAACCCCAGACGACTACCTCCGCTTCTGCGGCCAGATGCTGCAAGGCGGGGCTGATGCGCTTTACTGCTCCGGCAGCTTGCAAACCGTGGAGTACCTCACGCGGGAATACATCCCCATCGTCGGCCACGTCGGCCTTGTGCCGTCGCGCGCCACTTTTACCGGCGGCTTCCGCGCCGTCGGCAAGACCTCGGCCCAGGCCATCGCCCTTTACGAGGAATGCCGCCGCTACCAGGACGCCGGCGCCTTCGCGGTCGAGATCGAGGTTGTCCCCGTCGAAGTCGCCACCGCCATCAGCGCGCGGCTCAAGATACTTCTCTGGTCGATGGGCGCCGGCCCCGGCTGCGACGCGCAATACCTTTTCGCCGAAGATATCCTGGGCGAAAACCGCAGCCACCTGCCTCGCCACGCCAAGACCTACCGCAACTTCGCCGCCGAACATGACCGTCTCCAGGCCGAGCGGATCGCCGCCTTCGCCGAATTTCGCACTGATGTCGTCAGCGGGGCCTTCCCCGAACCGCGCCATGTCGTCACCATGGACCCGAGGGAGCACGATGCCTTCCTGAAGGGAATCGGTGGATGAATCTCGGGCTGGACGGCAAGGCAATCATCGTGACCGGGGCGGCCAGCGGCATCGGTGCCGCCATCGCTGCGCTTCTGGCGCAGGAAGGCGTGGGCGGCCTGATCCTGGTCGACCGCCAGGGTGACGCTATGCGCAGCCTAGCCTCGACCCTGACCGTTGAGACGGAAGTCGTCATGGCCGATCTGGAAGACCCCTCCGCCCCCGCGACCATCGCCGCTGCAGCCAAGGCCCGCTTTGGCCGGATCGACGGGCTGGTCAACGCCGCCGGCCTGACCACGCGCGGCTCTGTCGCCAGCGGCACGGTCGAGGTCTGGGACAGACTTTTCGCGGTCAACGCCCGCGCGGCATTCTTTCTGATGCAGGCAGCGGTCGCCGACATGACGGCCCGCACTGCCCCCGGCGCGATCGTCAACATCCTGTCGATGAACGCTTATTGCGGCATCCCGGAACTTGCGATCTACGCCGGCACAAAGGGCGCGCTGGCAACGCTGACGAAGAACACCGCCCACGCCCACATGGCCGACCGCATCCGCGTGAACGGCATCAACCTCGGCTGGGTTGCCACCGAAAGCGAACGCCGGATGCAGGCCGAAGACCTTGGCCGCGGCCCGGACTGGCTGGCGAAGGCCCAGGCAGCCCTCCCCCTCGGCCGCCTTGTCACCGCCGAGGAATGTGCCCGCCTTGCCGTGTTCCTGCTGTCCGACGCCTCGATCCCGATGAGCGGATCGATCATCGACTTCGAGCAGAAAGTGGCCGGGGCGCTGTGATGGACAAACCCGCCAGCCTGCCCAAACCGCCCCGCGACTTCGACAGCTTGCGCGCCGAACTTGCTGCCCGCGCGGGCTCGCTCAGCAAGCGGCTGACGCAAGTGGCGCAGTTCTTCCTCAACCACCCCGAAGAGGTGGCCGTGACCACCCTTGTCCGCCTTGCCGATCAGGCGCAGGTGCCCCCCGCCACGATCACCCGTTTTGCGAAAGAGCTGGGGTTCCAGGGTTTCGCCGATCTGCAACTGGTGTTCCGCGAGCGCCTCCTCGGCCCCCGCCTGCCCTATGCCCAACGTCTGGCGCAGCCGGGGATCGCGGACGCCGACCTTGATCAGCCCGGCCAGGTTTTCGGCAGCTTCGTGCAGGCCGCGGTGCAATCGCTGGTGCGGATCGAAGAGGCGCTGGACCGCGACGCCCTTGAGGCTTTCGTCGATGTGCTGGCGCAAAGCGAGGTCGTCCACGTCGCCGCCGCCCGTGGCGCCTTCGGGTTGGGGGCCTACGCCGTCTACGGCCTTGGCAGCATCGGCCGCCGCGCGCATCTGGTGGACAACCTGGGGGCAATGCGGGCGATGCAGGTGCAGGCCATCGGCCCACAGGACACCCTCCTTGTGATGACCTTCGACGACTACACCCCCGAGACAGTGGAAATCGCCACCCTGTCTGCCGCCCGTGGCCTGCGCGTTCTCGCCATCACCGACAACGCGCTTAGCCCGGTCGCGGGCCTCGCCTCTCACGTCCTTTATGTGAACGAGGCACGGCTCGGCCATTTCCGCAGCCAGGTTCCGGCCATGGTGGTCTGCCAGTCGCTGATCGTGGCCCTTGGCCGCCGGGTCAGTGCGGTTACGAATAATCAAAAAGCAGAAAATGAAATAGCCATTGCATCGACTCGCCGACTGGCCAAGGATGGCCCCGGGGGGAGACCATGATGCACAGCCGCTTCGATTTTTCGGGGGCCGAGGTTCTGGTCGTCGGTGCCAGCCGCGCCGGGATTGGTGCCGCGATCGCCCGCGCTTTCCAGGACGCCGGCGCAACCGTGGCGATCACCGGGGCCGAACCCGAACCCGCACCCGAGGATCAGGACCGCTTCGCCTACACACAGCTTGACGTGACGGACGGCGCGGCGGTGCAGGCTCTGTCCGACCGGACGGAAAAGCTCGACATCCTCATCAACTGCGCCGCCATCACCGCCCGGGGCGAGGAAATGGCCCCCGCCTTTTTCCAGCACGTCGTCGACGTGAACCTGCACGGCACCTTCCGCTGCGCCGAGGCGTTTCATGACAAGCTTAAGCAAGCGAGGGGCAGCCTCATCAACATCGCCTCGATGTATGCCATGTTCGGCAGCCCGCGGAACCCGGCCTATGGCGCCAGCAAGGCCGCGGTGGTGCAACTGACGAAATCGCTCGCCATCGCCTGGGCCGGGGACGGCATCCGGGTGAACGCCGTCGCCCCCGGCTTCATCGTGACGCAACAATCTGCCCGCAGCCGCACCGACCCAGCCCATGTTGCGGCGGTCAACCTGCGCACACCGCTTGGCCGCTGGGGCCAGCCCGAAGATATCGCCGGCCCCGTCCTTTTCCTCGCCTCTGCAGCAGCTGGTTTCATGACCGGCACCTGCCTGGCCATCGACGGGGGGTATTCCGTTGCCTGACCTTTCCACAATTTCAGCCGCCGTCGTCGGCACCGGCTTCATCGGCGCGGTCCACCTCAACACCCTCCGCCGCCTTGGCATCCCGGTGGCGGGCGTTCTCGGCTCCAGCCCTGCGCGGGGGGCAGAGCGTGCCCACGCGCTGGGGGTGCCGCGCGCCTATGCCTCGCTGGAGGAGGTACTGGCCGATCCGGCGGTGCAAATCGTCCACGTCACCTCGCCGAATGTCGCACATTACCCGCAGGTCAAGGCGATCCTTGCAGCTGGCAGGCACGTCATCTGCGAAAAGCCCCTCGCCATGACCTCGGCCCAGTCGGCCGAAATGGTGGCAATGGCGCGGGCCAGCGGCAAGATCGCCGCGGTCTGTTACAACACGCGCTTCTACCCCTTGAACCAGCACGCCCACGGCATGGTTGCGGCGGGAGAGCTGGGTGACCTGCGCCTGATCACCGGCCAGTTTCACCAGGACTGGCTGGCGAAAGAGACAGACTGGAACTGGCGGCTTGAAGCGGACGAAGGCGGCCCCCTCCGATCCGTCAGCGATATCGGCACGCATTGGGTCGACCTCGCGGGCTTCATCACCGGGCAAAAGCCCACCTCGGTCATGGCCGACCTCGCCACCTTCATCCCCGACCGGCAAAAGCCCCTTGGCCCGGTCGAAACCTTCTCGACCACCAAAGGCGAAACCGAAACCCGCCGCATCACGACCGACGACGCGGCGACGATCCTGCTGCGCTACGCCAACGGCGGGCGCGGCGTGCTGACCACCAGCCAGGTCAGCCACGGGCGGCGGGGTCTGCTGACGTGGGACATCTCCGGCTCCAAAGCCTCTGCCGCATGGAGCGCGGAAGCCCCGGAAAACCTGTGGATCGGCCACCGTGAAGCGCCGAACCAGATTCTCTTGCGTGATCCCTCGCTGATGAACGCGTTTGGTGCTGCGGCCTCGGGCATGCCCGGCGGCCACCCTGAAGGCTTTGCTGACACCTGGGCCGCCTTCTTCACCCAGGTCTATGGCGACGTGGCACGCGGCGGGCGCGGGCCACAGTCCACCTGGGCCAGCTTCGACGATGGCCATTACGAGATGCGCTTCTGCGACGCCGTGCTGGAAAGTGCCGCAAAAGGCCGCTGGGTCGACATCAAGGAGGCCACTTGATGCAGCTTGGCATCCTCACCGCCCCCTTCGCGGACACCCCGCTGGACGGCGTCGCCGATTACGCTGCCAGTGCAGGCTTTCAAGCGCTGGAAATCGCTTGCTGGCCCGCAGCGGGGGCCGAAAAGCGCCGCTATGCCGGCACCGCCCACCTGCCGATCGAAGACATGACCCGCGCCCGCGGGTCAGAGATCATGGGGATGATCGCCGGCAAGGGCCTTACTGTCTCGGCGCTCGGCTACTACCCGAACCCGCTTCATCCCGACGCCGCCCATCGTGAGGCGGTCATCACCCACCTCACCCGTATCATCACCGCCGCCGGGATGATGGGCGTGAAGGTGGTGAACACCTTCCTCGGCGGCGACCGCACGCTGACGGTTGACCAGAACTGGGCAAGCGCCACCGAGATCTTCGCCCCCATCGTCGCCCATGCCCGCGACACGGGCGTGACGCTGGCGTTTGAGAACTGCCCGATGATCTTTTCCCACGACGAATGGCCGGGCGGTCACAACATCGCCTATTCCCCCATCGTCTGGCGCCGCATCTTCGACACCTGGGGCGACGCGGTGGGGATGAACTACGACCCCAGCCACCTTGTCTGGCAGATGATCGACGCCGCCCGCTTCGTCCGGGAATTTGGTCCCCGCATGGCCCATGTCCATGCGAAGGACCTGATGATCGACCGTGACGGGCTTTACGACCACGGGATCCTGTCGGCCGGCATGGGCTGGCAGGTCCCACGCATGCCGGGGCTGGGAGAAGTCGATTGGCCCGGATTCTTCGCAAGCCTCTATCGCGCGGGCTATGATGGCCCCATCATCATCGAACACGAGGACCGCACCTTCGAGGGCACCGACGAAAAGGTGAAACGCGGCTTCGAACTGGCGAGAGACGTCCTGCGCCCCTTTGTGAAATAGGACGCCACCAAGACGATCTGGGAGGATCAAATGAAGAAACTGCTTCTGGGAACCGCAATGACGCTCGGCCTTGCTGGTATGGCCGCAGCGGAAGCTCACGGTGGCTACAAGATCGGCATCTCGAACACCGTGCAGGGCAACGGCTGGCGTGAGCAGATGGTCTGCGCGATGAAGGCCGAAGCCCTCGCCTCGGGCAAGGTCGCAAGCCTGAACATCGCCCACCGCAACACCGACGCCGCTGGCCAGCTTGAGGATATCCGCAACCTGATCCAGGCCGGCGTCAATGCCATCGTGGTCAACCCGTCGAACGCCGAAGGGATCAACTCGGCCATCAAGGAAGCTACCGATGCGGGCATCGTCGTCGTTGCCGTCGACCAGGCGGTGACCGAACCTTCCGCCTACATCCTGTCGAACAACCAGGAAGAATACGCCTACCTCGGTGCCAAATGGTTGTTCGAGACGATGGGCGGCGAAGGCGCTGTCGTCTACATGCGCGGCGCAGCGGGTGCGGGTGCGGACAACGACCGTGACGTCGGCTTCAAGCGCGCCATGGCCGAGTTTCCGAACGTGACCATTGCGCAAGAGGTCTTTACCGGCTGGCAGCAGGACCAGGGCAAGCAGCAGATCAACGACATCATCGCTGCAGGCATTCCGTTCCAGGGCGTCTGGACCTCCGGCATCGACAACGTGATCGTTGACGCCTTCGTCGAATCCGGCGCTCCCCTCGTTCCGATCGTCGGTGCCGACAACGCGGGTTTCGTCGGCCAGCTTTCTTCTGTCGAAGGCCTGCAAGGTGCCGCCGTCACCAACCCCGGCTCTGTCGGTGGGGCCGGTGTCGCACTGGCAATCCAGATCCTCGACGGCCAGATGCCGGCCGAAAAGACCGTGCTCGTCGATCCTGCCCTGTGGGAGAACGTGACCGACGCAGGAAAGGCGAACCTTGCCGCCGCCGCCAACCCGAACCTGTCGCCCGAATGGCCGGTCAGCGTCTCGATCGACGGCTGGACCACCTACACGATGGACCAGATCATCGCCTGCAAAGGCCCGGGCGAGTGATCTGATCTGACCAAACCGGCCCCCGACATCGTCTCGGGGGCCGCCCTTTCCCGAGGAACAGCATGACCCCATCCGCGCCAGCGGCCTTACTTGACGCAACCGGCGTCACCAAACGCTTCGGCGCGGTCGTGGCGCTGCGCGACGCGTCGCTGCAAGTTGCCCCAGGCCAGGTCGTTGCCTTGATGGGCGCGAACGGGGCGGGCAAATCCACCTTCGTCAAGATCCTGACCGGGGCGCTCAAGCCCGACGCCGGCCACGTCCGCATTCGCGGCCAGGACAGCACGGTCGCTTCCCCCGCCGGCGCGCGTCGTTCCGGCCTTGTGCCCGTCTACCAGGAACCCTCGCTGATCCCCGACCTGTCGGTCGCCGACAACCTGCGCCTTGGCAATACCCCGGTGGACCGCTTCCGCCACTGGATTGCCGAGCTTGGCCTGCCCGATCTGCGCCAGGACGACATGATCCGCACCCTTCCCCTTGCAAGCCTTCGCATCCTTGACCTCGCCCGCGCGCTTGCTGTGGAGCCCGACGTGCTGCTGCTGGACGAGATGACCGCGGCCCTGCCAACCGACCTTGTCGACCGCGTGCTTGCCACCGTCCGCGCGCAGGCCGATGCCGGACGCTCGGTCATCTACATCTCGCACCGCTTCACGGAAATCGCTGCCATCTGTGACCGCGCCACCGTGCTGCGTGACGGGCAGACCGTGGGCGACGTGAAGATCGAACCGGGAATCGAAGAGACCATCGTCGAAATGATGCTCGGCGCCGGGGTCAGCGCCGCCGCAAGCGCCACCCGCAGTACCGCCACCACAACCGGCGTGCCGCGCCTGAAGGTGCAAGGCCTTGCCACTGCGCGCCGTCTGTCCGATGTGTCGCTGGAACTTCGCCCGGGCGAGGTTCTGGGCGTCGTCGCCCTTGAAGGCCAGGGTCAGGATGAGCTGTTCGACGTCCTCGCCGGCAACCGCCGCGCCACGGCCGGCACGGTTGCGGTGGATGGAAAGCCGCTGATCTTCGCCCATCCCGCCGACGCCATCGCCGCGGGCCTCACCCTCGTCCCCGGCAACCGCGCCCACGCTTTGCTGATGCAGCGCTCGGTGCGGGAAAACATCGCGCTGCCCCTGTTTTCCCGCCTTGCGAACTGGGGCGTCATCCCCGCGCGGGATGAAGACCAGCGTGTCACCGCTGCCATCGAACGCCTGCAGATCGATACCCGCGCCCAAGGCGAAGTGCGCCGCCTGTCCGGTGGCAACCAGCAAAAGGTCACCATCGCCCGCTGGATCGCCAAGGGCGTGCAGACCCTCCTTCTCTTCGACCCGACCCGTGGCATCGACATCCGCACCAAGCGGCAGATCTACGCCCTCGTGCGCGACCTTGCCGACCAGGGCGCGGCTGTCCTTTACTACACCTCCGAACTGGCCGAGGTGCGGCTGGCCTGTGATCGGGCCATCGTCATCTTAAACGGCCGCGTGGTCGACGTGATCGACGCGGCCGAGGCGGACGAAGCCCGCCTGATGCGCGCCGCCTACGGGCTGACGGAAAAGACGGGGGCCCCGGCATGACGCGGTTCTTGCAATCGAACGCCTGGACGGCCGGACTTGCAGGTTTTCTTGTGCTGCTCTTGTTCGCGACCAAGCTGATCCAGCCTGATTTCGGCATCTCCGGCCTTGATAGCCTTGCTCGTTCGGCCCTGCCCTTTGCGCTGGTGACGGTGGGCATGGCAATCGTGGTCATTGCGGGCGGCATCGACCTCTCGGTCGCCGCGATGATGGCCGTGGCCAGCGTCACCGCCGCCGTCCTGATGGACGGGGCCACCGATGGGCAGGCGGTCTTCGCCATCCTAGCGGTGCTTGCGGTGGGCCTCGCGATGGGAGCGCTGAACGGCGCCTTGATCGTGGTGACGCGGGTGCCTGACATCGTGGTCACGCTGGCAATGCTGTTCGTCTGGCAGGGCGTCGCCCTTTTGATCCTGAACGCACCGGGCGGCGGGGCGGCCCCGTGGCTCCGCGCGCTTGTGGTTGGCGGCGTGACGATCCCCGGCCTGCCCGAAGGCCTCACCAACTGGATGCCGCGCGGTTTCGTCTTCCTCACGATCATCGTCGCCGTGATCTGGCTGCCCATCCGCCGGAGCAAGCTTGGCTTGATGATCTACGCCGTCGGCTCTGATCCGCAGGCCGCCTTCCGTTCCGGCGTCCCTATCGGCCCCGTGCGCATCGCCGCCTATGCCTTGTGCGGGCTTTTCTCGGCGATTGGCGGTCTCACCGTCACCATGGCCACCGGCATTGGCGAGCCGATCCCAGGCCCTTATCTCCTCGCCTCGGTCGCTGCTGTCGTGCTGGGCGGCGTGGTCCTGGGCGGCGGACGCGGCACCATCCTTGGGCCGATCCTTGCCGTCATCGTCCTGCGCACCGTGCGGCTGGACCTGACGCTGATGTCCGTCGACCCCAACGTCGCCGCGATTGTCGAGGGGCTCATCATGGTCGCCGTCGTGATGTTCGGCGCTGTTCTGGCAACACGGGGGCGCACGACATGACGATGACCACTACCGACGCCCCGCTTGCCCGCCTTGGCCGGCTGATGGTGGATCAGCCGCTGTTCCCGCTGACGCTGATCCTTCTGGCCCTGATCGCCGTGCTGGCCATCCTGAATCCGGCCATCCTCAGCATGTTCTGGGTCGGCAACACGCTGAAGATCGCCATCCCGCTGGCGATGCTGGCCGCCTGCCAGACCCTGACCATGCTGACCGGTGGCATTGATCTGTCCGTCGGCACTGCCGCCACCATCGCGGCCTATGTCACCGCCACCGCCACGCCCCTGATCGGCGCGCCTTCCGCCATCGGCATCGCCATGGGCTGCGCCCTTCTCATCGGTGTGGTGAACGGCATCGGCGTCGCCTTCGCCCGGGTCCACCCGCTCATCATGACGCTGGGTACCGGCCTGATCGCCACCGGCTGCCTTCTGGTTTACCAACGCTCGGTCATCTCCACCGGCACGATCTATCCCGACATCCTCGTCTGGCTTGGCACCGGCCGTACCTTCGGTCTGCCGAACGGCCTTTTCCTCTTCATCCCCTTCGCTGCCCTGATCCTCTGGGCCCAGCGCCGCACCGGCTTTGGCCGCCTGCTTTACGCCATCGGCTCGAACGAGACCGCCGCGCGGCTGTCGGGCGTCCGCGTCTGGCAGGTCCACCTCGCGCTCTACTCCCTGTCCGGAGTCATCGCCGGCCTCTCCGGCCTGCTCTACCTTGGCATGGTCAAGACCGCCTCGCTTTCGCTGGCGCTGCCGCTGGACCTGCCCTCTGTTGCGGCAGCCGTCATCGGCGGCACCTCGATCTTCGGCGGGCGCGGCGGCTATGGCGGGACTATCCTTGGCGCGCTGATCCTCACCGTCCTTGCCACCATGCTGACGCTTCTGCAAATGCCTGAAGGCGGGCGGCGCATCCTTTACGGCGCGATCATTCTGGCGGTCACCGCGCTTTACATCCGCATCACCGACCGCAGCTAGGGGAGACCAAAAATGTCAAAGTTCCGCGTTGTGGGCATCAGCTTTGACCACATGCACATGGGCGACCTGCTCCGCCTTGTCCATGACCACCCGAACGCCGAGATCGTTGGCATCTACGACCCCGACCCCGCCACGATGTTCCGCGCGGTGGCCGAGTTCGGCATTCCTGCCACTCAGGTCTTCACCGACTTCGACGCCTGCATGGCCACGAAGCCCGACCTCGCCATCCTCTGCGCAGCCACCGCTGACCACGCCCGCTATGTCGACCTTTTGGCCGCCCATAACGTCCACGTCTTCGTCGAAAAACCGTTCGCCGCCACCGTTGCCGACGCCCGCGCGATGATCGCGGCGATGAAGCCGACCGGCAAGACCCTCGCGGTCAACTGGCCGCTCCGCTGGGTCGCCAGCCACGTCACCGCCAAGCGCATCCTGGACGAAGGCACCATCGGCGAGCTGATCGAGATCCACTCCTACGGCGGCAACCGCGGCCCGCTCTACCACCTCGCCGACAAGGTCGAGGTCACGCGCGAAGAGGTGGACCGGCAGAAACCCACCTCCTGGTGGTACAAGCGCGCGGCCGGCGGCGGCAGCCTGCTGGACTATCTCGGCTACGGCGCCACCCTTGGCACGTGGTATCGCAACGGCGAAGCCCCGCTGGAGGTGACCTCGGTCATCGACGAAACCCCGGGGATCGAGGTTGACCAGCACTCCATCACCATCTGCCGCTACAAGGCCGGCCTGTCGAAGATGGAAACCCGCTGGGGCACCTTCACCGACCCCTGGGTGATCCAGCCGCAGCCGAAATGCGGCTTCGTCTTCGTCGGGACCGAAGGCACTATGGCCAGCTGGGACTATGCCGACACCCTTACCCTGCAGACCCGCGCCAACCCGCAACCGCATGAGGTTCCCTGCGACCCCCTGCCGCCGGGCGGGACGAACCCCATCGAATACGTCCTTGGCTGCATCGAGAGGGGAGAGCCCCTGACCGGCCCGCTTGACCCCGCCATCAGCCTGATCGGCCAGCGCATCGTCGACACCGCCGCCCTATCCGCCCGCGAAAAGCGCACTCTGGGCCTGATCCCATGAGCGAGCCTGACGCCGACACCTACGCCCTGCGCTCCGCCACGCTGGCCGAAATGGCCGCGCCCGACCTGTCCTGGCAGCCACCGATGCCGCGCATCTACCGTCCCCGCATCGGGTTGATCGGCGCGGGCGGCATCGCCTCGGCCCATCTTGACGCCTACCGCACGGCCGGGTGGGAAGTGGCGGCGATCTGCAACCGTACCCTCTCCCGCGCCGAAGCGAAGGCCGCCGAGTTTGCGCCCAACGCCCGCGTCACAGATCGCGTCGAGGACATCCTGTCCGACCCGTCAATCGATGTCGTGGACATCACCCCCCACCCGTCAGACCGCCTGCCGATCATGGAAGCCGCGCTGAAGGCGGGCAAACATGTGCTGTCGCAAAAGCCCTTCGTCCTCGATCTTTCCGAAGGCGCTCGGCTGGTGCAACTGGCCCGCGACAACGGCGTGAAGCTGGCCGTCAACCAGAACGGCCGCTGGTCGCCCCACATGGCTTACATGCGCGAAGCCGTCCGCGCCGGTGTCATTGGCGAGGTCATCAGCGCGCACTCAGCCGTCCACTGGAACCACGGCTGGATCGCTGGCACCCCGTTTGAAAAGATCGACGACCTGATCCTGTATGACTTCGGCATCCATTGGTTCGATTTCCTGCGCAGCCTGATCGGGGACCGGGCGAAAAGTGTGGTCGCCATGGCCGCGCCCGCCCCCGGCCAGACCGCCCGCGCGCCCCTGATGGCGCAGGTGCTGGTGCGGATGGATCAGGGGCAGGCCTCCCTCGTCTTCGACGGCGGCGCGCCGCACGGTCCGCGCGACACGACCTACATCGCCGGCACCCTAGGTTCGCTTCGCAGCGAAGGGCCGGATCTGGGGCAGCAAACCGTCACCCTGACCACCGCAGCCGGGATTGCGACGCCTGCCCTTGCCGGCAACTGGTTCAACGACGGCTTTC
>JBBQVR010000017.1:0-33872 GCA_038211355.1 Rhodobacterales bacterium | reverse complement strand
GGGCATGATCGGGTGGAGGAGGATCATGCATTGATCGAGGACGAAGGCCATGGTCTGCCGAGTCTCGGCGGCCTCAGGCCCGTCAAACAGCGGTTTGGCGAATTCGACATACCAGTCGCAGACCTTGCCCCAGACGAACTTATAAAGCGCATCGGCGGCGGTGTCGAAGCGGAAGGCCTCCAAGGCCTCGTTGACCTCGGCCAAAGTGCGGGCGGTCTCACCGATGATCCACTTGTTGGCGGTGGCTTGAGGGCTGGGGGCGGGGCCGGTCGCGTGGCCTTCCCAGACGCCGTTCATCTCGGCAAAACGGCAGGCGTTCCAAAGCTTGGTGCCAAAGTTCCGGTAGCCCGCGATGCGCTGGGTATCCAGCTTGAGGACGCCGCCCAACGAGGCCATCGCCGCATTGGCAAAGCGCAGCGCATCGGCGCCGTATTCGTCGATGATCTCCAACGGGTCGATGACGTTGCCGAGCGATTTCGACATCTTCTTGCCCTTGGCGTCGCGGACGAGGCCATGCAGATAAACGGTGTGGAACGGAATGTCGTCCACCACGGCCAGCTGCATCATCATCATCCGGGCGACCCAGAAGAACAGGATATCCTGCCCGGTCACCAGGACCGAGGTGGGGAAGTATTTCTTCAGCTCCGCCGTGGGTTCCGGCCAGCCGAGCGTGCCGATCGGCCAGAGGCCGGAGGAGAACCAGGTGTCGAGGACGTCGGGGTCGCGGCGCATCGCAATTGCGACGGATCCATCTTCGTTGATAGCGTCGCCCCAAAGCCCAGCCTCAAATGCGGAGGCAGCATCAGATCCTGCGAAAGGTGCGCTTGACGAGAAGTCGATGCCTTCCAGATCGGGAACTTCAACCGTGACGAAATTCCTGTCCGGATGGATCGCTGAGTGGTGCGAGACTGCAAGCCGGGATGCAGCTTCGAAGTTATGCGCACAGAAATTGTTCCCGTGCATGTCATACCAAACCGGGATCTGGTGCCCCCACCAAAGCTGGCGGCTGATGCACCACGGTTCGATGTTTTCCAGCCAGTGGTAATAGGTCTTTTCGCCCGAGGGCGGGATGATCTTGGTGCGGCCCGACCGCACCGCCTCCAGCGCCGGTTCCACGATCTTGGCGGTGTCGACGAACCACTGGTCGGTCAGCATCGGCTCGATCACCACTTTGGAGCGGTCGCCGAAGGGCTGCATGATCGGTTTGGACTCGACGTAGGGCACCAGTTCGAGATGCTCCGAGCCAGTCTCAACGTCGACGGATTTCTTCAGGGTGGTGACCGCCAGCCCCTCTGCCGTGATGGCTTCAACCACGCGCTTGCGGGCCTCATACCGGTCCAGCCCGCGCAGGTCGTCGGGGACAAGGTTCAGGGCGTCAATCTCAGCTTCCGACAGGGTGAAGGGCTGCTCCACAATCCCCGGCGTCGCGTAGCCCCTGGCGACCAGCCAGGCGCGGGACATCTGCCCCGCGATCTTGGCGGCCTGATCGTAGGGCACCCCATCGGCCCGCATCTGGGCGCGGGTGTCCAGCAGGCGGTAGCACGGGATGTCGGCGCGCTTGGCGACGGCATAGTCGTTGAAGTCATGCGCGCCGGTGATCTTGACGGCCCCCGAGCCGAAGGTGGGGTCCGGGTATTCGTCGGTAATGATCGGGATCAGGCGGCGATGCTCTGCTGGCCCCACCGGAATTTCACAAAGTTTCCCGATGATTGGCGCGTAACGTTCATCTGAAGGATGAACGGCAACCGCACCATCCCCCAGCATGGTTTCGGGCCGCGTCGTGGCGATACTGATGTAATCCCGCACCTCGCGCAGGGTCACGCGGCCTTCGGCGTCTTTCTCGACATACTCATATGTCTCCCCCCCCGCGAGCGGGTATTTGAAGTGCCACATATGGCCGGGAACTTCGGTATTCTCGACCTCAAGGTCGGAAATCGCGGTCTCGAAATGCGGGTCCCAGTTCACCAGCCGCTTGCCGCGGTAGATCAGGCCTTTCCCATAAAGATCGACAAAGACCTTGATGACGGCGTCGTGGAAGTTGCCCTCTTCCCCCGCAGGCGCCCCCGGCGCGCCGGACATGGTGAACGCCTCGCGGTCCCAGTCGCAGCTGGCCCCCAGCCGCTGCAACTGCCCGATGATCGTGCCGCGCGAGCGTCGCTTCTGCTCCCAGACCTTGAGCGTAAAGGCCTCTCGCCCCATCTCGCGGCGGGAAACTTTGCCTGCCTTGGCCATTTCGCGTTCGGTCACCATCTGGGTCGCGATCCCGGCATGGTCGGTGCCG
The DNA here is from genome assembly GCA_038211355.1 of Rhodobacterales bacterium. Taxonomy (GTDB): domain Bacteria; phylum Pseudomonadota; class Alphaproteobacteria; order Rhodobacterales; family Rhodobacteraceae; genus Tabrizicola. Next base: position 31,591 of record JBBQVR010000017.1, on the reverse strand, counting down.
GGCTGCCAAAGGGTGTCATCGCCCATCATCCGGTGCCAGCGGGTCAGGATGTCCTGCAGCGTGTTGTTGAAGGCATGGCCCATGTGAAGGCTGCCCGTCACATTCGGTGGCGGGATCATGACGGAAAACGCCGGGTGGCCGGGCTTGGCATTCGCGCCGGCGGCAAAGGCCTTGGCCTCAAGCCAGGTCTTCGAAATCCGGGCCTCGGCCTCGGCGGCGTTGAAGGTCTTTTCCATCGGCATCACGGGCCTCCTGCAAGAGTTGCGGGGTGTTTAGCCCGGCGGGCGCCGAAGGAAAAGGCGGATCAACCGATGAAGGGCAGGAACGGCCGGCCCTGCAGGGCCTGGGCGAAGGTAAAGATCACCAGCGCCGCAAACGCGCCCGCCACAGCCCAGACGATCCGCAAGGCCTGCGCCGGTGCAGCCCAGACCGCCAGCAGCCCGGCGAGGGGGATGAAATGCAGCGCATGGGTGGCCAGGAAATGCGCCACCCGCAGATCACCCGCGTCGCGTGACCAGCCCATGACCCACAACTGGGCCGTCGAGGGGCCGACAAAATGGCTGCCACTTGCGGAAAGATAGCCCGCAACCGGGATCGTCAGCAGAAAGGTCAGCACCAGCCCAAGCGCCACCGACAGATGCAGCGCCGGGGTCAGGCCCGTCATTCGGTTGCGCCAGACCGAAATCCCCATGACCAGACTGGCCGAGGTCAGAAGGACGGCAAAGGCCCCCATCAGCCCGTAGATCGCAGTGAAGATCGGGATCTCGGTGTTGAAATGCGACGCGGTGTTCAGCATCGCGGCGCTGGACAGCCAGATAACCTCAGCCAGGATGGCAAAAACCACTGCGGCGGTGAACCAGCGCCAGGGGCGGGCTGCCCGCGTCGCCTCTGGCATGAAGCGGGCAAAGAAGGCCAGGCTGATGGTATAGACCCCAAGGGCGAAGTGGAACTTGACCGGCTTCATCCAGGGGCTTTCACCCTGAAAGATCCGGGTATCCAGCGCCATGGCGGCGTAAAGCGGGAAAAGCCCAAACGCCAGCAGGATCGCAAGGATCGTGAAGGCCGGGGCATCACTGGCCATGCGGCTGAACGACAGGTTTGCGGTGGAAGGGAGGCCAAGCGACAGGGTCATGCGGTAACTTTCGTCATGCGGGCCCGGGCAGCAAAGGCTGCGCGCAAGGCGAGGAAGGCAAGAAAGCCGGCTGGACCGAACAGAAACGTCAGCACCAGACACGGCAGGATCAGAAGGTGCGGGATGGCATCCGCCCGCGCGGTGCGGGTGATCCATGCGCCGACGAAAAGGTCAAAGGCCAGGTAGTGAACCCAGCCCGCAAGGGCGACTCCAGGGTCGGTAAAAAGCGCCATGACATTGGCCAGCGTCTCAAACCCGCCCGGCGCATTTGTCCAATAGACCAGGATCAGCGCGGTATAGCCGACCGACAGCAGCGCCGGGATGACCAAAGCCGCGACAAGATCGGCCTGGCGCGGGGCAAGTGGGGCGAGGGCCAGCGAGATCCAGCCCAGAATCGCCAATGGTCCGGTCAGTTGAAACAGGGAATGGGGGTCGGGCAGCATGTCAGCTCCTATCTTGACAGTGTCAGGATATGGGCCTGCTCCCGCCTGTCAAGGAAAATTTTGACAGTGGAAAGATGGCTTGATATTTCAGCAGCATGACACAGGACGCCCCCAAACTTCGGCCGCCCGCGCCCCAGCCCACCGCCGCGCGCCCCTACCATCACGGCGATCTGCGGGCGGCGCTCCTTGCCGCGGCCGAGGCAGAATTGGCCCAGCGGGGGATGGAGGGCTTTTCGCTTCGCTCTGTCGCCAAGCGGGCAGGGGTCAGCCACGCGGCCCCGGCGCATCACTTTGGCGATGCAAAGGGGTTGCTGACGGCACTGGCGGCCGAGGGGTTCCGTCAGTTCCTGGCCGCCCAAGGCGCGCGCGAGGCGCTTGCCGACCACGACCCCGCGTCCCAACTTGTGGCAGCGGGTCTGGGATATGTGGATTTTGCCTTGGCGCGCCCCACGCTTTTCCGCCTGCTTTGGCAATCCGAACGGCCAGACTTTTCAGACGCCGACCTTTTGCAAGCCTCCCGTGCGGCCTATTCCCACCTGATTGATCAGGTCGCAGATGCCGGAGGGCGCAGCACAGCGGATGAGGCCGCCGTTTGGGCCGTCGCGCATGGGTTGGCAGATCTTCTGGCGGCGGGGCGAATGAAATCGGTAGGCTCTTTGCCCCAGGAGGCCCGCGATGCGATGCTGACCGCGATCATCCGGCGCAGCCTGCCCACGGGGGGGGTAAGGCCGTAGACTCTGATGTGCAGGTCGATCCCGGCTTTCGCCCGTCACACCGCGCGGTCGATCTTGGTGCTTAGGTGGATAAGGCTTTCCGACGCCCGCACGCCCGTCATCGCGCCGATCTGGTCCAGCACCTGATCCAGCACCTGGGTATTCGGGCAGGCGACCTGTAGCAGGAAATCGAACCGGCCTGAGGTGGTGAAAACCCGCTCTACCTCGGCGATCGACCGCAGGCGTGTCAGAACGGCGGCCTGCGACCGCGGCTCGATCGTCAAAAGGACCGATGCCCGCAGCCGCCCCTCACGCGCGCCTTCGCCCAGCTTCAGCGTGTAGCCTGCGATGATGCCGCTGGTTTCCAGCCGTTCCAGCCGGGCCTGGACGGTGGATCGTGCCACCTTCAGCCGCCGCGCAAGTGTCGCCACTGACATCCGCGCATCGGCCCCCAGCAGCCCCACGATGTTGCGATCCAGCTCATCCATTCAATCTGCCATCCTTTTCGTCATTATAACGACGTATCGCGACAAATATACAGTTTTGTTCGGTGAGTTTGTACATCATATGCGTCATCCTCCACTGCAGGAAAAGGGCGGCTCATACGCACCTGGCCTGGTTCACTTGAAACCACGCTGGTGCCCGATCCCGCAAATGCTTTGGGAATGGGCGAAGCGTCTTATTGGCCGAAAGGATCACGCCGATGGGACTCTCCAAGACAATCTGGACCAATCCGACCGAATACCTGCGTCATCAGCAACCGGAAAATCCGGTGCTGTTCTTTGCCCCCTCGGCCGCCCAAGCCGCCGCACGCCGCTTCATCGACGGCTTTCCCGGCATGGTGACCTATGCCGTCAAGTCGAACCCCGGCGAAGCGATGGTTGAAAACCTGGCTGCCGCCGGGATTCGCGGCTATGACTGCGCCAGCCCGTTTGAGATTGACCTGATCCGCCGCCTCGCCCCCGATGCGGCCATCCACTACAACAACCCGGTGCGCGCCAAGCATGAGATTGCTTATGCCGTCGCAAAGGGCGTGAAGTCCTACAGCGTTGATTCCAAATCGGAACTGGCCAAGCTGATTGCGATGGTCCCCGTTGATGGCACCGAAATCTCGGTCCGCTACAAGCTGCCGGTGGCGGGCGCCGCCTACAACTTTGGTGCCAAATTCGGCGCCACGGTTGAGCTGGCGGTAGAGTTGCTAAAGGATGTGGCGGCGGCCGGCTTCATCCCCTCGCTGACCTTCCACCCCGGCACGCAATGCACCGATCCCCACGCGTGGGAGGCTTACATCCGCGAGGGTGCCAACATCGCACGCGATGCGGGCGTGACGATCGCCCGGCTGAACGTCGGTGGCGGGTTCCCGAACCACCGCATGTCGGCCATTGTCCCGCAGATCGAGGAAACCTTTGCCTTGATCGACCGGGTCACGACCGAGGCTTTCGCCGACAACCGCCCGCTTCTGGTGTGTGAACCCGGCCGTGCCCTGTGCGGCGATGCCTTTGCCCTTGCCGCCCGCGTCAAGGCGCTGCGCGACGACACGCATGTGTTCCTGAACGATGGCGTCTATGGCACGCTGACGGAACTGCCGATGATCGGCGTGATCGACCGGATCGAAGTTCTGGCCCCCGATGGCACCAAGCGGACGGGCGAAGCGCAGCCGCGCACCGTTTTCGGCCCGACCTGCGATTCGGTTGACCGTCTGCCGGGTGAAATCCCCCTCGCCTCGGACCTCGAGGAGGGTGACTATGTGATCTGGCAGGGGATGGGGTCTTACTCCACCGTCACCAACACCCGGTTCAACGGTTTTGGGGAACTGCAGATGGCCACGGTTCTGGGGCTGAAGCTTTAGCACCAGATCATTGCCAAGAAACTCATGCGCCCGGCTGGACAATTCCTGCCGGGCGCTTGACGTTGGGGCCGGGGGTGACGTTATGGAACAACTGAAATTCGGGATGGCCCAGCCGCTGAAGCGGCGTGAGGATGTGCGCTTTCTGACCGGCACTGGCCGCTATGTGGCCGACCTTGTGCCGCAAGGCGCGCTATGGGCGGTCTTCCTGCGGTCGGACCACGCGCATGGGCAGATCGCAAGTCTCGACGTGACCGAAGCGCGCGCGATGCCCGGTGTCCATCTGGTGCTGACGGCAGATGACCTTGTGGCCGCAGGTGTCACGCTGGGGATGAAGGGCGAACAGATCGACGGCATTGGTGGGCTTGGCGCAGGCCCGGAACGCCCGGTACTGGCCCGTGACCGTGTGCGATTCGTCGGTGAGGCGATTGCCATGGTCGTTGCCGACACGCCGGAAGCAGCCAAGGATGCAGTTGAAGCAATCCTGTGCGATATCAATGCACTCCACCCGGCGCTTCACCTGAAACCTGAAGATCCGACCCTGCATCCCGAAGCCCCCCTGAACCGCGCCTTCGACTTTGCCTTCGGCGATCAGGCAGGCACTGACGCCGCCCTCGCCACCGCAACCCACCGGGTGGCGGTTGAGGTGGTCCACAACCGCGTGACCGCAGCCCCGATGGAAGCCCGCGCCGCCTATGCCGAATGGGACGGCGACCGACTGCATCTTTGCGTCAACGGTCAGGGCGTCTGGACCCAGCGCAATGAACTTGCCCGCATGCTGGGACTGCCGCGAACCTGTGTGCGCGTGACCAACCCCGATGTCGGTGGCGGCTTTGGGATGAAGGCGATGACCTATCCCGAATATGTTGTGCTGGCGCAGGCCGCGCGGGCTTTGGGCCGGCCCGTCGCCTGGGTCTCAACCCGGTCGGAGGCGATGCTGACCGACAACGCCGGGCGCGATCTGGTGGCCACGGCCACGCTGGGCTTTGACGCCGATCACCGGATCACCGCCTACCGTGTCGATCTTGTCACCAACCTTGGGGCCTACAACTCGCAGTTCGGCCAAGCGATCCAGACCGAGCTTTTCGTGAAGGTCCTGACCGGGGTCTACAAGGTGCCGACAGCTGCACTGATGGCAGTGGGGGTCTATACCAACTCTACCCCCATCGACGCCTATCGCGGTGCCGGCCGGCCCGAGGCTATCCTGACCGTCGAACGCGCGATGGATGAGGCGGCGCGCGTGCTGGGCGTGGACCCGGTGGAATTGCGCCTGAAGAACGTGATCCGCGACTTCCCCCACCTGACGCTGGAAGGCGAAGAGATTGACGGCGGTGATTTCGCGGGCCTTCTGGCCACCGTTGCCCCGCGCGCCGCTGGCTACGCCGAAAGGCTTGCCGCCAGCCGCGCGCAGGGCAAGCTGCGTGGCATCGGTGTCGCCGCCTATATCGAGGCGATCCTTGGCGCCTCAGACGAAATTGCCCGGCTGGTTCTGGATGAGGACGGCGGCGCCACGCTTTATGTCGGCACCCAGTCAAACGGGCAGGGCCACGAAAGCGTCTATTCCCGAATGGTCGCGGCAAGCACCGGCATCTCGCAAGACATGGTGCGGATTGTTGAGGGCGACAGCGACCGGATTGCGCGGGGCGGGGGAACGGGCGGCTCACGCTCGGTCACGGTGCAGGGCACGGCCACGCGCGCGACGGTCGGGGCGATGGTCGGGGCGTTTGAGGGGTTTCTTGCGGCCGAATGGGGCGTGGACGGGGTGGATTTCACCGACCACCGCTTTGGCGCACCCGGCACCAACCTGCGTCTGACCCTGCCCGAGGCGGCGGCTCTTGCCCGCACCAAAGGCCGCATGGACCTGATCGACCGCAGTGAGAAGATCACCCTCGACGGCCGGTCCTTCCCCAACGGCGTCCATCTGTGTGAGATCGAGATTGACCCCGAAACTGGCGGCCTGACGCTGGACCGCTATTCGGTGGTCGATGACTTTGGCGTGCTCGTTGCCCCCAACCTTGTGCAGGGCCAAGTCCATGGTGGGATCGCCCAGGGCTTTGGTCAGGCGGTTACGGAATGGCTGGTGCAGGATGAGGCTGGGCAGGTCCTGACCGGCAGCTTCATGGATTACGGGATGCCGCGTGCCAGCGACCTGCCGATGTTCGGTTTTGCCGAACAAGGCGTACCCACCCGGACCAACCCCCTTGGCATGAAGGGTTGCGGTGAGGCGGGGACGGTGGGTGCCCTCGGCGCCATTTCGAACGCCGTGCGCGATGCCCTGGCACCGGTGGGGGTCACGCGGGTTGACATGCCCTTCACCCCCAGCCGGATCTGGGGCTGGATCACGGCCGCGAACCCACCTGCCACGGCAAGCCAGCCATGAGGATGGTAACCCTCGCCGCCACCCAGTTCGCCTGCAGCTGGGACCTACCCGCCAACGCCGACAAGGCCGAGGCGCTGGTCCGGCAGGCGGCGGCGGAAGGGGCGAACGTCGTTCTGGTGCAGGAATTGTTCGCCACCCCCTATTTCTGCATCGAACAGCATCCGCGCTATTTTGACCTTGCCCAGCCGCTGGACGGCCACCCCCTGATCGCCCGCTTTGCATCGCTTGCGCGGGAGCTGGGCGTGGTCCTGCCGGTCAGTTTCTTTGAACGCGCGGGGCCAGCCTTCTTTAACAGCGTCGCGATGGTTGACGCCGATGGGCGCAGCTTGGGCATCTACCGCAAAAGCCATATCCCGCAAGGGCCGGGCTATGAGGAGAAGTACTACTTCTCGCCCGGCGATACCGGCTTTCGGGTCTGGGACACCGCCTTTGGCCGGATCGGCGTTGGCATCTGCTGGGATCAGTGGTTTCCCGAATGTGCCCGCGCGATGGCGCTCCTCGGGGCGGAGATGCTGCTGTATCCGACGGCGATCGGGTCTGAACCGCCCGCGCCGGGCTATGACAGCCAGCCGCATTGGGAAATGGTCATGCGCGGGCATGCCGCGGCAAACATCCTGCCAGTGGTGGCGTCAAACCGGATCGGCACCGAAGTTGCCCCGGACGGGCGCCAGGTGACCTTCTACGGATCTTCCTTTATCGCCGACCATACCGGGCAGCCGATGGCCAAGGCCGCGCGTGAGGGTGAGGACGTGCTGACCCACCGCGTTGATCTGGACGCGATTGCCGACCTGCGGGCCAGCTGGGGCCTCTTCCGTGACCGGCGGATTGATCTTTACGGCCGCATCGGCACGCTTGACGGGAAGGGCTAAGGCGGGAAATGGCAAAGGGCGGCCCCGAAGGAACCGCCCCTGACTTCAGCCCAAGCCCGCCAGACCCTAGCGGTGGCGCAGGTCCACATAGTCGCGCGCGGTCGGGCCGATATACAGCTGACGCGGGCGGCCGATCTTCTGGGTCGGGTCGGCGATCATCTCTTTCCACTGGCTGATCCAGCCCACGGTGCGGCTGATCGCAAAGATCGGGGTGAACATGGCGGTGGGAAAACCCATCGCCTCCAAGATGATGCCCGAGTAGAAATCGACGTTGGGATACAGCTTCTTGGAGATGAAGTACTCATCTTCCAGCGCAATCCGCTCCAGCTCCTTGGCGACCTGAAGCAGGGGATTGTTCTCAACCCCGAGAAGGCCCAGCACCTCGTCGGCGCTTTCCTTCATCACCTTGGCCCGCGGGTCAAAGTTCTTGTAGACCCGGTGGCCAAAGCCCATCAGCCGGAAGCCCGAGTTCTTGTCCTTCGCCTTGGCGATGTATTCGGGAATGCGGTCAACGGTGCCGATTTCCTTCAGCATCTCCAGGCAGGCCTGGTTTGCGCCGCCATGCGCGGGGCCCCACAGGCAGGCGATGCCAGCGGCGATGCAGGCAAAGGGGTTGGCCCCCGACGAGCCCGCCAACCGCACGGTAGAGGTGGAGGCGTTCTGTTCGTGGTCGGCATGCAGCATCATGATCCGATCCATCGCTTTTTCGAGGATCGGGTTGACGACATAATCCTCGGCCGGCACGGCAAAGCACATGTGCAGGAAGTTGCCAGCATAGCTCAGGCTGTTCTTCGGATAGACGAAGGGCTGGCCCACCGAATACTTGTGGGCCATTGAGGCGATGGTGGGCAGCTTTGCGATCATGCGGATCGCGGCCACCTCACGCTGCCAGGGGTCGTTCACATCGGTGCTGTCGTGGTAGAAAGCGGCCATTGCGCCGACCACGCCCACCATGGTGGCCATCGGATGCGCGTCGCGGCGGAAGCCGCGGAAGAAGTAGTGCATCTGTTCATGCACCATCGTGTGGTTCGTCACGCGGTGGGTAAAGTCGGCCAGCTGCGGGGCCGTCGGCAGTTCGCCGTACAGCAGCAGATAGCACACCTCAAGATGGGTGGATTTTTCGGCAAGCTGATCAATGGGATAGCCGCGATACAGCAGCTCTCCCTTGTCGCCGTCGATATAGGTGATGGCGCTTTCACAGGCAGCGGTCGAGGTAAAGCCGGGGTCATAGGTGAAAACATCCGCCTCAGCGTAAAGCTTGCGGATGTCGAGCACATCCGGCCCGACCGTGGGTGAATGCACGGGTAGGTCGTAGGTTTTCCCGTTCAGGCTTAGCTTGGCGACTGTATCCGACATCTTCTGTTCCCCGGTGTGGCGGGCCGGCCCTGGCAGGGGCGACCGATGGCTATCCTGCACCCCGGCGGGGGCAGCTTCAAGACCAGGGCGCGCAGGTCACTTTCCTGCGTCCGACAGCCTTGCAACGGTTTCTTCGCGACCGATGACTAGCATCATGTCGTAAACCGAAGGTGTAACAGTTCGGCCCGCGATGGCGGCCCTCAGCGGTGCTGCAAGCTTGCCGAAACCGATGCCGTTGTCTGCGGCGATCTCGTTCAGGATCGGCTCAAGCGCCTCCTTGGTCCAGCTAGCATTTTGCAGGCGCGGCGTCAACGATTTCAGTATACCACGGGATACCGTGTCCAGCGCCTCGCGGGCCTTGTCGTCCGAAATGATGGGGCGCTGGACCAACAGGAACGACGCCTTTTCAATAAGTTCCGGGAAGGTCTTCACTGATTTTTTCAAGACGGGCAGGGCCTTGGCCATCAGATTTGCCTGGAGGTCTGTCAAAGGGGGCCGCCCGGCTGCAGCCAGATATGCGGTCAGTTCATGCAGCAGTGCAGCATCGTCAGCCATCGCCATGTGATGGCCGCAGGTGTTTTCCAGCTTCTTGAAGTCCAGCCGCGCCGGCGCGCGACCGATTCCCGCAAGGTCAAACATCTCCACCGCTTCGGCGGTAGTGAAGATCTCGGCGTCGCCATGCGCCCAGCCAAGCCGGGTCAGGTAGTTGCGCATCCCCGCCGCCGGGTAGCCCATGACCTGATACTCTTCCACCCCCGTCGCGCCATGGCGTTTCGACAGTTTTTTGCCGTCCGGCCCGTGGATCAGCGGAATATGCGCCCAAACCGGCACCTCCCAGCCCATCGCGTCATACACCATCTGCTGGCGCGCGGCGTTGTTCAGGTGGTCATCGCCCCGGATCACATGGGTCACGCTCATGTCATGGTCATCCACCACCACCGCCAGCATGTAAGTGGGCGTGTTGTCTGACCGCAGCACGATCATGTCATCCAGCGTGGCGTTCTGGATCGTGACCCGGCCCTGCACCTGATCTTCGATCACCGTCTCACCCGTCCGCGGGGCCTTCATCCGGATCGAATAGGGCGCGTCGGGGTGGGTTGCAGGATCGGCATCACGCCAGGGTGACAGGAACACCGGGTAGCGACCCGCCGCCTCTTCCGCCGCGCGGAAGGCGGCGATTTCTTCTTGCATAGCAAAGCACTTGTAGGCCGTTCCTCGTGCAAGCATTGCATGCGCCACTTCGGCATGGCGGTCGCGGCGTTCGAACTGGCTGACCACCTCGCCGTCCCAATCGAGGCCCAGCCAGGTCAGCCCGCGCAGGATGGCGGCCGTCGCCTCGGGCGTGGACCGCTCACGGTCCGTATCCTCGATCCGCAGCAGGAACTTGCCGCCCCGGCCCCGCGCATAAAGCCAGTTGAACAGCGCGGTCCTGCCCCCGCCGATATGCAGATACCCGGTCGGTGACGGCGCAAAGCGGGTGACGACGGGACGAGGGGAGTTCATCGGGCGTTAACCTTTCGGAAACCATGGAGGGTCTAGGCTGGCATCCGGTCTTAGGCAATCACGGGGGCAAGGACAAGGTGGCGGTCCTGCAGCCAAGCATCCGGCTGATCCTTCTGCCGCTTTTGGCGCTGCAGGCGGCACGGGGGACGTTGTTCCCCTGGATCGCGGTCTTCATGGGCTGCGGGGTCGCGGTCTGGTTCGCGGTACCGGTTGAGCCTGCACTTGGCAGCTATGTGCTGGCCGGGGGGGCGGTGATCGCCGGGCTGGCGCTTGGCCTGCGCGGGCCAGATCTCGGCCGCCCGCTGGCGATTGTGGCCGCAGCGCTGGCGGCGGGCTGGCTGGCGGCAGGCATCCGCGCCCATGCGGTCGATGCGCCGATGCTGACCTTTCGCTACTACGGCCCGGTCGAAGGCCGGATCGTCCATATCGACCGCTCACAATCCGATGCCCTGCGCCTGACGCTGGATACCGTGGTCCTGCGTGAGGTCGCACCTGACCGCACGCCGCAAAAGGTGCGCATCTCCCTGCAAGGTGACCAGCCCTGGCTGGACCCGGCACCGGGGCAGGTGGTGATCCTGACCGCCTCGCTTGCCGCCCCCGATGGCCCGGTAGAGCCTGGGGGCTTTGATTTCCGTCGCATGGCGTTCTTTGATCAACTGGGCGCGGTCGGCTATACCCGCACGCCCGTCCTTTTGCTGGAAGAGCCGGAGGGAAGCGCCCTGCCGATCGACCGTCTGCGCCGCTATCTGACCGCCGGGATGTTGGCGCATATGGAGGGCCAAGCCGGGGCCTTTGCCGCGGGTGCCATGACGGGCGACCGCTCGGCCATCACGCAAGACACGGTGCAGGCGCTGCGTGACAGTTCCCTTGCGCATTTGCTGGCAATTTCGGGCATGAACATGGCGTTTCTGACCGCCTTCGTCTTTGCCCTCTTCCGCTATGGGCTGGCGCTGGTCCCCTACATCGCGCTGCGGGTGAACACCAAGAAGGTCGCGGCGGTGGTCAGTCTGGGGGTCGCCGCCTTCTATCTGGTGCTGTCGGGGGCGAATGTCGCCACCGAACGCGCCTTCATCATGATCGCCGTCTTCCTGGGGGCGGTGCTTCTGGACCGCCGCGCGCTGACGTTGCGGTCGGTCGCGGTGGCTGGGGTGATCCTCCTTCTCACCAAGCCCGAAAGCCTGATGGAGCCTGGGTTCCAGATGTCCTTTGCCGCCACAATCGCGCTGATCGTGGGCTTTGCGGCTTTGGATGCCAGCATCTACCGCCAAAAGCTGCCACGCTGGGCGCTGCCGGTCTTTACGCTGGTGCTAAGTTCGGTGATCGGCGGCTTTGCCACTGCGCCCTATGCCGCGGCGCATTTCAACCGGTTCACCGATTATGGCCTGCTGGCCAACGTCTTGACCGTCCCGATCATGGGGGCGGTGATCATGCCTGCGGGCGCGGTGGCGGCGCTCTTGGCCCCGCTTGGCCTTGCCGGGCTTCCCCTGTGGTTCATGGAGCAGGGGGCCGCCTGGATCCTGTTTGTGGCCCATTGGATTGCGGGTCTTGAGGGGGCTGTGACCGCAATCCCCGAACCTGGGCCCTGGGTGCTGCCAGCGCTGACCCTTGGGGCGATCTGGGTGATCCTTTGGCGGGACAGGGTGCGCTGGCTGGGGGTGCTGCCGGTGGTTCTGGCCTTTGGCCTTTGGGCGCAGGCCGGGCGGCCGCTGCTGCTTGTGTCGGGCGATGGCAAGCTGCTGGGGCTGGCGATGGCTGAGGGGCGGGCGCTGTCGGTCGCGCGGGGCGGGGGCTTTGCCGCCGAAAGCTGGCTTGAGAATGACGGTGATCTTGCCAGTCAGGACCGGGCCGCTGAACGCGACGGCTTCACCGGACCAAGGGGAGAGCGGTGGTTTCAGATCGGCGATGTCACCGGCGTGGCCCTGTCGGGCAAAGGTGCGCTGGCCAAACTTGATGCGTCCTGTGCCAGCGGTGCGCTGGTGGTAATTGCCGAAGTGGTTGACGAGGGGGGCAACGCCGCACCCAAGGGCTGCCGCCTGATCGACCTTGCCACCCTGCGCGCGACAGGGCCGCTGGCGTTCTGGGCAGACGGCACTGGCCTGCGGATCGTGACCACAAAGGGAACGGCCCGCATATGGTCAGGCCCGGCCCGCGCCTATGTTCTGCCTGACCTGCAGCCCCCAGCCTGATCGCGGGTCAGTAGCTGCGGATCAGACCCACAAGCCGGCCCTGCACCTTGACCAGATGATCCGGGAACACCCGCGTTTCATAGGCCGGGTTTGCCGCCTCCAGCGCGATCATCGCGCCGCGACGGCGAAAGCGTTTCAGCGTCGCCTCATGATCTTCGACCAGAGCCACGACGATATCACCATTTTCGGCCGTGGTCTGTTCGCGGATGACCACGATATCCCCATCGTTGATCCCGGCCTCGATCATCGAATCGCCTTTGACTTCAAGCGCATAGTGTTGGCCCTTGCCCGACAGCATCGACCCCGGCACCGCCACATGGTGCGAGATTTCCGAGATAGCCTCAATCGGGACACCGGCAGCGATGCGGCCCATCACGGGCAGTTCGACCGCATGGACGGTTGAGACCGGCATGGCGCCACGCGGCGGATCGGCCCTGTCACCGGCGATGACGCGGGGCGTGAAGCCGGGCCTTTCCATCGCTTCCGGCAGCTTGATGATCTCAAGCGCGCGGGCGCGGTGGGCAAGGCGACGGATAAAGCCACGCTCTTCCAACGCGGTGATCAGGCGGTGAATGCCGGACTTGGACCGCAGATCAAGCGCGTCCTTCATTTCGTCAAACGACGGCGGCACACCGTCCCGGTCCATCCGGGTCTTGATGAAATCAAGAAGTTCCAACTGCTTGCGTGTCAGCATGTCCGGTCCCCGCGACATAGTGTTAACGCAATGTTCTGCCCGTGTTCCCGGTTTGTGTCAAGAAAATTTACCGAGCCTTCACAACGGCAGGTAAGGAACCGTGCTGCCGGCGCTACAGGGGCCGTCACCTTTTGGCCGGATCAGAAGGGCGTTGGCCTGACCCAGGACCGACAGCAGCGCTGAATCCTGCCGCTCGAACGGGGTGATGTCGGCCATGCCGTCACCCGCGACAAGCCGGGCGCGCATGTAATGCGTGCGGGGGCCGTTGGCGGGCAGGTCCAGCGTCAGCCGGGCTAGGCGGGTCTGGGGGGCGGGGGCAGTGTCGCCCAGCATGGCCCGCACCATGGGCAGGACGAACAAATGCCCGCAGACGATGGCAGACACCGGGTTGCCCGGCAGCCCCAGCATGGGCACCCCGTTCAGCCGCCCCGCGATCAGCGGTTTGCCGGGGCGCATGGCGATTTTCCAGAACGCCCGCTCCAACCCTGCAACCTGGCCCACCAGATCATGATCGCCGACTGACGCCCCGCCGATGGTCACGATCAGATCTGCGTCGCCCGCAAGGGCAAGAACCGTCGCAAGTTCATGTTCCGTATCGCGGGCGATGGGCAGAAGCCGGGCCTCGGCGCCTGCGTCCTCAACCAGCGCTTTCAGGGCAAAGCTGTTTGAGGCGATGATCTGGTCGGGCCTTGGGTCTTCGCCGGGCATCACCAGTTCATCCCCCGTGGCGATCAACGCGACCACCGGCTTGCGGGTAACGGGCACCGAGGGAATGTTCATCGCGGCCAGCAGGGCAAGGTCATTCGGGCGCAGGCGGCGGGGCGAAAGGCTGTCGCCGATGCGAAAATCCTGGCCCATCGGGCGGATGTGGGGCCCCGCGTCGGCCCCGTCGCGCAAGATGATCCGGTCGCCCAGGGCCACCACATCCTCTTGCAGGATCACGCGCGTGGCCCCAATGGGCACGGGCGCGCCGGTAAAGATTCGCACGGCCTGACCGGGGCCGATCTGCCCGTCAAACTGGTGGCCCGCGCCCGCCTCACCGATGACGGCGAAGACATCGTCTGGGCCGGGGTTGCCTTGCACCGCATAGCCATCCATCGCAGAGGCGGCAAAGGGCGGCTGGTCGCGGGTTGCAACGGCAGGGGCACACATCCAGCGCCCCGAGGCCTGCGCCAAGGTCACGGTTTCGGCTGCCAAAGGCGCAGTCAGGGCCAGACATTTGGCCAGCGCCTCTTCAACCGAAATCATCACGTCGCCTCATAACGGCCTGATTTGCCGCCGTCTTTCAGAACAAGGCGGACGCCGTCAATCACCATGGATTTCTCAACCGCCTTGACCATGTCATAGACGGTCAGCGCCGCGACAGTGACGGCCGTCAGCGCCTCCATCTCGACCCCGGTCTGGCCAGAGGTCTTGACCGTCGCCACAATACGCACACCGGGTAGGCTGGGATCGGCGGTCAGATCAAGCGCCACCTTGGTGATCGGCAGAGGGTGACAGAGCGGGATCAGATCCGCCGTCCGCTTGGCCGCCATGATGCCTGCCAGCCGTGCGACGGCCAACACATCGCCCTTTTTCGCCCGGCCTTCGGTGATCAGGCCAAGGGTTTCCGCCGTCATCCGCACGGCCCCTTCGGCCACGGCAATCCGGTCAGTCACGGGCTTGGCCGAGACATCGACCATATGAGCCGCGCCCTGAGCGTCGAAATGCGACAGGTTTGCAGGTCCGGTGGTCATAGCCCGCCCTGCGCGGTCAGGGGGCGCGACAGGATCGCCCTCGTGGCCGCCGTCACATCGGCCTGCCGCATCAGGCTTTCGCCGATCAGAAAACACCGCGCGCCGTATTGGGCCAGGTCGGCCAGGTCATCCGGGGTATAAAGCCCGCTTTCGGCGACGATCAACCGGTCCTCTGGCACCCGGCGCGCAAGGCGGCGGGTGGTGTCCAGCGTCACCTCAAACGAATGGAGGTTGCGGTTGTTGATCCCGATCAGCGGTGATTTCAGCCGGGCGGCCCGGTCAAGCTCGGCCTCGTCATGCACCTCGATCAGGACATCCATGCCCAGCTCGAACGCGGCGGCTTCAAGTTCCGCCGCCAGCGTGTCGTCCAGCGAGGCCATGATCAGAAGCACGCAGTCGGCGTTCAGCGCGCGCGATTGGGTGACCTGCCAGGGGTCATAGACGAAATCCTTGCGCAGGCAGGGCAGGGTGCAGGCGGCATGGGCGGCCAGCAGATACTCATCCGCCCCCTGAAAGGACGGCCCGTCCGTCAGGATCGAAAGACAGGTGGCGCCACCCGCCTCATAGGCTTTCGCCAGGGCCGGCGGATCGAAATCGGCGCGGATCAGGCCTTTGGAGGGGCTGGCCTTCTTGATTTCGGCAATCAGGCCGTAACCGCTGGCCGCAGCCTCGCGCAGGGCGCGGGCAAAGCCGCGCGGCGGGACGGCGGCGGCGGCAGCTTCTTCAAGCTTGGCCAGGGTGGTGGTGGCTTTCAGCTTTGCCACCTCCTCCAGCTTGTAGGTTTTGATGCGGTCAAGGATCGTGGTCATTGCGGCCCCTTCAGGCGTTGGTCAGGCGGGCTAGCGCCTGAACCTTGGCGCGGGCGGCGCCGGAATCGATGGACTCACGGGCCAACGCGACACCCTCGGCCAGGGTTCCCGCACGGTCGGCGACCACAAGGGCGGCGGAGGCGTTGAGAAGGACGGCGTCACGGTAGGCCCCCGGGGCACCATCCAGAAGCGCGCGGAAGGCGGTGGCGTTTTCGGCCGGGGTGCCGCCAAGGATCGCCTCGAACGGGTGGGGGGTCAGCCCTGCGTCTTCCGGGTGGATCGTGAAATCCCGCACGGCGCCGTTTTCGACCGCCGAAACAGCGGTCGCGCCGCAGATCGAGATTTCGTCGGTGCCGTCCGAGCCGTGGACCAGCCAGGCCTTTTCGGTGCCCAGAGCCAGCAGGGTTTCGGCCATCGGGCGGATAAGGGCTGCCGAGAAAGCGCCGGTCAGTTGACGCTTGACCCCGGCGGGGTTGGTCAGGGGGCCAAGGATGTTGAAGATCGTCCGTGTCCCAAGCTCGGCCCGGACCGGCATCACATGGCGGATCGCGGGGTGGTGCATGGGGGCCATCATGAAGCCGATCCCGGCCTCGGTCAGGCAACGCTCCACCACCTCGGGGCCGACCATGACGTTCAGGCCAAGTTCGGTCAGCGCATCCGCCGCGCCGGATTTGGACGAGAGGTTGCGGTTGCCGTGTTTCGCCACGACGACACCCGCGCCGGCCACGACAAAGGCCGTCGCGGTCGAGATGTTGAGCGTCCCCTTCCCGTCGCCACCTGTGCCCACGATGTCCATCGCCCCTGCGGGCGCGGTCACGGGCAGGCACTTGCTGCGCATGACGCTGGCAGCGGCGGCGTATTCATCGACCGTCTCACCGCGGGTGCGCAGGGCCATGAGGAACCCGCCCATCTGCGCCGGGGTGCCCTGACCTTCGAACAGCGCGTTGAAGGCGGCGGTCGCCTCTTCGCGGGTCAGAGGGCGGGTGGCGGCGATACCGATCAGGGGCTTGAGGATGTCGCTCATGCCGGGACCTTGGCAGGGGCGCGGGCGCGGGCCTCGTCCAGAAAGTTGCGCAGCAGGTGGTGGCCGTGTTCGCTGGCAATGCTTTCCGGGTGGAACTGGACGCCCTCGATCAGGTGATGGCGATGGCGCAGACCCATGATCGTGCCATCCTCCAGCCAGGCGGTCACCTCCAACTCGGCTGGAAGGGTGTCGCGGTCAACGACAAGGCTGTGATAGCGCGTGGCCTGAAACGGAGACGGCAGGCCGCGAAAGACACCTTTGCCCGCGTGGTGCATGGTGCCCATCTTGCCATGCACAATCTCATGGCAGCGGACGACCTTGCCGCCAAACGCCTCACCAATCGTCTGATGGCCAAGGCAAACCCCCAGTAGCGGGATCTCGGCGGCGGCAGCGGCCTTGGTCAGCGGCAGGCAAATGCCGGCGGCGGCAGGGTCACAAGGGCCAGGGGACAGCACGATCACCTCGGGCCGCAAGGCGATCACGTCCTGAACCTGCAGGGCGTCGTTGCGCTTGACGACAACATCGGCGCCAAGCTCGCCCAGATAATGGACGAGGTTGTAGGTAAAGCTGTCGTAGTTGTCGATCAGGAGGAGCATGTCTGCGGGCCCTTCGCGTGGTTGACAAGGTTATCGCCGATGCGGGGTGCGGTGTAAACCGGGGGGCGTTGCTGGCGCCTTGCGGCAGGGCAGTTTTCGGGTGCAGAAAAATCAAGGGCTTGGCCGTGGACCTGCGGTAAACCCGGACTTTTGCGGTGGGCCGTCGGCTGGCAATCTGCCTTGGCCCCCCGACCCCCCTGCGCCGCAGCACAAGTGCCGGACGGTTTTCTGATTGAGCGATTGCGCGAAGGCCTTTTGCCTTTTCGGTGGACTTTTGCCCACCTCTTGCAAGGGCGAGGGGCCAGCCCCTCGCGCTCCCCGGGATATTTGGTGAAGAGGAAGACGGGATCGGGCCCCCCCTTCAGTCGCGGGCGTAACGGTCTTCGTAGCGGATGATGTCATCCTCACCGAAATAGGTGCCGGTCTGCACCTCAATCAGGACCATTGGCACGCGGCCGGGGTTTTCCAGCCGGTGGACTGCGCCAAGGGGGACATAGATCGACTGGTTTTCGCTGATCAGGCTGACGGTGTCGCCCACCGTCACGCGGGCGGTGCCCTGCACGACGATCCAGTGTTCCGCCCGGTGCAGGTGCGATTGCAGGCTGAGGGCCGCGCCGGGGTGGACATGGATGCGCTTGACCTGAAACCTATCCCCCCCGCCGATGGTTTCATACCAACCCCAGGGTCGGTGTTCATGGGCAAAGGCGGTGGCCTGCGCCACCCCCCGCGCCTTCAGCGTATCCACCGCCAGCCGCACCGATTGCGCTGATCCGGCATCCGCCACCAGAACCGCATCGCGTGTGGCGACGGCGACGACGTTCTTCAGACCGATGCCGATCAGCGCAATCCCGTCAACCTCAGACCGCAGATAGCTGTTTTCGCACTCCAGCGCGGTGGCGTGGCCGTGTAGCGCGGTGCCGGTCACGTCGCAGGGCGTTTCGGCAAAGACGGCGGTCCACGATCCAAGGTCCGTCCAGCGCCCGGTAAAGCGCACGACGGACAGCCGATCAGATCGCTCCATGATGGCATGGTCGATTGAAATGCTGTCCACCCCGTCCCAAGCGCCAGCGTCCAGGCGGACAAAGCCAAGGTCAGGGGTCGCGGCGGCCAGGGCCCGGGCGGTGGCGGCAAGAAGGTTGGGCGCGTGGCGGCGGGCCTCGGCAATCAGCACATCGGCGCGGGTCAGAAAAATGCCGGCGTTCCACAGGCAGCGACCGCCGGCCAGCAGCTGGTCGGCCACTTCGGGGGCAGGTTTTTCGATGAATCGGGTCAGCGCCTCAACCCCGGGATGGCTGACAGCGCCACATTCCAACCAGCCATAACCGGTTTCGGCATGGGTGGGATGAATGCCGAAGGTGATGATCCGACCCTCCTGCGCGGCGGTCATTCCAGTGGCGACCGCGTCACGAAAGGCCAGCGGGTCCGCCACCAGATGGTCGGTCGGCGTCAAAAGAAGCAGGGCTGCAGGATCATTGGCCGCAAGGTGCAGCGCTGCGGCGAGGGCCGCAGGCCCGGTATTGCGCGGCGCGGGTTCGACTAGGATATGCCTGGCGGCAAGCTGTGCGGCCGCCAGCTGCTCGGTGACGATAAAGCGGAAATCGTCAGCAGTAACGATCAGGGGCATTGCAAAACCAGCCGCATCAAAGCGACGGGCAGCAGCCTGAAACAGGCTTTCTTCACCGATCAGCGGCACGAACTGCTTGGGAAAGCGCGCGCGCGACACCGGCCAAAGCCGCGTGCCTGACCCACCTGCCAGCAGCACCGGTGTGATCATGCCAGCCCCGGCATCCCCGCCCGCCGCCACGGTCTGGTCGTCACGCCCCAAGCCGCCCATCACATCCACCCTAGCACCCGCACCACCCCCGCGCGTGTCCGATTGTCCCGCTTACCTGATCGAAAAAGGGTTACGAAGTCATTAACAAAATCAAGGAACCCTTGGGTTTCAAGGACATGCCTTCGCCGTAAAGCCGCGCCCCCTTATCCCCAATCCAGCACCACCTTGCCTGAAAGCCCTGACCGCATGGCGTCAAAGCCGTCGGCAAACTGGTCAACCTTGAACCGGTGGGTGATCACCCGGCGGATATCCAGACCGTTTTCCAGCATGGCAATCATCTTGTACCAGGTCTCGAAAATCTCACGCCCGTAGACGCCCTTGATGGTGATGGCCTTGAAGACGATGCGGCTCCAATCGACCGGCGATTTCCCCGGCGGGATGCCCAGCATCGCGATGCGGCCGCCCATCACCATGTGGTCCACCATCTGGTCAAGGGCAGCCTGGCTGCCCGACATCTCCATGCCCACATCAAAGCCTTGCGTCATCTTCAGGCTGGGGTAGACCGACCGCAGGTCAGTGGTCGCCACGTTCACCGGCACCACATCGGCCACCTGCGCCGCAAGGTCCAGCCGCGCCTGGTTGATATCGGTGATCACCACATGCCGCGCGCCGACGTGCCGCGCAACGGCGGCGGCCATGATCCCGATGGGGCCTGCGCCAGTGATCAGCACATCCTCACCGATCAGGTCAAAGGACAGGGCGGTGTGGACGGCATTGCCAAGAGGGTCAAGAATCGCGCCAATCTCATCGTCAATCGCATCGGGCAGGGGGACGACGTTGAAGGCGGGCAGGCGCAGGTATTGGGCAAAGGCGCCGGGCTCATTGACGCCAATGCCCCGGGTCTCGGGGTCAAGGTGGAACTTCCCCGACCGGCTTTGCCGGCTGGTCTTGCCGATCAGATGCCCCTCGCCGGAACAGCGCTGGCCAAGGGTCAGGCCTTCGACGTTGCGGCCCAGCTCCACGATCTCGCCGGCGAATTCGTGGCCGGTGACCAGCGGGACAGGGACGGTGCGCTGAGCCCAGTCGTCCCAGTTCCAGATATGGATGTCGGTGCCGCAGATGCCGGTCTTGTTGATCCTGATCAGCACATCATCGGGGCCGATCTCGGGCACCGGGCGTGTTTCCATCCAAAGGCCGGGTTCTGGCTTGGCCTTCACAAGGGCCTTCATTCCGTTGGTCATTTCAGCACTCCCGTCGTTTTGCCAGCCTTGGTGAAGGCGTCCAGCGCAAAGTCGAGGTCATCTTTCCCAAGGGCCGCGTTCATCTGCGTGCGGATGCGGGCCTGACCTTTGGGAACCACGGGAAAGAAGAACCCCGCAACATGGACGCCACGGTTGAAAAGATCAGCGGCCATGGCTTGCGCAAGTTTGGCATCGCCCAGCATGACGGGGATGATCGGGTGCTCGCCTGGCAAGAGGGCGAACCCGGCATCTGTCAGCCCCGCGCGCCAGTAGGTGGCGTTGTCTGCAAGCCGCGCGCGCAGGTCATCGGCACCTTCAACGATATCAAGGGCGGCAAGTGCTGCCCCAACCACGGCCGGGGGCAGGGCGTTGGAGAATAGATAGGGCCGCGCGCGCTGGCGCAAGAGGTCGATCACGGGCTGCGGCCCGGCGATATAACCCCCCAAAGCGCCGCCAAGCGCCTTGCCAAGCGTGCCGGTCAAAAGCTCTACCGCAACACCGGACCGCGCCGGGGTGCCGCGGCCTTGCGGGCCGGTAAAGCCGGTGGCGTGACAATCATCCACCATGACCATCGCGCCGTACCGGTCTGCCAAAGACCGGATGTCGGGCAGCTTGGCGTAAAACCCGTCCATGGAAAACACGCCATCCGTGGCAATCAGGATGAACCGCGCGCCATCGGCCCGGGCCGCCTTCAGCTGCGTCTCAAGATCCCCCATGTCGGAATTGGCATAGCGGTAGCGCTTGGCCTTGCACAGGCGAATGCCGTCGATGATGCTGGCATGGTTCAGACTGTCCGATATCACGGCATCTTCCGCCCCCAGCAACGGCTCGAACAGCCCGCCATTGGCATCAAAGCAGGCGGCGAAAAGAATGCTGTCGTCATGGCCAAGATAGCCCGCCAGCCGCGCCTCCAGCTGCCGGTGAATGTCCTGAGTGCCGCAGATGAACCGGACCGAGGCCATGCCAAAGCCATGCCCGTCCATCGCGGCCTTTGCCGCCGCAATCAACCGGGGATCATCGGCCAACCCAAGGTAGTTGTTGGCACAAAGGTTCAGCATTTGTTGCCCCGCCACCTGCACATGCGCCCCTTGCGCGCTGGTGATCAGGCGTTCCCGTTTCATCAGGCCATCGGCGTCGATCCCCGCAAGCGTGGCTGAGACATGCTCTAGAAATGCGGCTTTGTCCGTCATCACAGATATCCTTCCGGTTTTACGGAATATTGCAGATCACTCGCGCTGCGTCAACTTAACGGATTACTGTCTGTCAAAACGGATTTACTTTCTGCAAAAGTACCCCCCGCACCTGTTGGATCAACTGTCCTGCACGATCAGAATGGCCCGCGCAGCACCATTGGCGGCTGAAATCTCATGCCCCCGGTCGGCGCGGTAGCGGGCCACGTCGCCCGGCTCCAGCATCTCGGTCGCCTCGCCCGAGGTGACGGACAGCCGCCCTGCAAGCACGGTCAGATGCTCACGGCAGCCGGGGCTGTGGGCGTCCGATGTCAGGCGCGCGCCGGCTGCGAAGGCCAGTTCGTACACTTCATGGCTGCCAACGGTTTCGGGGGCTGACAGGATGCGGATCTTGACCCCGCCGCGGTCGATCACCGGGGCAAAGCCTGCGCGCGTAACCTCGATTCCGGGGGTTGGGGTGCCTTCCATAAGCCCGGCAAAATCCAGTTGCAGGGCCTGGGTCAGGGCCCAGAGGGTGGCAACGGTGGGCGAAGATTCGCCCCGCTCGATCTGGCTGACCATCGATCGGCTGACCCCGGACAGCTTGGCCGCCGCATCCAGCGACAGCCCCCGCGCCTTGCGCGCTTCGCGCAACGAGGCGGCAAGGCGGTGATGTATATCGGATCGGTCTGCCATGCAGCGACAGTGCCGGGGTTGGGCGGGGGCGTCAACGGCGAGCTTTTCGGGCGGGGCTGCCTGACCCTACACCCCCCACAGGCAGAAAGCGGCCGCTGCCGTCAGGTGCCGCAGTAGGTCACATAGCTGCCAAAGCTGGACGGCGCAGGCAGCATGAAAGCCTCACGCTCGACGAAAGGCTGCTGGATCGCCGCCATAAGGGCCTCGAACGGGGCCATGTCACCGGTGGTGGCGGCGGTCAGGGCCTCTTCCACCTGATGATTGCGCGGGATCACGGCGGGGTTCGCCTGCAAAAGGCGCTGGGCCGCACCGGCCCCGGCGCGAGCCTGCCAGCGGGGCAGCCAGGCCTCCATCAAAGTAAAGTCAGGAAACAGGGGGCGCAGGGCGGCGGGGTCGGCCAGCCGTCGGAAGGTCAGCGTCCAGTCCGCACCCTGCATCGCGGTCAGAAGATCATCGGCCAACGCGTCGTCGCCCGCATCTTCCCCCACCAGCCCCAACTTGCGCCGCATCACCGCCAGCCATTCGGCCCGGTAGCGCCCGGCGATGCTGTCCAGCCGCGCATTGGCCAGATCCACGGCGCGGTCAGGGTCCGGGTCGATCAGCGGCACCAGCGTCTCGGCCAGACGGGCAAGGTTCCACCCCAGAATCAGCGGCTGATTGGCATAGGCATAGCGGCCCTGATGGTCGATTGAGGAAAACACCGTGCCCGGTGCATAGCCTTCCATGAAAGCGCAGGGGCCATAGTCGATCGTTTCACCGCTGATCGCCATGTTGTCGGTGTTCATCACCCCGTGGATGAAGCCAAGCCCCATCCACTGCGCGATCAGGGTGCATTGCCGGTCGATCACGGCGTCAAGGAAGGCCAGATAGGGGGTCTCTGCGCCACCAGGATCGGGGCTGCCAAGATCGGGGTCGGCAAGATCGGGGCCGGCAAGATCTGGGTCGTGGCGGGCGATGGCATAGTCGGCCACGGCTTTCAGCTGGGCCTTGTCGCCACGGGCGGAGAAGAACTGGAAGGTGCCGACCCGCAGGTGGCTTGCGGCGACGCGGGCAAGGACGGCACCGGGCAGCCGCGTCTCGCGCCAGACCTCTTCGCCAGTGGCGACCACGGCCAGCGCGCGGGTGGTGGGCACGCCCGCGGCGGCCATGAACTCGGAAATCAGGACCTCGCGCAGCATCGGCCCGACGGCGGCCTTGCCGTCGCCGCCGCGCGAAAACGGGGTGCGGCCCGACCCTTTCAGCTGGATATCGAAGCGGAGGCCATCCGGGGCGATGATTTCCCCCAGAAGATGCGCGCGACCGTCGCCAAGCTGGGGCGAAAAGCCGCCGAACTGGTGGCCGGCATAGGCTTGGGCAATCGGGTCCGCGCCGGGGGGCAGGCTTGCGCCGGAAAACCATCGGGCTGCATCGTCAGGATCAAGGGTCAACCCCAGACGGGCGGCAAGCGGTGCGTTCAGCACCAAAAGCTGTGGTGCCGGGGCTGCGTCAGGGGCCAGGCGCAGATAGGTGCCGGGCAGATCGCGCGCATAGCTGTTGTCGAAGGTGATGGTCATGGTTTTGCCCCTTGTCCCGCTGGATATGCGCCCGGCGCAGGCGTGGCGCAAGGTTGGACGGCGCCAGGTAAGGCTTTGCCGAAAATCCACCGCAAAGATTTTCAAGTGGCCGCTGGCGGGGCCGGGACAGAAAAAGTGGTCGGGGCGGAGGGATTCGAACTCTCGACCTACGGTACCCAAAACCGTCGCGCTACCAGGCTGCGCTACGCCCCGACGAAGCAGCACTTAGCCGGAAAGATCGGGATTGAAAAGCCTTACTCTGCACAAGACGTTGCGCGAGGCTCTATTCTGCACAAGACCAGGCGGCAGTGGCCTGAGGCACGGCCGGATGGCGCAAACTGGCCCCCGCGGCAATGCCAAGGCGCGCGGCAAGGCCGCCATTGACCTCAAGCACAAAGACAACGCCGCTGCCGCCGTCAATCGGCGTCAGGTCTCCCGGCACGGCGTTGGCATGCACGCGCGTCACGCGGCCGGTGGCATCGGCAAAGATCATGTCGAGGGGAATCAGCGTGTTCTTCATCCAGAAACTGGCGCGGCGCGGGCTTTCGTAGACAAACAGCATCCCCGCATCGGGCGCCATCTCGCTGCGAAACATCAGCCCGCGTGACCGTTCGTCGGGGCTGTCGGCCAATTCGACGGCAAAACTTTCGCTGCCCCCGGACCAGCGCAGGTCCACCCGGTCAGGCGCGCAGCCGGCTTCGGCCAGCGCCAGGTTTGTCGAACCAAGACTGGGCAACGCCGCGACCGCAAGGGCAAGGAAAAACATCCGCATCAGGGGGGCACACGGGACGCGGCTTCCCACGACACGACCTGAACCGCCATCCGCCCGCGCCGGCCCTCGATGATGCGCAGGGCGACAGCCTCGCCCGCCGCAAGGTCGGCAAAGCCGGACACGCGCAACACCTCGGAATGGATGAACACATCCTCGGGCCGCGAGAAGACATTGGCAAAGCCAAAGCCCTTGCCCTTGTCGAACCACTTGACCCGCGCAGGCTCCATCGGGAGCGCAAGGATCTCTTCACCCAGCATCTGCCCGGCCTCGTCAGCCAGGGGGAAGACCACGCCCTCTGGCGGATCTATGCGAACCACTTCAACGGCTTGCACGCCGCGCAGCGTTTGCTGGACGCGCACAACAATGCCCGCGCCGTCGGCCACTGAACCCTGGCCGTAATTCCGCAGCACGTTGGCGTGCAGCAGGATATCAACTTGTGTATCGTCGGAAACAATAAAACCAAAACCCTTGGAAGGATCGAACCACTTAACCCGACCTTGCACGATCTGCATGACCTCTTCGTCTTCCGTCATCAGAAGGCCTTCTCCCCAGAATGAGCCCCTTTAAGCGCGTCACTTGCGACGATTAGCGGCACAGGTTCAAGTGGGAATCCGCGCCATTGCGGCAAGCTGTGACGCAACTGTGTCAAAACTAGGGATTAAGACGTTGCGTCATCCATGCGTCGTCCAAACGCTCGCGTGACCAGCGAAAGCGGTCATGCAGCCGGAAGGCACCATCTGCCCAGAACTCGATTTCAAGTGGCTGAATCCTTATCCCGCCCCAGTTTGGCGGGCGGGCCGGGTTCGGGCCTTTGGATAGGGCAACCTTGGCCGCTTCGGCCATCAAAGCCTCGCGCGAGGACAGGGGTTGCGACTGCTGGGATGCCCAGGCCCCCAGCCGCGACTTCAGGCTTCGGCTGGCGTAATAGGCGTCCGCTTGCGGTCCGTCCTCACGCGTTGTCAGGCCGCGCACCCGGATCTGGCGGCGCAGCGACTTCCAGTGCATCACGAAGGCCGCCTTGCCCGAGGCCGCGATTTCCTGCCCCTTGCGTGAGTCATAATTGGTGTAAAACACGAATGCCCCGCCGCCTGGGCCCGAAAGCTCGATCTCCTTCAGCAGCACCATGCGGACGTTGGGCAGGCCCTGGGCATCGACCGTGGCCAGGGCAATTCCGTTCGGATCATTGGGTTCCACCGGCTCAGCCTCGGTCAGCCAGCTTTGCGCCAAAGCGAAAGGGTCGCTGCCTGTGAAGATGCCGTTGCGGTCCATCGCTGGAACTCCTTGCCCGGGCGGCAGGACCCGCCTTGAAGGACGGGCCCGCTTCGCCTACACGTCGAAAAGAACGTAAAGGTGGGCTAGGGGGCAGGAATGTCAACCGGACTGATGCAAGGCAAGCGCGGGCTGATCATGGGCCTTGCGAACGACAAATCGATTGCCTGGGGCATCGCGCAGGCCGTGGCGGCCCAAGGGGCCGAACTGGCCTTTTCCTATCAGGGCGAGGCGCTGAAAAAACGGGTTGAGCCGCTTGCGACCAGCCTTGGCAAGCCGATGCTCTATGAATGTGATGTGGCCAGCGACGACAGTATCGACGCCCTTTTCCAAAGCCTGCAGGCCGAATGGGGGCAACTGGACTTTCTGGTCCATGCCATTGGCTTTGCCGACAAGAACGAATTGCGCGGCCGCTATGTCGACACCTCGCGCGCAGGCTTTGCGCTGGCGATGGACATCTCGGTCTACAGCTTTACCGCCGTCTGCCAGCGCGCAGCCGCGATGATGGGGCCGGGCGGCAGCCTGCTGACCCTCACCTATTACGGTGCGGAAAAGGTGATGCCGCATTACAACGTGATGGGTGTGGCCAAAGCCGGGCTTGAAGCCTCGGTCAAGTATCTGGCTGAGGATCTGGGCAAGGACGGCATCCGCGTGAACGCGATTTCGGCCGGCCCGATCAAGACGCTTGCTGCCAGTGGTATCGGCGATTTCCGCTATATCATGAAGTGGAATGAGCTGAACTCGCCCCTGCGCCGCAACGTGACGCAAGAAGAGGTGGGCAAGGCGGCGCTGTATCTGCTGTCTGATCTTGGGTCAGGCACCACGGGAGAGAACCTGCATGTTGACGCGGGCTACCATGCCATCGGCATGAAGGCGATCGACGCGCCGGACATCGATCTTGTGACCGCCAAGAAAGAAGGCTCAGCGTGATCCGCCTGCGATCAATGTTCCGCGTGCAGTCATGACGCTGACGGCGTTCCTTGTCTTCTGCGGGCTCGTGATCTTTGCCGCCGTGTCCCCCGGACCCGCAGTGCTGATGAGCGCGCGCACCGGCCTGACCGAAGGCTTTCGCACCGGCGTGATGCTGGCGATGGGTATCGGCACCGGGGCGATGATCTGGGCGCTTGCAGCGATATTCGGCCTTGGGATCGTGTTCGCGGCGGCGCCGTCGCTGCTTTGGGCGCTTAAGATCTGCGGGGCGGCCTATCTTCTGTGGATGGCCTGGACCCTGTGGCGCGATGCAAGGACACCCTTCGTCGCCGAAGACAGCCGCCCGGTGCCACGCTCCGCCTTTGCGGCGTTCCGCCTTGGCCTTTGGACCAACCTGTCCAACCCCAAGGCGGCAGTGATGTTTTCGTCGATCTTCCTTGGCACCTTGCAGCCAGACACGCCCACCTGGGTGCTTGGCAGCCTTTTGGCCGTGATCTTCGCCTCTGAAACCATCTGGAACAGCCTTGTCGCCCGCATCTTCTCGCTTGATCGGACGCGGGCGAAGTACATCAGCCTGAAAACCCTGATCGACCGCAGCTTTGGTGGCATGCTTGCCCTGCTCGGCGTCAAGATCGTCGCCACCTGAAGGAGTGCACCCCATGTCCGCTGAACGTCTGCCGCATGAAAAAGGGTTTCACGTCAGCTGGGACCAGATCCACCGCGACGCGCGTGCGCTGGCCTGGCGCCTTGACGGCAAGGGCCCGGGCGAGGGGGGGGCCTGGAAAGCCGTGGTCGGCATCACGCGCGGTGGCCTGGTGCCCGCGATGATCGTCAGCCGTGAGCTGGACATCCGTGTCGTCGATACGATCAGCGTCAAAAGCTACAGCCACCAGTCGCAAACCGAGGCCACGGTCACCAAGTCGCCGCAGGTTGACCTGATGGGCGACGGCACCGGCATCCTGATCGTCGATGATCTGGTCGATACCGGCAAGACGCTGGAGCTGGTCCGCCGGCTCTACCCACGGGCGCATTTCGCAACCGTTTACGCCAAACCCTCCGGCAAGCCGATGGTTGACAGCTACATCACCGAGGTCAGCCAGGACACCTGGATCTTCTTTCCCTGGGACATGGCGCTGCAATACGTCCAGCCGATGCGCGGCACCGACTGACCGCTCGTCGTCGCATTTCATGCGCTCATCGCCGGGCGCCCACGACGACGAGAAGTGAAGCGCACGAGGAGTGTTCCCCTTGACCCTGCCCCTGAACCCCGCTTTCGCCCTGACCGATCCGCCCCCGGTGATGGAGGCGCGGCGCTGGCTTCTCGGGGTCACCCATCCCGCCGACCGCCCGCTGATCAACGTCAGCCAGGCCGCCCCGGTGGAAAGCCCGCCGCTTGGCCTGCGTCAGGCCCTTGCGGATGCAGCCCTGAATGACCCGAACGCCCACCTATACGGCCCGGTCCTTGGCTTGCCCGCCTTGCGCGAAGAAATTGCCACGCAATGGTCGGTGGCCTACGGGGGCGCCATCAGCGCTGATCAGGTCGCCATCACCCAAGGCTGCAATCAGGCCTTCACCGCGATCATGGCCACCCTTGCCGGTCCGGGGGATGAGGTGATCTTGCCCACCCCGTGGTATTTCAACCACAAGATGTGGCTCGACATGGCATCCGTTACCACCGTTCCGCTGGACACCGGCGCGACCCTGATCCCGGATGCTCAGGCGGCCGCAGCCCTTGTCACCGACCGCACCCGCGCCATCGTTCTGGTCAGCCCGAACAATCCCGGCGGGGTGGAATATCCGGCTGCCACATTGACCGCCTTTCGCGATCTGGCGCGGGCACGGGGCATCGCGCTGATCGTGGATGAAACCTACCGCGATTTCGACAGCCGCAGCGGGCCTCCGCATGACCTTTTCACCGATCCCGACTGGCCGGGGACGTTCATCCACCTTTACAGCTTTTCCAAAGCCTACCGGCTGACCGGCCACCGTGTCGGGGCCGTCGTCGCCTCGGAACCGCGTCTGGCCGAGGTGGAAAAGTTTCTCGACACCGTTGCCATCTGCCCGGCCCAACTGGGCCAGATCGGCGCCTTGTGGGGGATGCGCAACCTTCGCCAGTGGGTGGCCGGCGAGCGTGATGAAATCCTGTCGCGCCGCCGCGCGATGACCGAAGGCTTTGCCGCGCTGAACGGCTGGAGGCTGCTTGGCTGCGGGGCCTATTTCGCTTATGTCGAACATCCCTTCGACATGGCCAGCGATGCGCTGTGCAAGCGGCTGGTGACGGATGCCTCGATCCTGATGTTGCCGGGAACCATGTTCCAGCCCGAAGGCTCTGCCGCGGGCAAACGCCAGATCCGCATCGCCTTTGCCAATGTCGATGCCACCGGCATCGCCGAGATGTTCCGCCGCCTCGCCGCCTTTGTTCCCTGACAGAAACGTGCCCCGACCGTCGGCTCTTGCTGGCGATCTTGATCTTGCCCCCCCGACCCCTTCGCTTTAATCACATTGGCGAACGAAACCCAAAGGCAGACCCATGGCGAAGACCCCGGACGACGACACGAAGCGCCCGAAAAGCAAGGCCAAAGAGGCTGCGGTCTGGGTCTTGATGGGCTTGCTGATCCTTGGGCTGGGGGGCTTTGGGGTCACCAGCTTTTCCGGCGGGGTGACGCAGGTTGCCAAGGTCGGCGACACCGAGATCACCACCGATGATTACGCGCGCGCCTTTCAGGGCCAGCTGAGCGCCTTTTCGCAGCAGATCGGGCAGCCGATCTCCTCGCAAGAGGCGCTGGCCTTCGGGCTGGACCGGCAGGTCCTGCAAGGCCTTGTGGTGCGCGCCGCCCTCGACAATGAGGCGCAGCGCGTCGGCCTGTCGGTCGGCGACGCGGTGGTGGCCACCGAACTGACCGCGATGGACGCGTTCAAGGGTGTCTCTGGCACCTTCGACCGTGAGGCGTACCGCTTCACCCTTGACCGCAACAACCAGACCGAGGCCGAGTTTGAGACCGGACTGCGCCGCGATGTCACGCGCGAGCTGTTGCAGGGCGTGGTCGTGGGCGGCTTTTCCGCGCCTGCACCCTTGACCGATACGCTTTACGCCTGGGCGGCAGAACGGCGCGGCTTTTCCATGCTGCGGCTGGCCGAGGCGGACCTTGCCACCCCGGTCCCCACCCCGACCGAGGCTGACCTTACCACCTACCACACCGACAACATTGCGCAATTCACCAAACCCGAAGCCAAGCGCATCACCTATGCCTCCATTCTGCCCGAGGCGATTGCCGCCGATCAGCCGGTGGATGACACCGTGCTGAAGCAGCTTTACGAAGACCGGATTGACGAATTCGTCGTATCCGAACGCCGGTTGGTCGAACGGCTGGTTTACCCCGATCAGGCCGCCGCTGATGCTGCTCGCGCCCGGCTTGACGCGGGTGAGGCGTTTGAAACCCTCGTCGCCGACCGGGGCCTGACGCTGGACGCCATCGACATGGGCGACCTGACCCGCGAAGACCTTGGCGATACGGGTGAGGCGATCTTTGCCCTGGCCGAAGGCGGCGTTGCCGGCCCACTTCCCACCGACCTTGGGCCAGCGCTTTTCCGGGTGGCAGCAGTGCTGGCGGCGGAAGAAACCACCTTTGATGAGGTGCGCGATACCCTTGCCATCGAAATCCAGACCGACGCCGCGCGCCGCGTGATTGCCGACAAGGTGGAACTGGTCGACGACCTTCTGGCCGGGGGCGCCAGCCTTGAAGATCTGGTCACGGACGCCGACCTGACGCTTGCAACGCTGGACTATGTGCCCGGTTTGCAAGGCGATACCCTGATCGAAGGTTACCCGATCTTCCGCGACGCCGCCGATGCTGTCGCCGCAGGCGATTTCCCTGAGGCGGTCGTTCTGGGCGATGGCGGCATTGTTGCCCTGCGGCTTGACGAAATCGTGCCCTCGGCCCCGATCCCCTTTGCCGATGCGCGCGACGATGTCGAAGCCGCCTGGTCCGCCCAGGCGCTGACCAAGGCGCTGTCGGACCGCGCGATCGAGATCAAGACCGCGCTTGAAGGCGGGGCGGCCATCGGCGGTTTCGGCATCGTCGATGTGACGCCGGAAACCGCCCGTGACGGGTTCATCGCGGGCACACCCGACAGCCTGTTGCCGGAAGTCTTCACCATGGCCGAAGGCGATGTGCGGGTGATCGAGGCCGAAGGTTTCGTCGCCGTGGTCCGGCTTGATCGCATCATGCCCGCCGCAACCGAAGGCCCGGACGCTGAGGCGCTGAAAGCCGCCCTCATGGCGCAGGCCGAACAGGCCATCGCCGCCGATGCGTTCAACGCCTACACCACCGCGCTGACCAGTGACGCCGGGATCAGCATCGACCAGGCCGCGATCAACGCCGTCCACGCAAGCCTGCCGTGATGCAGCTTTCGCCGGATTTCGCCACGTTTGAGGCTGGGTGGGCTGCAGGCCAGAACCAGATCGTCTGGGCGCGGCTGGCGGCAGATCTGGATACCCCGGTCAGCCTGATGCTGAAACTGGGCGATGCCCGGGCCGAGACCTTCATGCTGGAATCGGTCACCGGGGGTGAGGTGCGGGGCCGCTATTCGGTCGTTGGCATGAAGCCTGACCTGATCTGGCAGTGTCACGGCACCGGCGCCCGCATCAACCGCACGGCGCGGTTTGACCGACAGGCCTTTACCGACCTGCCCGACGCCCCCCTCGACAGCCTTCGCGCCCTGATCGCCGAGTGCCGGATCGAGATGCCCGAAGGCCTGCCCCCGGTGGCGGCGGGTCTCTTCGGCTATCTGGGGTATGACATGATCCGGCTGGTGGAACACCTGCCCGACGTGAACCCCGATCCGCTTGGCCTGCCTGATGCCGTGCTGATGCGCCCATCGGTCATCGCGGTGCTGGATG
>JBBQVR010000016.1:0-34904 GCA_038211355.1 Rhodobacterales bacterium | reverse complement strand
CAAGACCATGTTCACGGTGATGTCGGGGTATTCCAGCAGGAAATCCCCCAGGATCGGTGACAGAAGGTTCACCCCGAAATCGGTGGCGACCGACACCCGCAGCAGGCCCGAGGGCGCCGATTGCATCGAGGTCACCAACGCATCCGCCTCGCCCGCGTCGTTCAACACACGGCGGGCGCGGTCGTAATAGGCCAGGCCGATCTCGGTCGGAGAGACGCGGCGGGTGGTGCGGTTCAGCAGACGCGCACCCAGCCGGGCCTCAAGCGCGGAGACGTGTTTCGAAACGGCAGATTTCGAGATCCCCATCTTCCTTGCAGCATCGGTGAAGCCGCCTTGATCCACCACGGTGGCAAAGGCCTCCATCTCGGTCAGTCGATCCATAGTTGCCCTCTTTGTGGCATCACGCACGCCTTATGACGTTCAGGTGTCACGGGGAAATCAGGCAGGATGGCGGCAAACGCGCGACCTATCCGGGGTATTGTGTGGGATCGTTCATGGCAGAGAAACGGCCAAAGCGCTGCCGCTGACCCCTCGGCACCGGCAAAGCCTTGCCGGACGGGCCGTGTGCCTTGGGCGGGAAAAGGGTCATGGCCCCGGGGCAGGCGGAAATATGTTCCAAAACTGCGGGCGTTTGTGCGGGTTATGGTTGCACTTCCAGCATAAATTGCTTCTTCACTGGAACATTGTCCCACATCCCGCCAAGTTGCTGGCAAGGGTGAAGACCTTTCACCCTGTTGATGAAACGACGAAAAAGGAGACGTCCATGAAACGCTTTGCCCTTGCACTGGCCCCGCTTGCCACGGCCACCGCTATCTTGGCCACCGCTGCCATGGCGCAGACCGCTTTGCCCGAGGTTGCCGACACCGATGGCAACGGCACCTGGTCGCTGGTTGAACTTCAGGCGGTCTGGACTGACATGACCGACGAAGGCTTTGGCGCCGTTGACACCAACGCTGATGGCACGGTGGATACGGCGGAACTGCAGGCCGCGCTGGATAACGCGGTGCTGACTGTCCCGTTGTCGGGCAACTAAAGCCGGCCCTTCAAAGCGTGGCAGCCAGGCGCGCGGCCTGATCAATCGCGCGTTTGGCATCCAGCTCGGCCGCCACATCCGCCCCGCCGATCAGATGGTGGGGGATGCCAGCCTGGGTCAGGCCGTCAGATAGTCCTCGTTCCGGGGTCTGACCCGCACACAGCACCACGGCATCAACCGCGAGCAGCTCTGGCCGCTCGTGGTTCGGTCCGTGGCTGATCTGCAGGCCTTCGGCGGTGATGCGTTCGTAATTCACCCCGCCGATCATGCGGACCCCCTTCATCGCCAGACTGGCGCGGTGGATCCAGCCGGTGGTCTTGCCAAGGCCGCGCCCCGGCTTTTCCGCCTTGCGCTGCAGCAGATGCACCTCACGCGCGGCAGGGTGGGGTGCGGGGCCTTCGGGCGCAAGGCCGCCCCGGTTGTCCCACGGGGCCGACACGCCCCATTCCGCGCGCCACAACCCCTGATCCAGCGTCGGGCTGGTGCCTTGGTGAACCAGCGTTTCGGCCACGTCAAAGCCGATGCCCCCAGCACCGATGATCGCCACGCGCGGGCCGACGTCGGCCCCTTGCAGCACCTCGGTGTAGCTGAACACCTTTGCGCCGGGATCGGTGGGTATCCCCGGATCACGCGGGGTGACACCGGTGGCGATAATCACCTCATCAAAGCCTTGCAGGTCGGCCACCCCCACCGCCGCGCCCAGGGTCTGCGTGATGTTGGCGTGGTTCAGGGAGGTGGCAAACCAGTCAACCAGGCCATGAAACTCTTCCTTGCCCGGCACCTGTTTGGCCAGGTTCAACTGCCCGCCAACATGGGTTGCCTTGTCAAAGAGGGTCACCTTGTGGCCCCGCCCGGCAGCAACGATGGCCGCCATCATGCCCGCAGGCCCTGCCCCCACCACTGCCACACGTTTGGGCGCGGCCGTGGGGGTGTATGTCAGTTCCGTCTCGTGGCAGGCGCGGGGGTTCACAAGGCATGAGGTCAGCTTGCCGGAAAAGGTGTGGTCAAGGCAGGCCTGATTGCAGGCGATGCAGGGTGCGATTTCCGCCGCACGCCCGCTGGCCGCCTTGACGATGAACGCCTCATCCGCAAGCCAGGGCCGCGCCATGGACACCATGTCGGCAACCCCGCGCGCAAGCAGCCCCTCGGCCACCTCGGGTGTGTTGATCCGGTTTGAGGTGATAACAGGAATGGACACCTCTGGCCGCAGCCGCGCGGTCAGGTCTGCGAATGCCGCGCGGGGGACAGAGGTGGCAATGGTCGGCACCCGCGCCTCATGCCAGCCGATGCCGGTGTTCAGGATGGATGTGCCTGCGCCTTCAATCGCGCGGGCAAGCTGCAGCACCTCATCCCAGCTTGACCCGTTTGGCACCAGATCAATCAAGGAGATGCGGTAGATCAAGATCGCCCCCGGCCCCATTGCCGCGCGCACCCGCGCCACCACCTCAACCGCAAGGCGCATGCGGTTGGCGTAGTCGCCGCCCCAGCGGTCGGTGCGGCGGTTGGTGTGGGTGACCAGAAACTGGTTCAGGAAATAGCCTTCCGAGCCCATCACCTCTACCCCGTCATAGCCGGCCTGAATGGCGCGGGCGGCGGCGGTGGCGATATCGGAGATCTGCTTTTCGATCCCCGCCTCATCCAGTTCCTGCGGGGCAAAGGGCGAGATCGGGGATTTCACCGCGGACGGCGCCACGCAGTCCTTGGAGTATGCGTAACGCCCTGCATGCAGGATCTGCATCACGATATGCCCGCCCTCGGCATGGACGGCGTTGGTCAGGCGGGCATGGTTGGCGATGTCCTGATCGGTGAACAGCCCCGCCGCGCCGGGAAACACCCCGCCTTCACGGTTGGGTGCCATGCCGCCTGTCACGATCAGCCCCGCACCCCCCCGCGCGCGGGCGGAGTAGAAGGCCGCGACACGGTTCCAGTCGCCGGTCTCCTCAAGCCCCGTATGCATCGACCCCATCAGCGTGCGGTTCCGCAAGGTTACGGCGCCAAGGGTGATCGGGGCCAGAAGGTGGGGATAGCTGGTCATGCGCGTCTCCGGTTTGGCGGCAGCATGGCGTGTGGGCGTTCGGTCGTCACGCGGAACGCGGCGTCATCCCGGCCATCGCAGCAGGGTGACCACCGTGTCACCATAGCGGCGCTGGTCGATCTGCGCAAAGCCGGGCGGCGGTATGGGTGGGGTGGCTTCCTCCCATACGATCATCGCGCCGGGGGCAAGCCAGCCAGCGGCTGCGGCGGTGGTCAGGGCAACCTCACCCATCGCCTTGCCATAGGGTGGGTCAAGGAACACCAGACCATGCGGCGCGCCCGGATTGGGGGGCAGGCGGCGGGCGTCCTGGCGCAGGATGCGGGTGTCACCTTCAACCCGCAGTTTCGCGATGTTGGCACGCAGCAAGGCCAGCGCCTTGGCGCCATCATCGACAAAGGTCACCGACACCGCGCCCCGGCTAAGCGCCTCAAGCCCCAGGGCGCCGGTTCCGGCAAAAAGGTCAAGCACAGCCGCGCCGGGCACCGGGTTGCCGTGGGTGCCATTGATGAGAAGGTTGAAAATCGCCTCACGCACGCGGTCTGACGTAGGGCGCAGATGCGCCGCCGGATCGCCTGCGCCGATGTCGGCCAGCACCGTCCCCCGCCGTGAGCCGCCGATGATCCTCATGCCTTGAGCAGTGCTTTCAGGTCCGGCACGGTGGCGATAATCTGTGGATCAGGAGATTTCCCGCTCTCGATCAGCCGCTTGCCTACCATATAGGCGCGGGCGTCGTTCATCGCGTCAACCGCCAGCAGGGCATCATTCCGGTAGTACCAGAAACTGACTGCCCCCCCCTCACCCGGACGGGTGATGACATGGGTATAGCCGGTGTTCAGCCCTGCGATCTGCAGTTTCAGGTCGTACTGGTCCGACCAGAACCATGGCTTGGCGTCATAAGGTTGGGCCGCGCCAAGGATGTTGGCGGCGACCACTTCGGCCATGTCGATCGCGTTGCCGACCGATTCCAGCCGCAGCCGCCCACCCTGCCACGGGAAAGACGCGCAATCGCCCGCCGCCCAGATCGCCGGGTCGGAGGTGCGGCCAAAGGCATCCGTGGCAATGCCGTTGTCGATGGTCAGACCGGCCAGTTCGGCAAGCTGGGTGTTGGG
Source organism: Rhodobacterales bacterium (assembly GCA_038211355.1). Lineage (GTDB taxonomy): Bacteria > Pseudomonadota > Alphaproteobacteria > Rhodobacterales > Rhodobacteraceae > Tabrizicola. The sequence goes on along the minus strand of JBBQVR010000016.1, from coordinate 30,727 downwards.
GGTCACGCCCACACCGACAATCACGAAATCCGCAGGCAGACTGCGCCCGTCCTTCAGCACGGCCCCGGTCACGCGGGTATCGCCGGTCAACCGCTCAAGGCCCGTTTCCTCTAGCAGCGTCACCCCATGCGCCTGATGCAGGGCCCGCACATGGGCTGCGGTTTCAGGGCTTGCAACGCGCTGCAGGATGCGGGGCGCCATCTCAAGCACGGTCACCCCGAGGCCAAGTTTTGACCCAACGGCCGCCGCCTCAAGCCCGATATAGCCGCCACCAACGATGATGACCCGGCGACCGGGCAGAAACTCATCCCGCATCGCATCGACATCGGCCAGCGTGCGGACGGTGTAGACCCCTGCCAGATCGCCGCCCATGGCCGCAGGCAGGCGGCGCGGAGTTGATCCGGTGGTCAGGGCCAGATGGTCATACCCAAGGGCCACGCCGCCAACCGTCAGCGTCCGCGCCAGCGGGTCAATCCCGTCTACCTGCTGACCCAGCCGCAGGTCTACGCCGTTTTCCGCCCAGAAATCCGGGGCGCGGAGCCAGAGACGCTCTTCGTCCATCTCGCCCATGAGATAGGCCTTGGAGAGGGGCGGGCGCTGGTAGGGGGGGGCGGGTTCATCGCCCAGCATCACGATTTCCACTTCAGGCCCCAGCGCCCGCAGCTTGGCCGCAAGGGCCGCCCCGGCCTGTCCCGCACCAACGATCACCACCCGCATCGCGTATCCCTCTGGAATCCCTTGCACCGGACCCTATAACCCAAGCTGTAACCAGCGCAACGCGCCTAGCACCAGGGATTAGGGAAATGACAATCGCAATCGGTTTGAAACTGCCGGAGGCCACGCTGTTGCAGATGGGCGCCAATGGGGCCGAAGGGGTGCCGCTGGCGGACCGCCTGAAAGGCCGCAAAGTGGTGATCTTCGGGCTGCCAGGGGCCTATACCGGCACCTGTTCTACCGCGCATGTCCCCAGCTTCATCCGCACCGCCAAGGGCTTTGCCGAAAAGGGCGTGGACGAGATCATCTGCGTGTCGGTCAACGACCCCTTCGTGATGCAAGCCTGGGGCGAGGCGACAGGGGCCACTGCCGCCGGGATCACCATGCTGGGCGATGCCGATGCGTCGTTCACCAAGGCCATCGGCATGACCTTTGACGTGCCGCCGCTGGGGTTCTTTGCCCGGTCAAAGCGCTATTCGGCGCTGGTCGAGGATGGGGTGGTCACGCAGTTCAACCCGGAAACCGGGACGGGGTGCGAAATCTCGGCCGGGGAGCACCTGCTGTCGCAAATCTGACCAGCGGTTTTTGACCGGAGCCTGTGCAAAGCCAAGCTTTGCACAGGCATTCCTTTTGCCTCGTCAAAGCGCAGATGCGCTTTTCCTCGCGCTGGGGTTCTACGCCTTGCGGGCGTTCACTTCGCAAAGCGACATGACGGGTTCGCCGTGATTGTGCTGCACCTCGGCGGCAGGGGACATCTTGTCCATCGCGCGGGCAAGGTCGATGTCCAGCTGGCTGAGGCCGTGGCAGTCATGCGTGGTCAGGGTCACGTCCACCACGTTGTAGACATTCTTCCATTCGGGGTGGTGGTTCAGCTTTTCCGCCGCCAGCGCCGCGCGGGACATGAAACCCCAGGCTTCAGAGAAGTTCTTGAACTTCAAAACCTTGCGGATCGCATCCTTGCCCGGAACCGCCGCCCAGCCGGTTTCGGCCAAGGGGGCAAGCTGGGTGGCGCGGTCTTTCATCGGAAGCAGGTCAGCCATCGGGGGTCCCCCTTTTGCGGTGTCAGTCGTGGCCCTCGCTGCGTCGGAACGGGCCATAGGCGGTCAGAACGTCAATCTCTTGACCGACGGCTTTCCGCTCTGCCTCAAGATAGCGCGCGACGGCCTTGCGGAAAGCAGGATCGGCGATCCAGTGCAAGGAATGGGTTTCCACCGGCAGATAGCCGCGGGCCAGCTTGTGTTCGCCCTGCGCCCCCGCCTCAACCCGTTGCAGGCCGTTGGCGATGGCCCAGTCAATGGCCTGATAGTAGCACAATTCGAAATGCAGGCAGGGGTGATCCTCGACGCAGCCCCAGTAGCGGCCAAAAAGCGTTTCGCGGCCGATGAAGTTCAGCGCGCCTGCCACCGGGCGGCCACCGTCAAAGGCGAGGACGAGAAGCATGTCGTCGCGCATCGTGTCATGCAGTTGGGCAAAGGCCTTGCGCGTCAGGTAAGGCGTGCCCCATTTCCGCGCCCCGGTATCCTGATAGAATTGCCAGAAGGCATCCCAATGGGCGGGCTCGATCGCGTCGCCGGTCAGGGCGCGGATCGTCAGGCCGCGACCCTGCGCCGTTTCCCGTTCCTTGCGGATCATCTTGCGCTTGCGGCTGGAGAGGTCCGCCAGGAAATCGTCAAACGTGCCGTAGCCCCGGTTCAGCCAGTGAAACTGCTGGGTGACGCGGTGCAGCGTGCCGTCGATGCCCTCAAGCGCCATCGCCTCATCTTCGGTGCAGAAGGTGGCGTGCAGCGAGGACAGCTGGTTTTGCGTCGCCACACCGATGGTCGCGCGCAGCAGCGTCTCACGGTATTCGGGCGCGCCAAGGAAACGGCGGCCGGTGGCGGGGGTGAAGGGGACGGCGATCTGCAGCTTGGGATAGTAGCGCCCGCCCGCCCGATCCAAGGCATCAGCCCAGCCATGATCGAAGATGTACTCACCCTGGCTGTGGGTCTTGACGTAAAGCGGCGTTGCCGCAAGGAGGCGGTCACCCTCACGCAAGACAAGCGGCCGGGCCTGCCAGCCGGTTCCGGGGCCGGTGGAACCCGACGCCTCCAGCGCCAAGAGAAAGCGGTGGGTGGTGAAGGGGTCTAGCGGGCGGCCGGTCGCCTGTTCAGGCGCGGCGATGGCATCCCAGGCGGCGGCCGGGATCTCTGTCAGGGACTCAAGGAGCGTCAGGTCGGCCATCGCGGGCTCCCTTCGCGGGCGTCGTGCCGGGGTTTTGCACCCCCCGCACCCCCGCTAGGCATGTGTCAAAAATCAGCAACTGGCCTTGGAAAGGCTGGCGTCAAGCTGCAATAGGGGGCGTCATGCCGGAAAGTCGGGGCGGTAGCCTTCAAAGGTGACATTGTCGGCGACATGGCGGGCTTGTGCCTCGGCCTCGGGCGAGCGGATGGTCCAGCACAGGATGGTGGCGCCCTGGGCCTTGAGGTCGGTCAGGCGGGGCCGGGACAGATCAGCCGCCTCATGGCTGACGAAGCTGGAACCGGTCGCCTCATAATCGGGGACGTCGCGCAGGCGGGCGCAGGTGTCCTCGGGCAGGGGGGCCCAGTCGTCGGGGTCATAGGCCGAGGTCGTGAGGCCGCGGGGAACCTCGGGCGCGAGGCGGGACATGTGGTGAATGGCGGACGGGTTGAAGGACATCACCGCGACGGGCCCGGAGTAGCCTTGCAGGGCGGTGGCGGTTGCCGCCTCAAGAAGTCCGTCAGTGGGGCCCATGGTCTGGGACTGATCCTTGATCTCGATCAGCAGGGGTACGCGGCCAGCAATCAGGGTCAGGACATCGGTGAGGGTGGGAATGGTGTCGGTGCTGTCGGTCAGGCAGATGCTGGCCAGATTGGCGGCGGTGCGGGCGGTCACGGGGCCGGTTTCAGCGGTCAGCCGGTCCAGGTTTTCGTCATGAAAGACCATGGCGATGCCGTCCAGCGAAAGCTGAAGGTCGATCTCGATCCCATAGCCTGCTTCAACCGCCGCGCGGATTGCAGAGGCAGAGTTTTCGATGCGGCCAGTGGCGCGGTCATGCAGGGCGCGGTGGGCGATGGGGTGGTCCAGAAAGGCGTGCGGCAGGGGGATGCGGGTCATTTCAGCTCAAATATCGCTTCAATCTCAACCGCGACGCCGAGGGGAAGCGAGGCCGCCGAAACGGCAGAGCGGGCGTGGCGTCCAGCATCGCCGAGGACGGCGACCAGAAAGTCGGACGCGCCGTTGATGACCTTGGGCTGGTCCGTGAAATCGGGGGTGGAGTTCACGAATCCAACCAGTTTGACCGCGCGCGACAGGCGGGACCAGTCGCCCCCACAGGCCGCCTTAAGCTGGGCAAGGATCGAGATGGCGCAGCGTTTCGCAGCGTCTGCCCCCTGTTCGACGGCAAGATCCTCTCCCAGACGGCCCTTGATCAGGCCGGCTTCGTTCTGGCTGATCTGGCCGGAAATATGGACCAGGTTTCCGGTCACCACGAAGGGCACATAGTTGGCGGCGGGTGCGGGGGCGACGGGAAGGGTGATGCCGTGGCTGGCGAGGCGCTCTTCGATCGGGTGCATGGGACGGGGTCCTTTCAGTTTCAACGGGACGCTATCGCGCGCGCTGGGGCTGGGCAAGGGGTGTCCCATGCAGGGGCAGTTTGCCAATCCAATCATTACAAGGACATGACAGAGCGGGGTCTGGAATAGGCAGCGATTGCTTGGGCTTGGGGGCGCGCGCGGCGGCCACGTCAGCTTTCGCGCAGGGCGCGGGTGAAGTAGGCGGTGAACGGCTCCAGCAGGTAGGCGAGGGGGGTGCGGCTGCCGGTTTTCAGGAACACGTCAACCGGCATGCCCGGCAACAGCGCGCGGTTGCCAAGGCGGGCGCGTTCGCCCGGAAGAAGCTCCACCGTCGCAAGATACTGCGCAAGGCCGGTTTGCGGATCGGTCAGCGCATCAGCCGAAACCATGGTCACCCGCCCCGACAGGCGCGGGGTGTCAAAGGCCGGAAAGGCGGGAAACACCAGGTCAACCGCTTGCCCCACCGCCACGGCATCGACTTGCAAGGGGGGGATGCGGGCGGTGATCACGGGGGGCCGATCCTGCGGCACGATGTAGAGGGCGGGTTCCGCCGCGCGCAGAACGGCCTGCGGCGTGGTCACGGCAAGGCCAAGAACGATGCCGCTGGCCGGTGCGCGGATCGCAAGGTTGGAAATCCGGTCCTGCAGGCCATGACGGGTTTCGCTCAGCTCAAGCATCACCGGACCGATGTCGCGCAATTCGGTCGCCGCCTCTTCGCGTTGGCGGGTCAGCAGGGCGCTGATCTGAATCTCAACCTCAGTCATCTGGTCGCGGGTGCGGGCGAGGGTGGCTGTCAGCTCACCCATCTGGCCTTGCAGACGCGCGCCTTCGCGACGAAGGGCAAAGAGGGTGGTTTGAGGCACAAGGCCCTTGTCCAGCAGGGTTTGCTGGCTGGCCGTCTCTTGCGCGATCAGCGAGGCCTGGGTTTCCAGCGCGGCGCGCTGGGCGATGATGCCGTCAGTTTCTGCGGCCATCTGGGCGATCCGGCGCTGCAGCTGGTCACGGGTGTCATGCAGCGTGGCACGGCGGGCCGCGAAAAGGCGGTCCTGCCCGTCGATCTGCGCATCGATCTGGGGCGAGGTGGCGGCAAGCGCCAGAAGATCGGGCGGGTAGTCGGGCCGGGCCATGCCGTCGCGTTCAGCGGTCAGCCGGGCCGCGCGGGCGGCAAGTTCGGAAAGGCGGTCCTGCACGATCCGAAGCTCAGACTGCAAGGCGCGGTCGTCCAGCTGCAAAAGGATATCGCCCGCAGCAACACTGTCCCCATCCTTGACAAGGATGGTGTTGACGACGCCACCTTGCGGGTGCTGCACAACCTGACGGTCGCCTTGGCCCGCGACCTGACCCTCGGCGATGATGGCCCCGGCAAGGCGGGCCTGGGTTGCCCAAAGGCCAAAGCCCGCCACAAGCGTCAGAAGGGCCGCAAGCCCGATCAGGACTGGTCCGCGGACAGAAAGCGAAGTCATCCGGTGGCCCCCAGCGAGCGGGCCACATCGCCCGCGTTCTTGACCGCTTCGCGCAGGACGGTGTCACGCGGGCCAAAGGCTGTTACCGCGCCATCCTTCAGCACCATCAGCAGATCACATTCCTGCAACGCGGCAGGCCGGTGCGCCATCAGAACAACCGCCGCCCCGGCTGCCTTGGCCGCGCGGACGGCGCTGTTCAGCGCCTGCGCGCCGTCAGTGTCGAGGGCGGCGTTGGGTTCATCCAGGATCAGCAGCACCGGAGCTCCAAAAAGCGCGCGCGCAAGGCCAAGCCGCTGGATCTGGCCGCCCGACAGACGGCTGCCCCCGGGCGACAGCCGGGTGTCATAGCCGCCCGGCAGTTGCAGGATCATGTCATGCGCGGCGGCGGCGCGCGCGGCGGTCATGATGCGCTCCGGGTCGGCATCTGGCTGAAGGCGGGCGATATTCTCGGCCACAGTGGCGTCAAAGAGCGCCACGCGCTGGGGCAGGTAGCCAATCCACTTGCCAAGGGTGGCGGGATCATACTGGTCAAGCGTGGCCCCGCCCAGCCGGATGCGCCCCGCCGTGGGCCGCCACACCCCGACCAGCGCGCGGGCCAGGCTTGATTTCCCCGCACCCGAGGGGCCGATGACGCCCATCGCCTGCCCCGGCGCCAGCGTGAAGCTGACGGCGCGCAGGGTAGGGGCGGTGGCACCGGGGGGGATGACGGTCAGGCCCTGCACCTCAACCCGCGCGTCAGGGCGGGGCAGGGGCGTGCGGGGCGCTGCAGGCGGCGTGCGGGCCAGAAGGTCGGCGAGCCGGGCCTTGGCCTGCATCGCCCGGGTGACGGTGGACCATTGGCTGACCGCCTGTTCCACCGGCTGCAACGCGCGCCCCATCAGCACCGAAGCCGCGACCATCGCACCCGCCGAAAGCCCGCCCCGCAGCACCAGCCAGGCGGCAAGGCCAAGCATCGCAGATTGCAGGAAAAGCCGGAAGGTGCGCGACAGGACCGACCAGCCGCCTGCGGTATCGGCGGCCATAAGGCCGGCAAGCATGGCGCGGCTGCGCCCCTTTTGCCAGCGGGCAAAGGCGGCGGGTGACATGCCAAGGGCCTGAATAACCTCAGCCTCGGCTTTCATCGCCTCAGCCTCACGGTCGGCAGCAAGGGCGGCGAGGGTGGCGGTGCCAAGCGGCCGGTCCGTCATGCGCTTGTTGGCCCAGGTGACCGCGATCAGGACCAGACCGCCAGCAATGGCGAACCAGCCAAGCCAGGGATGAAAGACAAAAAGCGCGGCCAGAAACAGCGGTGTCCAAGGCGCGTCAAGCAGCGCCAGAAACACGGGAGAGGCCCAGAACCGCGCCAGGGCGTCAAGGTCATGCTGGGCGGCAAGGGCGGCGGTATCCTGCGGCGCAAGCGTCAGGCGGCGAAAGGCGGCCTCCAGCACCCGTGCATCCAGCGCGGTTTGCAAGCGCGCGCCCACGCGCGCCATGATGCGGCTGCGGGCATGATCCAAGACGCCCATCAGCAGAAACAGGAAGCTGGCCAGCAGCGAAAGCGCCACCAGCGTCTCGGTCGAGCGTGAGGCAAGAACACGGTCATAGACCTGCAGCATGTAAAGCGGCGCGGTCAGCATCAGCAGGTTGACGAAGGCCGAAAAGACAAAGGCCATTGCCACCGCGCCTGTCAGGGCGGCACGGGCGGTGGCCAGTTCGGCCAGACCGGGGGCAGGGTCGATGGGGGTCGCCTGTGCCATCCTTGGTTCCCTTGGGCGTCATCCCGCCAGCCGCGGAACCGTGGCCGCGCTTGGGCGTTGTCATCGGCAAGTCCGGGACTTATGCCTTGTCAACCGCCCTGCGGGGCTATGCTTTGTATTTGCAGGTAGCGGGACATTAGGATGATGGGTCTGAAGATTTCATTGATGTCGGCAAGGGCGATGCGGAATTCGGCGCTGGCGGCGGCCTTCTCTGCCATTGGCGCATGCGCAGGTGCGCCCGGCCCGGATGGGATCAACGACCCCTATGAGGCGACAAACCGCAGCGTGCATGCGTTCAATCTTGGGCTGGACCGCGCGCTGGTGGGGCCTGCGTCCAAGGGTTACGGGTCGGTCATCCCAGAGCCTGTGCAGCGCGTCGTTGGCAACGTGGCCGGCACGCTGGACCTGCCGGGGGATATTGCGAACAATCTTCTGCAGTTCCGGATCGGCGATGCGGCGCAGAACACGCTGCGGCTGGCGGTCAACCTGACGATGGGGGTGGGCGGCCTTTTTGACGCCTCAACCGCGATCGGGCTACCGGGCAAGCCGACCGATTTTGGTGAGACGCTGCACGTCTGGGGCGTGGGCGAAGGCGTCTATGTCGAGCTGCCCTTTGCCGGCCCCTCGACCGCGCGGGATACTGTGGGCGCGGTGGTGGATGCGGCGCTGAACCCCGTCCGGATGGCCTTGCCCGAGCGTGAGGCGATGGCGGCGACGGCGATCTCGATATTCTCACGGCTTGGTGACCGGGACCGCTTCTCACAAACTGTGGAATCGGTCCTATATGATAGTGCAGACAGCTATGCCCAGGCGCGGCTTTTGTACCTGCAGAACCGCCGGTTCGAGCTTGGGCGAGACGTTCCAGCCGCAGACGGCGCCGCAGATGATGGGTTTATCGACCCCTATGAGGACCCCTATGCCGAATGACACCCCCCTTTCGCGCCGTGGCTTTGTCGCGGGTCTGTTTGCCGGATTGGCCGTACTGGCCCTGCCCCGTGGCGCGTCCGCGCTGACGGTGGATCAGGCGCGCACGCTGGTTGACAAGACCGTCGCCGACATCAACAGCATCATCAGTTCCGGCAAGGGTGAAGGTGCCATGCTGCGGGATTTTGAGCAGCTGTTCGCCCGCTATGCCGATGTTCCGACCATTGCCCGATCAGCCCTGGGTCCGTCAGCACGTCAGGCCTCAAAGGCGCAGCTTTCGGCGTTCACCAAGGCCTTTCAGGGCTACATCAGCCGCAAATACGGCCGCCGCTTCCGCGAATTCATCGGCGGGCGGATCGAGGTCAACGAAGCCCGCGCGCTGAAAAGCTATTTTGAGGTGGTCTCGACCGCCTATCTGAAGGGATCCTCGCCGTTCGAGGTGCGCTGGCATGTCAGCGACAAGGCCGGCAAAAGCCTGTTTTTCAACATCATCATCGAAGGCGTGAACATGCTGGCGTCTGAGCGGACCGAAGTTGGCGCGCTTTTGGACCAGCGTGGCGGTGATCTTGACCGGCTGATCGTGGATATGGCCTCGCTGTAAGGCGGGGGCTAAGGCGGGGGGCGGGCGCTGGACAGCCCGGCCGTCCAGTCCTGACAAAAGGCCTAGTTGCCGTTGCCCAGAAGCCGGTTGATCTGGCTGGCAAGGTCATTTTCCACCGGCCCAAGCAGCTCTGCGCCCGGTGGTGGCGGACCGTCCAGCAGGATCACCTCGCCGGGCATGGGGGCGGTCATCGCCTCGGGCAGCGGTTGTTCGTAAAATTCGCCATCATAGGCCGGGGCGTTGGGGTCGTCGAAATAGGGCACGTCTTCGGGGGCCACCGCCCCGCCGCTGTTGGCGCCGGTGGTATTGGAGTAGGGCACAAAGGCTGACGGGCCAAAGTCCATGTTGAGGGGCTTGGCGGGCAGGCCTTCGTTGATGCGCAGCATCACCTCATGCCAGATTTCGGCGGGCAGGCCGCCGCCCGTCACACCGGTCAAGGGGCTATTGTCGTCATAGCCCATCCAGACGCCCACCACGTAATCGGCGGTGAAGCCCACGAACCAGGCATCCCGCGCGCTTTGGGTGGTGCCGGTCTTGCCCGCGGCCTGACGGTCATCCAGCCGGGCGCGGCCGCCAGTGCCTGATTGCAGCACCTCATGCATCATGTAGGTCAGGGCGTGGGCGGCGTTTTCAGAGATCACCCGTTCGCCAATACCACCGCCTGCGCCGAAAAGGGGCTCATCCATCCCTTTAAGCCGCAGCGCGTTCAGCCCGTAAGGGGTAACGGACGACCCGCCGTTGAGGATGCCTGCAAAGGCGCCGGTCATGTCGATGAGCGTCGATTCCGACACACCAAGCGCAAGGGCCGGGCCGTCGGCAAAGTTCTGCGCCAGACCGAAATCGGTGGCGACCTGTTTCACAAGGTCACGGCCCACCGCCTCGGACACGCGGACCGCCGGAATGTTGCGGCTTTCGGCAAGGGCCTGGGTCAGGGTGATCTGACCCTTGAATTCGCGGTCATAGTTCTGCGGGCACCAGTCACCCGATCCGGGGGTGTAAAGGCAAAGCGGCGTGTCATCGACATAGTCGAGCGGGCTGTAGCCCAGATCCATCGCAACGGCATAGATGAAGGGTTTGAAGGTGGATCCGGTTTGCCGCAAGGCCTGCGTCGCGCGGTTGAAATCGCCCGCGTTGGGGATGTTCCGCCCGCCGACCATGGCACGCACCGCGCCATCCGCGCTCATCACCACGATCGCGGCTTGGGCCTTGGAGCCGTCCTTGACCTTCTCGGAGAAGATGTAGGCCAGTGCCTCTTCGGCGCTTTTCTGCAGGTCCTGATCGAGGGTGGTTTCAATGATTACATCTTCAGTCGTGTCCCGCGCCAGATAGTCGGGCGTGGTTTCCATCACCCAGTCGGCAAAGTAGCCGCCGGATTTCTGCTTGGCGGCCTCGGACAGGCGCGCGGGGTTCTGGCGGGCTTCCTCGGCCTCAGTTGCGGTAAGATAGCCCTGATCCTCCATCAGCCCGATGACCACGGCGGCGCGGCCGGTGGCGCGCTCCATGCTGCCAGTGGGGGCGAAGGTGGAGGGCGCTTTCAGAAGCCCCGCCAGCATTGCCGCCTCGGCCGGCGTCACGTCTTTTGCCGACTTGCCGAAATAGCGCTGGGCGGCGGCTTCAAATCCACGGGCGCCGGCCCCAAGATAGGCGCGGTTGAAGTAGATCGTCAGGATCTCTTCCTTGGTGTATTTCGTCTCCATCGCCATAGAGAAGGGCACTTCTTTCAGCTTGCGCCAGATGCCGCCCTGACGGCAGTCCCTCTCGTAGTCAGCCTCGGATTCCCACTGGGTCGCATCATAGGCGACGCCAAGGCACAGCAGTTTCGCCACCTGCTGGGTGATGGTCGACCCGCCGTTGCCCTCTAGCGGGCCACGACCTTCGGCAAGGTTGATGCGGACCGCGCTGGCGATACCGCGGGGCGAGATGCCGAAATGCCAGTAAAAGCGCTTGTCTTCGGTCGCGACCACGGCGTCGTGCAGATAGGGCGAAACGCTGGCGGATGAGATGTCGGCGAAGGTTTCCCCGCGCCAGGCGAAAACGGTGCCCTCACGGTCTTGCAGCGTGACGGACCCACGGGCGCGGCCGTCGATCAGGTCGGCCACCGGGGGCAGCTGGGCGTAGAAGTAGTAGACGATCCCCGCCAGCACCAAAGCGCTGATCGCAGTCGCGCGCCACGCAACGGCCCAAAGCGCGCGCCACACGAACAGGATGCTGCCCAGGATCAGCCCGTGCTGTCGCCGGGGTTTGCGCGGGTGGCTGGCCTTGCGCGGGGGTTTGGGTGCCGCAGGTTTGCGCGGCCCGCCTGAGGCAGCCGTCGCGCTGCCCGACGAATATCGCCTGTCCGCGACAAGGGGGCGTTGCCCCCGCTTACCTGCTGCCATGCCTACTGCCCGCCATTGGTGACGATGGCCGGTTTTCGGCCCGATTGGCGTTCACAATAGCAGCTTTCCCGGGAAAGCGAAGGCAGGGCGGTTACGATTCGGCTTACACAAACGCCTAATTTTAAGGCGTTCACGAAAATAAGCACAATATTTAGACATAAAGCCCAAAAAGCCATCACGGAAGCGTGGCCGGCATCTTGTGCTGCGCCTGCATTGCCCGGCCTGATCACGGTCGAGGGTCCCACCCCAGGGTGCCTGCCAAAAGACAGAAGGGGAAGAATGTGAAGCTCATCATTGCAGCAATCAAGCCGTTCAAGCTGGAGGAGGTCCGTGAAGCACTGACCGCCATCGGCGTGCGTGGCATGATGGTCACCGAGATCAAGGGGTTCGGCAGCCAGTCGGGCCACACTGAAATCTATCGCGGCGCTGAATATGCCGTGAACTTCGTGCCGAAGGTCCGGCTGGAGATCGTCGTCAGCGATGCGCTTGCCGATCAGGTCGTCACGACGATCCAGAAGACGGCAAAGACCGACAAGATCGGTGACGGAAAGGTTTTCGTCCTCGACGTAGAACACGCTGTGCGGGTGCGCACCGGCGAAACCGATGACGATGCGCTGTGATGCGCGTGGGGAAGGGGAAATCACCGACATGAGCAAACTTATGAAATTCGCTGGCCTTGGCGCGCTGGGTGCGTCCTTGTTCGCCAGCCTGCCCGCCTGGGCGCAAGAGGCAACGGCCGAAACCGCCGAAGTGGTGGCAGAAGTCGTTCCTGTCATGGACAAGGGCGATGTGAGCTGGATGATGATGTCATCCGTTCTGGTTCTCTTCATGACGATCCCGGGCCTCGCGCTGTTCTACGGCGGCCTGGTTCGGTCGAAGAACATGCTGTCGGTCCTGATGCAGACCACCGTCATCGCCTGCGTGATGATGATCGTTTGGGTGATCTACGGCTATTCCTTCGCCTTTGGCGGGTCCACCTCACCTTGGTGGGGCGGCACGGCCAAGCTGTTCCTGTCGGGCGTCACGGTCGACAGCATGTCGGCAACCTTCAGCGCGGGATACGTCATTCCGGAATACCTGTTCATCGTTTTCCAGATGACCTTCGCGGCGATTACGCCCGCGCTGGTCATCGGCGCCTTTGCCGAGCGGGTGAAGTTCAAGGCCGTCCTGATCTTTTCGGTCCTGTGGGGGACGTTCTCATACTTCCCGATTGCCCACATGGTCTGGGATGCCAACGGCTATCTCTTTGTGAAGGGTGCCATCGACTTTGCCGGCGGCACGGTCGTGCACATCAACGCCGGGATCGCGGCGCTGGTCGGCTGCCTTGTCATCGGGCCGCGCGTCGGTTTCGGCAAGGACAACATGGCACCCCATTCGATGGTGCTGACCATGGTTGGTGCATCGATGCTGTGGGTCGGCTGGTTCGGCTTCAACGTCGGTTCCAACCTTGAGGCCAACGGCGGTGCCACGCTGGCGATGATCAACACCTTCATCGCAACGGCAGCGGCAACGCTGGCCTGGGCAGGGCTGGAAGGGATGCAGCGCGGCAAAGCCTCTATGCTGGGCGCAGCTTCGGGCATGGTGGCGGGTCTTGTCGCCGTCACGCCGGCCTGTGGCACGATTGGCCCGATGGGCGCGATCCTGCTTGGTGTGATCGCGTCGGCCGTGTGCTACTTCTTCGTCACGGTGGTGAAGCAGAAGATGAAATACGACGACAGCCTGGACGTCTTCGGCATCCATGGCATCGGCGGGATCATCGGTGCGGTGCTGACCGGCGTCTTTTCGGCCGCTGCCTTCGGCGGCGTGAAGGGCGACGACTATGCGATGATGGCACAGCTTTGGATCCAGATCGAAGGCGTGCTGATCACCATCGTCTGGTCCGGTGTCGTGTCCTACATCCTGTTCAAGGCGATCGACATGACCATCGGCCTGCGGGTGGATGGCGACACTGAGCGTCAGGGTCTGGACCTTTCCAGCCATGGCGAGCAGGCCTACCACAACTAAAACGCTGTTCAACGGTGGCGGGGCACCTCCTCCCGTCCTGCCACCGACACGACGACGGCCCGCGGGATCCTCCCCCCGCGGGCCGTTCGCTTTTGGGGCTGGCCGGTGCCGGTGACAGCGAATAGCATTCCCGAAGGAACGGCTGGTAGGGGATCAGCATGACGGACAGCTGGCAATTCTGGGCGGTGCTGTCTGCGGTGTTTGCCGCCCTGACTGCGATTTTCGCCAAGATTGGGGTCAGTGACCTGCCCCCGGATTACATGACCCTCTTGCGGACGCTGGTGGTGCTTGCGGTGCTGTCGGCCCTCGTTGCCGCGACCGGCCAATGGCAGAACCCGGCGGCGGTGCCGTGGAAAACGCTGGCCGCAATCACCCTGTCGGGGCTGGCCACCGGGGCGTCATGGCTGTGCTACTTTCGGGCGCTGAAGCTGGGCGATGCGTCGCGTGTGGCCCCGATCGACAAGCTGAGCGTGGTGATGGTTGCCATCTTCGCCGCGATCTTCCTGGGTGAGCGATTGTCGGCCACGAACTGGGCTGGCGTGGCGCTGATTGCAGCGGGTGCGGTGCTGGTGGCGCTGAAGGTTTGACCGGCAGGCAAGGGAACACGAACATGACCGCTGCCGGAAATCCGCTGCGCGGGGTGGCGTTGGTGGTGGGGGCGACCTTTCTGTTCGCGCTGGCCGATACGCTGGGCAAGCATCTGGCGGTGCTGCATGCCGTCACCGTGATCCTTGCGGCGCGCTATACGGTCAATCTGGGGATCGTCACGGCGGTGATGTGGCCGCGTCACAGGGCCGCACTGTGGCAGACGCGGCGGACGGGGCTGGTGGTCTTGCGGGGCACCTGTCTGGCGCTGGCATCCATCCTGATGCTGATGGCGCTGCGGGTGATGCCGGTGGCCGAGACGGTGGCGATCATCTACATCACGCCGGTCTTGGTGATGCTGGCCTCGGGTCCGCTGTTGGGCGAGCGGGTGAATGGCTGGGGCTGGATCGGCGCGGCCTTGGGCTTTGCCGGCGTCCTGATGGTGGCACGGCCGGGCAGCGGCCTTGATCCTTGGGGCGTGGCGCTGACGCTGGGAAATGCGGTGCTGGCGACGGGGTATCATTTGCTGACACGGGTGCTGGCGCGAACCGAAACGACGATGGCGCTGATGTTTCACACCGCGCTGGTGGGATCGGCTGTGTTCTGCGGGCTGGTGGTCGTCCTGGGATTTGGGCAGGGCATCGGGCCGCTGCCGGGCGCGCGCGACATCGGCCTGATGGTGGCGCTGGGGGCGCTGGCGACGGCGGGGCACCTGATGTTCACCAGCGCTTATCGTGAGGCACCCCCTGCGGTGCTGGCCCCGGTCAACTACATGCACATCGCCTTTGCGACGGTTCTGGGCTGGCTGGTCTTTGCCCAGATCCCCGACGTGGCCGGCTTTGCCGGGATGGCGATGATCGCTGCGGCGGGGCTGCTGGCGGTGTGGCGGGCGTCACGTTAGGCACCGTTCAGGCCGACAGCGGCACTGTGCCGCCAAGGGACAACGGCCCGCGAGGGCCTTTTTTGCGGGCCGTTTCCTTGTCAGCCCATCGGCGGGCGGTAGGTGCCTATGGCCTTGCCTGCCTTTTGCATCGCGCCCATCGCCTCGGCTGCTGTCATCAGCTTGATGGTCGAGGATGATGACGCCGCCCCCGACGCGGCGACAGCCATGGCACCTGCGGCCATCATCTGATCATCAGGCCCTTCGACCAGGCAGATCACGTCATGCTGGCCGAACGCGAAAAAAAAGTGGTGCAGCTTGCCGCCCAGACCTTCGATAAGCTTGCGCGCGGCGGCCTCGCGGTCGGACGGGTTGGCAACAAGCGCCTTCACTGCATCGGTCGTGTAGGACATCTGGTAAAGATAGAATGACATTTGTCTGATCCCTTGCAAAATTGAAGGGAACGCTGGCTGCTGTCTGCCCTGTGTGTCGCAGTCAACGCACCCCAAGGCTGCGCCGAAACCGGAATCAATGTGCAGCCAGGGCAGGGGCTGCGGGCCGGATGTTACCACAGGCCCGCCGCGTTGCGTTAACGACTTTGGCGCGTCAGCCCAGCACTTGCGCAATCGCTGCGGCAAGGATTGGCACGGTGCGGGCGTTCAGGCCGGCGATGTTGATCCGGCTGTCGCCGACCATGTAGATTCCGTAGTCATCCCGCAGACGGTTCACCTGCGCCTCGGTCAGGCCCAGCCGGCTGAACATGCCCCGATGATCGGCGACAAAATCGAACCGGTCCAGGTTGGTGGCGCGGCGCAGCTCATCCGCCAGGGACTGGCGCAGGGTCAGCATGTTCTGGCGGACCTCCTCCAGCTCGGCCTTCCATTCCGCCGTCAGGGCAGCATCCTCAAGGATCATCGTCACCAGCCGCGCGCCGTGGTCAGGCGGAAAGCTGTAGTTCTGCCGGTTCAGGAAGTTGAGGTTGCCTTGCACCACGGCCTTGCGGTCGGGCGAGGTCAGCGCCACCAGGATCCCCGTCCGCTCACGGTAGATGCCGAAGTTTTTTGAGCAGCTGGCGGCAATCAACACCTCAGGGAAAGCGGCCGCGACCTTGCGGGTTGCGGCGGCATCTTCCTCAAGCCCGTCGCCGAAACCCTGGTAGGCGAGGTCGACGAATGGCACCGCGCCCTTGCGCTGCAAAAGCGCGATCACCTGATCCCACTGGCCGGCATCAAGGTTCGCGCCCGTTGGGTTGTGGCAGCAACCGTGCAAAAGAACGGCATCCCCGGCCGCGACACCCTCAAGGTCGGCCATCAGACCGGCAAAGTCGATGCCCGAGGTGGCAATGTCGAAATACCGGTACTCGGCCATCGGCATGCCAAGGTATTTGATGATCGACGGATGGTTGGGCCAGGTCGGCGCCGAAAGCCAGACCTTCGCCGCAGGGTTGGCCATGCGGATCAGCTCCAGCGCCTGCCGGATGGCACCCGTCCCGCCCGGCGTGGCGACCGAGGCGGCGCGGTCACTGAAACCGTCGCCCAGAATCATCCGCACCATGGCGGCATTGTAGGCGGGCTCACCTGCCAGACCGGTGTAGGTCTTGGTTGTCTCAACTTCCCACAGCTTTTTCTCGGCGGCTTTGACCGCGCGCATTACCGGGGTCAGGCCGGTCGCGTCCTTGTAGACGCCGACGCCAAGGTCGATCTTCGTCGTCCTTGGGTCGTCTCGATACAGGGCGATCAGTTGCAGGATCTTGTCCTGCGGCTGGGGGTTCAGGGTTTCAAGCATGGTGTCCTCTGGCCTATGGCCCGGTTGCGACGCGCAGGTCGTCATACATGCCCCACTCGGACCAACTGCCGTCATAGAGCGAATGGTTGCGATGCCCGATCCGTTCCAGCGCCAGCGACAGGACCGCCGCCGTCACGCCGGACCCGCAGGTGGTGATCGCGGGTTTGGTCAGGTCCACACCCGCTGCCGCAAAAACGGCTTTCAGTCCGGCGGGCGGTTTCATCGTGCCGTCGGGGTTCAGCACCTCGGCAAAGGGCAGGTTCTTTGAGCCCGGGATATGGCCTGACCGCAGGCCGGGCCGGGGTTCGGGCGCCTCACCCCTGAAGCGGGCGGCGCTGCGGGCATCCAGGATCTCAGCCTCGGCCAGTTTGGCCGAATGGGCGACCTGGGTCACATCCTTGACCATGTGGTTCTGGCGCGACACGGTCATGTGACGGTCGCGGACGATGGGGGGCATATCCTCAACCTCGCGGCCTTCGGCCAGCCATTTGGGCAAACCACCGTCCAGAACGGCCACATCCACCTTTCCCATCAGCCGGAAGGTCCACCAGACGCGGGCGGCGCTGAAGATCCCCGCGCCGTCATAGACCACGACCTGATGCCCGTCACCCACGCCCATCGCGCGCATCCGGCTGATGAACTTTTCCGGCGGCGGCGCCATGTGTGGCAGGCTGGAGCGCTGGTCCGAAATCTCATCAATGTCAAAGAACCGTGCGCCGGTGATATGGGCGGCCTGATACTCGGCCCGCGCGTCGCGGCCGGCATCGGGCAGATACCAGCTGGCATCCAGTATGCGCAGGTCGGGATCACGCAGGTGTTTGGCCAACCAGTCGGTTGAGACCAGCGTCTTGGGGTCATCCTGCGGCGATGGTGTCATGTGGGGCCTCCCGGGGATCACCGGGGTATAGCCGTGGGCAATGGCAGGACGCAAGCGCGCGCAAGGGCGCATCTGCATGCTGGAGCCAAGTGTTGGGGCCAAGTGTTGGACGCAGGGCGGATGGCCCCGCGTCCAGCCTTTGCCGGATCGCTACTTCAAGTCGTTACTTCACGAGGGCTTTCTTCACCATTCCAAGAATGGCGGTCAGCACCGCGCCCCCGATACCGCCGCCCGCGACCGACTGGATGATCGCCGCAAAGTCAAGGTTGGCAACCGCACCCGCCGCAGCCCCGGCGTCACCGCCAAGCATGCCCATCAAAAGCCCGCCAAGGCCGCCACCGACTGCACCTGCAACCGAATTGCCCGCCGTGCCAAGGCTGAGGCCCTTCATCCCGGCCCCAGCAGCGTTGCCGCCGATCAGACCCGCAATGATCTGAATGATCAGTTCCATACCCATGAATGCACCTGTTCCCTCTGGGCCGGTTCCAATGCCTTGGCCCGGCCATTACCCCGAACTTGCTGCCCGGTGACGTTAACCATACCAGATTAAGGTGTATTCGGCCAACAATTACGGGATATTGTGGCTTCAGCCCTGGTGGTTCTGCTTCATGATCCGCGCCTTCTGGCGGTCCCAGTCGCGCTTGGCGCTGGTTTCGCGCTTGTCCGCCTGCTTTTTGCCCTTGGCGATGCCCAGCTTCAGCTTCACCATGCCCTTGTCGTTGAAATACATCTTCAACGGCACGATGGTCATGCCTTCGCGGCCGACGGCATTCCACAGGCGGGACAGTTCCTTGCGCGAAACCAACAGCTTGCGGCGGCGGCGTTCGTCATGGCCCCAGGTCTTGGCGGGCAGGTAGGGGGCGATGTAGCCGTTGATCAGCCAAAGCTCTCCACCCTCAACCGAGGCGTAGCTTTCGGCGATGTTTGACCCGCCCTGCCGCAGGCTTTTGACTTCCGAGCCCAAAAGCATGATGCCAGCCTCAAGATCGCTTTCGATGTGGTAATCGAAACGCGCACGCCGATTCTCGGCGATGAGTTTTGAGTTGGGATCGGATTTTTCCACCATGATGGTTGTGAGATAAGGTCTGAGGGGCGCATAGTCCAGAAGGGTTGCCATGCTGGTTCAGATTGCGCTGGGGGCGGGCCTGCTGTTGATCAACGTCATGGTGATGGCGATGGCGGCGCTGGCGCTGGAGGTGGCGTTCCGACGCGCGCACCCCTGGCTGATCGCGCCGCCGCAGCGGCCAAAGCTATTGGTCATGCTGGTCGGCGTGGGCATCTGGGTGCTTGCGGTGATCACGACGGGGGTGTGGATCTGGGCCTGCGTGCTGTGGTGGCTTGGGGCCTTTCCAACGCTGGAGGAGGCCACCTATTTCGCGCTTGTCGCGTTCACCACCCTGGGCCTGGGCGACGTGGTTCCGCCGCACGAATGGCGGATTCTGTCAGCAATGGCGGCGGTCAACGGGTTTCTGAGCTTTGGCCTTTTGACCGCGCTGCTGGTTGAGGCGCTGCGCCAGGTTCGTCTGGCACAGCTTGAACAAGAGCGTCAGGATTAACCCTTGAGCTCATCGCTGATCCGCACCGGGCCGACTGCGCCTTTCAGCTTGGCCCGGTAGATCACCACGCCTTCAACGACGCGCATGACATAGGTGCGCGTCTCGCCAAAGGGGATGGATTCCACCCAGTCCACCACATCGACATCCGGGCGTCTGGGGTCGCCAAACTCTTCGATCCAGCGCCGGGGGCGGCCGGGGCCGGCGTTGTAACCGGCGGCGACAAGCGCGATGGAAGGGCCGAATTCGCCAATCATCTCGGCCAGATAGGCAGCACCCATCTGCACGTTGTAGGCCGGATCGCTGGTCAGCTTGGACGCCTCATGCGGGACGCCCAGTTTGCCGGCCATCAGTTTGCCGGTGCCGGGCAGAACCTGCATCAGCCCCCGCGCATCGGCGCTTGACCGCGCCGCGGGGTCAAATTCGCTTTCGCGCCGGGCGATGGCCAGCGCAAGCGCGCGGCTGACGCTTAGGCCGTCGGGCACGAAATCTGGCACAGGGTAATAGGCGGCGGGCAGGATTATGCCGCGCTCGGCCGCTGATTTGCCAAGAAGAACCGCAAGGTTGGGTTCGTTCCAATCCATGACCATGTCGGCCATCTGCGCCAGACCTGTGGCATCCTGACCCTCGGCCAGATGCAACAGGAAGCGCCGGGCCTGCGGCAGATCCCCCGCCCTGAGCAACAGCCGCGACGCTTCAAGCACGGAGGATCCGGAGAAGGCCGCACCTTTCCAGTCCGCGGCGTGCGTCCGGGCCAGCAGGTTTGCGTCCAGCGTCAGACCCAGCTTTTCGGCGGCCAGAAGGCCGTAATAGGCGGTCTGATGCCGGGCGGCAGCCTGATAGCTGGGGGTGGCATCCCCACCCGCGGCCTCAACCGCGCGGCCCAGCCAGTAATGCCCGCGCGCCAGGCTGATCGGGGTTGAGACGCCCGCCAGCAACCGTTCGAAATGCAGTTGCGCGGTGGCTGCGTCGCCCAGCCGCCGCAGGGCGATGAAACCGGACAGAAATTCAAGATCAGCATAGTCGGCGCCTGCGGTCAGGTGGTGGTTGGCAGCCACGCGGTAGGCCTCGGCCGGACGGCCCTGGCGCATCAGCCAGCGGGTCAGGATCGCGCGGCGCTCGCCCCATGCGGCGGGCCGACCCAGCGCCTCGACACTGGCCGAGCGTTCAAGGATCAGCGGCAGTGCTTCGTCATAAAGATCGCGGCGCATGCGCCAGATGAAGCGGTCAAAGGCAAGGCCCGGGTCATCGGCCTTCGTCTTGGGCACAGCGCTGATCAGGGCGGTGACGCCGTTTTCTTCGTTCTGCAGGGCAATGCGGGCGCGGGCCATGGCGCGCACGTCTTCGGGAACCCGGTCCAGCATCCGCATCGCTGCGTTCATCTGGCCCGACCAAAGCAGCATTTCCAGCCGCAGTTCATGCACATAGCCAACCGCGTCGGGGGCCAGGGCGGACAGGGCGGCCTCTTCTTCGGGCGTGAAGGACAGTTCGGCCCAGGCGCGCATCGCCTCAGTCTCGGCGGCGGCGGCGCTGCCAGAGGACAAAAGCGCGCCAACATAGGCCACCGCCCCGGCGCCGGTTTGCGGCGGGCTGGTGGTGAACCAGCGGATGACGCGGGTCGGATCATCAGACCGGGCCACCGCCACTTCACCCTTCTCGCGCAGAAGGGCCAGGCCGGGCCAATCAGGACGGCGTTGCAGAAAATCTTCATAGTCGCCAAGGCGGCCTTCGCCGGCGCGCAGGCGCTGCCAGTCGATGATGTCACGCCCCACGCCTGTGGGGGCAACGGCAAGCGCGCCATCCCAATCGCCTTGTCGCCCGACCTCAAGCGCGGTGCGCAGGGCCTGCGTTGTGTCGGCTGCAAGCGGGGTTGCCTGCAGGGCAAGGGCCAGAAGAACCGCCCGCGTCAGTAATCTTGTGCGTGTCATGTAGGCGAATCTGCCTCAGCCGAACCTTGGCCACAACCCACGACTGCGTCAGTGGCGGGTCAGTGCCGTCACAGGTGGCAAGAGAGGGCGGCGTTTCGCAAGACTTGGCTTTGCACCGGGCGCAAGCTAAGACAGCGTCGCATTTGCCGGGCAATCCCGCCCCAGACCATAAGGAGAAGCGTCATGATCAAAGGGTCCCTTCCTGCCCTGGTGACGCCGTTCAAGAACGGCGAGCTGGATCTGGTGACGCTGAAACGCCTGGTCGACTGGCACATTGCCGAGGGGTCGCACGGGATCGTGCCGGTAGGCACGACGGGCGAAAGCCCCACCCTCAGCCATGCCGAACACCAGCGGGTGATCGAAGAGGTGGTCGCCGCCGCCGCAGGTCGGGTGCCGGTGGTCGCGGGGGCCGGGTCGAACAACACCGTCGAAGGGATCAGCCTGCTGCGCCATGCCGAAGCGGTGGGGGCCACGGCGGCGCTGGTCGTGACGCCCTACTACAACAAGCCCACGCAGGCCGGGCTGATCGCGCATTACACTGCGCTGCATGATTGCTGCCAGCTGCCGATCGTCATCTACAACATCCCCGGCCGGTCGGTCGTCGATATGTCGCCCGAAACGATGGGCACCCTTGCCAAGCTGCCCCGGATCATCGGGGTCAAGGACGCCACCGGCAAGATTGAGCGGGTCAGCCAGCAGCGTGCGTCTTGCGGGGCGGATTTCATCCAGCTGTCGGGGGAAGACGCGACCGCGCTGGGCTTTAACGCGCATGGCGGGGTGGGCTGCATCTCTGTCACCGCCAACGTCGCCCCGCGCCTGTGCGCCGAGTTCCAGGAGGCGACCCTGCGCGGCGATTACGCCAAGGCGCTGGAGTATCAGGACCTTCTGATGCCGCTGCATGAGGCGATCTTTATCGAGCCCGGGCTGGTGGGCGCGAAGTATGGCCTGTCGCTTCTGGGCCTGTGCGACGAAGAGGTCCGGTTGCCGCTGGTTGGCCTGACGGACGGCACGAAGGTAAAGATCAAAGCCGCGATGGTGCACGCCGGGCTGATCTGAGGCGCCAAATTCCTTCCAAGGAATTTGCAAATCTTTTCGAAAAGATTTGCGCCCTGTCCGTCAGGCGGGGCGCAACTCATCGTCCTTCGCCGCGCATACCGCGCTGACCCGAGGCCAAGATGCCCAGCCTGACCCTGACCGACAACCAGCGCGGGGCGGCGTTCATGACCGCTTCGATGGCGGGCTTTGCGGTTGAGGACGTGTTCGTCAAGGCCGCCGTCGCCCATCTGCCGCTGGGGCAGGTGCTGCTGACCATCGGGCTGGTGGGCATGCTGGCCTTTGGCGCAATGGCGTGGGCAGTGGGTGAGCACGTGCTGCCGCGCGCCTTTCTGTCGCGCGCCATGCTGATCCGGTCGGGGTTTGAGGTGGTGGGCCGGCTGTTCTACGGGCTGGCAATCACGCTGACCGCATTGTCCACCACATCGGCCATCTTGCAGGCGACGCCCTTGGTCGTGGTGGCGGGGGCTGCGCTGGTCTTTGGCGAAAGGGTCGGCTGGCAGCGCTGGCTTTCGGTGGCGGTGGGGTTCGCGGGTGTGCTGGTAATCCTGCGGCCGGGGGCAGACTTTTCGGCCCTGTCGCTGCTGGCGGTGGTGGGCCTTCTGGGCTTTGCCGGGCGTGACCTTGCCACGCGGGCGGCACCCAAGGGGCTGTCAAACCGGCAGCTGGGGTCCTTGGGTTTTGCGATGCTGGCCTGCGCGGGGGCGGTGCTTCTGGCGGTCAGTGGTGGGGCCGTCATGCCCGATGCGGCGGGGCTGGCGCATCTGGCGGGGGGGACGGTCTTCGGGATGCTGGGCTACCACGCGCTGACCTACGCGATGCGGACGGGTGATGTCGCCTCGGTCACGCCGTTCCGCTACACCCGGCTGATCTTTGCGATGATCCTGGCCATCGCCCTCTTTGGGGAACGCCCCGATGCTGCCACCTGGGCCGGGGCGGCGCTGATCGTGGGGTCGGGCATCTTTGCGCTGACCCGGACCCGGTAAGGCGCGTTACACCCGGTGGTAGGGTGACCCGGCCAGGATTGTGCCTGCACGGTACAGCTGTTCGGCCAGCATGACCCGCACCAGCATATGCGGCCAGACCATCGGCCCAAGGCCCAGCACCAGATCAGCCCGCTGGCGCAAGGCGGGGTCAACCCCGTCTGCCCCGCCAATGACAAAGGCCGCGTCCTGCCGCCCGCCATCGCGCCATGCCGCAAGGCTGGCGGCGAAATCGGGGCTGGAAAGCTGACGCCCGCGTTCATCAAGCACGCAAAGGGCGGCACCGTCGGGCACGGTCTTGGCCAGAAGCACCCCCTCGGCCGCCTTGCCGCCGCCGCGCTTGTCCTCAACCTCGTGCTCGGTCACCGGGCCAAGGCCAAGGGGCCGCCCGGTCCGGTCAAGCCGCTGAAGGTAATCGTCCACCAGCGCGCGTTCCGGCCCTGCCCGCAGGCGGCCCACCGCGCACAGGTGCAGGCGCATCAGTCTTCGTCTTCGTCGCCGATGCGCGGCGTCGGCGGGACTGAACCGGTTGGCAGCCACATCTTCTCCAGCTGGTAGAAATCGCGCACTTCGGGGCGGAAGACGTGGACGATCACATCGCCCGCGTCGATCAGCACCCAGTCGCCGGTCTCTTTGCCTTCCATGCGGGCCATGATGTGCATGTCCTGCTTCAGCCGGTCAGCCAGCTTTTCCGAGATGGCCGCTACCTGCCGCGACGAGCGGCCCGAGCAGATGACCATGTAGTCAGCCACGTCAGACCGTCCGCGCAGGTCGATCTGCACGATACCTTCGGCCTTGTCGTCATCGACGGATTTCAGCACGAGGGCCAGAAGTTCGTCCGCGCTGTGGCCATCGGGGCTTGAGGCCTGGCCATGGACGGGTTGCGGGCGCGGGCCGACCGGCAGGCCGGTGGCAGGATCTGAATGCGACAGGACGGAGTCCTCCAAGATAGGCGCGGACTGGTGACTGGCCCCCGCGCCGGGCCTATGGGTCAAGTTTAGCACCCGGCACGGGCAACCTCAACCAAAGGCGCGGCCTTATCCTTGATCTGCCGCCAATGCAATGCAGGTCGGTCGCGTTGTCCCGGTCTTTTGGGTGGTCTTCCAGGTTCGCGTGACTGCAGCCTGTCGGCGATGCATGGGGACGGGGGCGGGGGCTGGGGCGTGGGCGGGGGCGTGGCAGCGGCGGCCCTCTTGCCTGACTGCCAAAACCGGCGTATCCATGCGCCCATGTCCGGGTTCATCTACTTCAACATCACCGATCACGCGCGCTTGCCTGCGCGCTTCTTTGGCATGACCCGCAACATTCTGGCCCGCTTTAGCTGACCGCCACCGCCTGCGCGGGCGGCCCCTTTCCGCGCCAGCCATTCCATTCCAATGCCAAGGATGAAAGCCATGTCCGCTTTGCGCACGCTTTATGACAAGATCTGGGATGACCATGTCGTCCATCAGGCCGATGACGGCACCTGCCTGCTGTATATCGACCGCCATCTGGTTCACGAAGTGACCAGCCCCCAGGCGTTTGAAGGTCTGCGGATGACGAACCGCAAGGTCCGCGCCCCAGAGAAGACCATCGCCGTGCCGGACCATAACGTGCCCACCACGCTGGACCGCGCCAATGCCGCGACGATGACGGAAGACAGCCGCATTCAGGTGGCTGCGCTTGACAAGAACGCCAAGGATTTCGGGATCAACTATTATCCCGTGTCGGACGTGCGCCAGGGCATCGTCCACATCGTCGGCCCGGAACAGGGCTGGACCCTGCCCGGCATGACCGTTGTCTGCGGCGACAGCCACACCGCGACCCACGGCGCCTTTGGCTCGCTTGCCCACGGGATCGGCACGTCCGAGGTTGAACATGTGCTGGCCACGCAAACGCTGATCCAGCGCAAGGCCAAGAACATGAAGGTGGAAATCACCGGGTCCTTGCGCCCCGGCGTTACCGCCAAGGACATCACCCTTACCGTCATCGGCGAGACCGGAACTGCCGGCGGCACCGGCTATGTCATCGAATACTGCGGCCAGGCGATCCGCGAGCTTTCGATGGAAGGCCGGATGACCGTCTGCAACATGGCGATCGAAGGCGGCGCGCGGGCTGGTCTGATTGCCCCGGATGAAAAGACCTTCGCCTATTGCATGGGCCGCCCCCACGCCCCGAAAGGGGCGACATGGGAGGCGGCACTTGCCTACTGGAAGACCCTTTACACCGACGACGGCGCGCATTTCGACAAGGTCGTGACGATCAAGGGCGAGGATATCGCCCCCGTTGTCACCTGGGGCACCAGCCCCGAAGATGTGCTGCCGATCACCGGCACCGTCCCCAGCCCGGCCGACTTTGCCGGTGGCAAGGTTGAGGCCGTGCAGCGCGCGCTGGACTACATGGGTCTGAAGCCTGGGCAAAAGCTGAGCGAGATCGAAATTGATACCGTCTTCATCGGGTCTTGCACGAACGGGCGGATCGAAGACCTGCGCGCCGCTGCAGCGATCCTGAAGGGCAAGAAGAAGAAGGACGGCATCCGTGCGATGGTCGTCCCAGGCTCGGGCCTCGTGCGCGCCCAGGCCGAGGAGGAGGGTCTGGCCCAGATCTTCCTTGACGCGGGGTTCGAATGGCGGCTTGCGGGCTGCTCGATGTGCCTTGCGATGAACCCCGACCAGCTGGCCCCCGGCGAACGCTGCGCCGCAACCAGCAACCGCAACTTCGAAGGCCGTCAGGGCCGGGGCGGCCGCACCCACCTGATGTCGCCGGCAATGGCTGCGGCTGCGGCGATCACCGGTCGTCTGACCGATGTGCGCACGATGATGGGCGAGATGGTCTGACATTTTCAGCGGGCCGGGGGCGATCCCCGGCCCGGCTGGCTACAGGAACACCCGCTCGAACGTCCACCATGCGCCGATCCCGGCGATGACGACCGATGCGGGGACGGCGATGGTGCTGCGATACCAGTCTTTTCGCCCAAACGGCAGCGCCAAAGCCACAAAGGCCGCCGCGATCACCGCCAGCTGGCCCAGTTCCACGCCGATGTTGAACCCGATCAGGCTGATGGCAAAGCGCCCTTCAGGCAGGCCCACATCGCTGAGGACGGACGCAAAGCCAAGCCCGTGCAACAGGCCAAAGCCGAACACCACCGCGATGCGCACGACGCCAACCCTGCCACCGCCGTTGCGGGTGCCAAAGATGTTTTCCACGGCAACATAGACGATGGAGGCTGCGATCAGCGGCTCCACAATCTCGGCAGGGATTGACACGATCTGCAGGCTGGCCAGCGCCAGCGTGATGGTATGGGCCAGGGTGAAGGCCGTCACCTGCCCCAGAAGCGGCCCCATCCGCAGCGAGAAGAAAAAGAGGCCCAGCACGAACAGGATATGGTCCAGCCCTTTGGGGATGATGTGTTCAAAGCCTGACACCACAAAGCGGCCAAAGACCGGCAGCGCGCCCTCGGTGGCAAAGCCCGTCCGGGGCAGGGCGATGCTCAACTCACCGCCGGACAGGATTGCGGTGTAGGCGTCGGCACCGCCGCCCATCTGGCGCACGACAACCGAGCCGAAGCTTGCATCCCAGCCAACCTGCACCGGGCTGCCATCGACGGGCAGGGCGGCAGTGATCCGCAGCTCACTGTCGCGGGGCAGGGTGATGTCGCCAACCTCGGGGATGGTCACGCCGGCCAGCACTGGTTCCAGCCGGGTGGTCCCAGCCATCAGCGTGATCCGGTCCGCGATGTCGGGCCATGCGGCGCGCAAGGCGGCCTCAAGCGTTGCGGGGTCGTCGGCGCGCAGGGCATCATAGCGGTCGGACAGGGGGGAAAGGTTGGTATCCTCAAGCCCCGCCAGGTCCATCCCGGCGATGATCGGCTCAATCGGGGCGCGCAGGATGATTTCCAGCGTGGTATCAGTGATGGTCACGTCGGTGACGGCAGGGCGCACCTCATGAGCAGCGGCGTTTTGGGCTATTCCAACGACCGCAACCATTGACAGCATCAGGCAAAGGGCCAGCTTGGCGACAAGGCGAAACTTCAAGGATGACATCATGCGGCTTCCGATTCTGCTGACAGCGGTGACGATGGCACTTAGCGCGGGTGCTGCAAAGGCGCATGAATTCTGGCTGTCGCCGGATGATTACACAGTCGCTCTCGCAGATGTGATGCAGGTGCGGATGCGCGTCGGGCAAGGCATGGAGGGCGCTGCGCTGTCCTACCTGCCGCAGGCCGCCGCCCGGTTTGAGGTGGTTCAAGGCGACACCATCCGCCCGGTTGAGGGGCGGATGGGCGACAACCCGGCACTTGCCATGCCCGCCGAGGCCGAGGGGCTGGCCATCGTGGTGCATGAGACAACAGATTCGCAGCTGACCTACAGCGATTTCGCCGTGTTCCAGCGGTTCGTGGCGCACAAGGATTTCCGCACCGCGCTGGCTGACCATGCCGCGCGCGGCCTGCCGGAAACCGGGTTCGGCGAAACCTATCGCCGCCATGCCAAAAGCCTGATCGCCGTCGGGTCGGGTGCCGGGTCTGACCGGCCCATGGGCCTGAAGCTCGAGATCGTGGCCCTGGTCAACCCCTACACCGACGACCTTTCCCAAGGCATGCCGCTGTTGGTCCTGCTGGATGGCGCGCCGCGGGCCGACACGCAGGTTGAGCTGTTCCAGACCGCGCCAGATGGCACGGTGACCACCACCCTGCACCGCACGGATGCCGAGGGGCGGGTCACCGTCCCGGTGCTGCCGGGGATGGAGTATCTGGCCGATAACGTCGATCTGCGGGCCTTGCCGAACGACGATCCGGCAGCCGGGCCGGTCTGGCATTCCGACTGGGCCTCGCTGACGTTTCACACCCCAGACTGATCGCACTCCAGACTGATCGCACAACCGGCTTGCAAACCCTGCCGACCTGACAGCGCTTGATTGGCGTCTGACGGTTGCCCCTGCGGCGGTGATGGATTATCCCACCTCAAACGCAGGAGATCCCGATGGACCGCTTCACCTTTCTGACCGGCATTGCCGCGCCGATGCCTTTGGTCAACATCGACACCGACATGATCATTCCCAAGCAGTTCCTGAAGACCATCGCGCGCACCGGCCTTGGCAAGAACCTGTTTGATGAAATGCGCTACACGCTGGATGGCCAGGAAATCCCCGATTTCGTGCTGAACCAGCCCGCCTATCGCAAATCGCAGATCATCATTGCGGGCGACAACTTTGGTTGCGGCTCGTCGCGCGAACACGCGCCGTGGGCGTTGCTGGATTTCGGCATCCGCTGTGTGATCGCAACCTCGTTCGCGGACATCTTCTTCAACAACTGCTTCAAGAACGGGATCTTGCCCGTCGTTCTGCCGCAAGAGGCTGTCGACCACCTGATGGACGATGCGAAAAAGGGTGAAAACGCGCGGATCACGGTGGATCTGGAAAGCCAGACAGTGACCGCGTCGGATGGCAAGATCTTCGCCTTCGAAGTGGATGCGTTCAAGAAGCATTGCCTGCTGAACGGGTTGGACGACATCGGCCTGACGCTGGAAAAAGCGGCGTCCATTGACGCCTATGAGGCCAAGGCCACCACCACGCGCCCCTGGGCATGAACCAGGCGCAGGTTTGGGTGGCAACGGCGATTTCGGCGCCCAGCCTCTGCTGACACGATTGCAAAGTTTGGCGGCTTTCCCGACGGAAAGCCAAGATTGACCCTGAAATGGCCACAAAGCTTTGGCTAAGGTCAGACCAGAATAAACGGTCGGACGTGGCAGGTTGGTGTTGGACAGGATCGATTCCATTCGTAGCAAGATGCGCGGGCTGACGACCGGCCGGCTGCAATTCAGGGTTGTCTCGTCGATGGACGGGGCGGCGCGGACCTGGCTTAATCGCGCCACGGGGGCGGCGGTGCGCGCCTTTCTGGTGATGGTGCTGATCGTGCTGCCATCGGTCATCCTGCCGGATATCGGGACGGATACTAAGCAGATCGTGGCCCTTATGGCGCTGTTTGCCGGGACGCTGGTCTTTGTGGAATACAACGCCGTTTACCCCAGCCTGGTTGAGTTTCGGGATGGCGCCCCCTTCAATCGCATCCGCTATCTGATGTTGCTGGCGATTGTGCTTTTCCTGTCGGTCATCGTGGCTGATCGGGATGACCCCACGACCGTGTCGCAACTGGTGCATGCCTTGGGAATGGTGATCGGCGATGCGCTGGATTTCCCCTATTCCCCCGTGCGTCTGGCGACTTTCATGCTGACTGACACCGCCACGGCCGACCAGGTGGCAAGCCTGCGCACCGCGGCGGGGACGGCTTATCTGATCTCGCTTATCTCACTGGCGGTGTTTGTTGTCGTGCTCAAGATCGCGGGGTGGCCGTCGACCAAAAGCGCGTTCAACGTCTGGGTCAATCTGCCCACGTTTGAACCCACCGCAGGCGGTGACGTGGTTGACCGGCTTGAGCGTGATTCGCGCGTCAACCTGGCGGTTGGGTTCCTGCTGCCCTTTGTGGTGCCGACCGCGCTGGCCGTGTTGACGGCGGGGTTGCCGATCACGACCGTCACCTCGTCGCAGACGCTGATCTGGACGATGGCTGCCTGGTCGTTTCTGCCGGCCAGCCTGTTGATGCGCGGTGTGGCGATGGCGCGGGTCGCCGACATGATCCGTACCAAGCGTGACCGCAAGATTGCCGAGGAAGAGGCCGCCGCCGCCGCCGACCGTGCCGAACGGGGGCGTGACAACTGATCCGCAGCTGTGCCGCGCTGCTGATGCTGTCAGGCGCAGCCTGGGCCGAGCCATTGCGGATCGCCACCTGGAACGTCGGGCTTGATCGGACGGGTCCCGGCCTTCTGGTGCAGGACCTGACCAAGGACGACCACCCGCAGATTGCCGCTGTCGTCGCGGTTCTGGTGGCGCTGGATGCCGATGTGATCCTGCTGACAGCGGTGGATTATGACCGGGGCGGCGTGGCCTTGGGGCTTTTGGCGGACCGGTTGGCCAAGGCGGGGGCAGAGTATCCGTACCACTTTGCCCTGCGGCCGAATACCGGGCTGCAAACCGGGTTTGATGTCGATGGCAACCGCCGGTTGGGTGACCCGCGGGATGCGCAGGGGTTTGGCCTCTTTTCGGGGCAGGCCGGGATGGCCGTGCTGTCGCGACTGCCGGTGAATGAGGCCGCCGCGCGTGACTTTTCGGGTTTCCTCTGGCGGGATTTGCCGGGGGCCATGGTCCCGGAAGGTAGTGATCCGGGCCTGATGGCGGTACAGCGGCTGGCAACGACCGGGTTCTGGGATGTGCTGGTTGTGACCGACGCGGGGCCCCTGCACCTGCTGGCCTGGCACGCGACGCCCCCGGTCTTTGACGGCCCCGAAGACCGCAACGGCAAGCGCAACCATGATGAGACGGCGTTCTGGCGGCTGTTCCTGGACGGCGCCTTGCCGATGCCCCCGCCAAACGCGCCCTTTATCCTTTTGGGCGATGGCAACCTTGACCCCGCTGATGGCGATGGCCTGCGTGAGGGGATTGCAGCCCTTTTGCGCCATCCAGCCGTGCAAGACCCCGCCCCGCGCGGCACGCATGGCCGGGTTGAAGCCGCGCAAACTGGCGACCCTGCGCTGGATACGGTACTTTACGACAGTCTTGGCGGCTTGCGGCTGGACTATGTCCTGCCGTCAGCCGCGCTAAAGGTCACCGGGTCCGGCGTCCTGTGGCCGGGACCAGGTGACCCGCTTGCTGCAGATCTT
>JBBQVR010000015.1:0-35791 GCA_038211355.1 Rhodobacterales bacterium | reverse complement strand
GAGATTGTGCCCGTGCTGAACAAGATCGACCTGCCCGCCGCCGAACCCGAGCGCATCAAACAGCAGATCGAGGATGTCATCGGGCTTGACGCCTCCAATGCCGTGCTGATTTCCGCCAAATCCGGCCTTGGCATCCCCGATGTGCTGGAGGCCATTGTCACCCGCCTGCCGCCCCCCAAAGGCGACGCCGATGCGCCTTTGAAGGCGATGCTGGTCGATAGCTGGTACGACGCCTACCTTGGCGTTGTCGTGATGATCCGCGTCATCGACGGCGTGGTGAAAAAGGGCGACCGCATCCGCATGATGCAGACCAACGCCGTCTATGGCATCGAAAAGCTGGCCGTCCTGAAACCCCAGATGGTCGACATTGCCGAGCTTGGCCCGGGTGAGATCGGCATCTTCACCGCCCAGATCAAGCAGGTCCGCGACACCCGCGTCGGCGACACCGTCACCTCCGAACGCAAAGGCTGCACCGAGCCGCTTCCCGGTTTCAAACCGGCCCAACCCGTCGTCTTCTGCGGCCTCTTCCCCGTCGACGCCGCCCAGTTCGAAGACCTGCGCGACGCGATCGAGAAACTGTCGCTGAACGACGCCTCCTTCTCGACCGAGATGGAGACCTCCGCCGCCCTCGGCTTCGGCTTCCGCTGCGGCTTCCTCGGCCTCCTCCACCTCGAAGTCGTCCGCGACCGGCTGGAGCGCGAGTATAACCTCGACCTCATCACCACCGCGCCCTCCGTCGTTTTCCACCTGCACATGAAAGACGGTGAGGTGCGCGACCTGCACAACCCCGCCGACATGCCCGACCTCACCTACGTCGACCATATTGATGAGCCGCGGATCAAGGCCACCATCATGGTCCCCGACGAATACCTTGGTGATATCCTGAAGCTCTGCCAGGACCGCCGCGGCATCCAGCTTGACCTAAGCTACGCTGGCAACCGCGCGATGGTGGTCTATGACCTGCCGCTGGCCGAAGTGGTGTTCGACTTCTACGACCGCCTGAAATCGGTGACGCAAGGCTATGCCAGCTTCGACTATGTGATCTCGGAATACCGTGAGGATCACCTGGTGAAGATGTCGATCCTGGTGAACGACGAACCCGTAGACGCCCTCTCGATGATGGTCCACCGCGACAGGGCCGAGGCGCGGGGCCGGTCGATGGTTGAGAAACTGAAAGACCTCATCCCGCGGCACATGTTCAAGATCCCGATCCAGGCAGCCATCGGCGGCCGCGTGATCGCGCGCGAGACCCTGTCAGCCATGCGCAAGGACGTGACCGCGAAGTGCTACGGCGGCGATGCCACGCGGAAGAAGAAGCTGCTGGAGAAGCAGAAGGCGGGCAAAAAGAAGATGCGCCAGTTCGGGAAAGTGGAGATCCCGCAGGAGGCGTTTATTTCGGCGCTGAAGATGGATGGGTGAGGGGTAACATTGGGCGAGACGTTTAGAAGAAATGTAATTATTGTTGGTGCGGGTGCAAGCAAGGAGTACGGCCTTCCAACAGGTGCCGAACTCGCCCAATCCATAGCAAGGATTGCTGATATTCGCTTCGATGATTTTGGGACGCGTTTGTCCTCAGGAGATCATCAGATAGTTTCAACACTTCGATTTCTTGTCGAGTCAAACAGCACCGGAAATCGTGACATAAATCCGTATCTACACGCTGCGTGGCGAATACGAGACAATATGTCTTTGGCGCCGTCTATAGATAACTTCCTTGATACTCATCGAGATAACTCCTTATTAGTAGATTTTGGAAAGATTGCGATTTCTCATGCTATTCAAATGGCTGAATCTGGCAGTAGCTTATGCGTAGACCGCAGCCAAATAAATCCGACAATAAATTTCCGTTCCATTAAAGGAACGTGGCTTGAGCAACTGTTTAAGTTACTCGTCGCGCAACGCAACTTCGATGATTTTTTGTCGGCGCTGTCGCAAATCACTTTTGTTTCATTCAACTATGATCGATGCATACATCAGTTCTTCTACTTTGCATGTACCTCCTACTTCAATTTGGACCAGCAATCTGAGCAAAAACTTCTTTCCTCGCTGAAAGTGTTATATCCTTACGGAACGATCGACAAATTTAATGCTGGTGGGCTGAACACGAACTTTGGAAAAGTAAACTATCATGGACACCTAATCGAATCTTCTAAGCAGATTCGGACCTTCACAGAAGGTGCAGAATCCAGCCTCATTAAGGAGATTCGAAGAGAAATAGGGTCTTCTGAGATCGTGATGTTTCTTGGGTTCGGATTTCTCCAACTCAACATGGACCTGCTATTTCAGAATCAACGATTTCGACCCATCCGAGTTCTTGGAACTGGCAAGGGTCTCTCGAAGGACTCCATCTCTGAAGTCGAGTTAGAGCTTGCAGACATTTTTGTGCACGAGTCATCAGAGATTGTCGAGATGGATGATCCTGATAGAATTCGAATTGTCGACTGCACGTGTGGCGAGCTGTTTTTTGAGTTTCAGCGGTTTCTGACACGAGCGCGATAATGGGCAAGTGTATAGTGCGCGCCGCCCCCTACCGCCCCAACCCCTCAAAACAACCCATCCCCGCCTTGATCCTGCTCCACCACCTCATCGGCCACGATCGCAGCGCCGCCGCCGATCAGCAGGGGGGCGCAGGCGGACAGGGTGGCGGCGGTGATCACGGCCGCAAGGGCCTTCCAGAACGTGGTCTGCATCGGGGGTATCCTTCATCTGCGCGGGCTTGGCCGGGCATGGGGTTCAGCGTCAGCCCGCACCTGCGCCAGCGGCGAAAGGCGCGGGGCAGGGGGTCAGTTTCCGGCGGTTTGGGCTTCTTCGGTAATGACCTTGCCGGCCGTGGTAATGTCGCGACCGGCACCTTCGACGGTTTCGCAAGCGGTCAGGGCGATCAGGGCAAGCAAGGCAATAGTGCGGATCATTTCGGTCGTCCTGTAAAGGGGATGCGTTTTATAACGCGCGGCGGGAAAACTGGTTCCCTTGAACGCGGCCTTTGTCGTCCCGGTTCAGCTTAACCCCCCGTTAACCAAAACCTGCCACTCTCAGGGCATGAAAAAACTGATCCCCCTGATGTTTCTTGCCGCCTGCGGTGCCTCACCCGCACCTGAGTTCTTTGGCGCAACCCGCACCGACACCACCGTGAACGGCCGCACCTACACCGTTTTCCAAAAGGGCGAACGGGTTGAGGTCATCCGCCTTGGCTATGCCAAACGCGGTGAGCATCAGGAAATCCGCGCCACGATGATTGAGCTGATCCCGCAGGTAACGGGCTGCAAACTAAGGGAAAATACCTTGCAGGGCGACAGCGGGGAAATGCGGGGAACCCTCTCCTGCCCTTGACTTGGGGGGCGCAAAGGGGAAAGAAACCCCATGATCCACCGCACGCTGCCCCACGCCCGCATCCCGGAACTGCCGAACCCCTATTTCGGCAAGGTTCGTGATTGCTATGACCTTGATAACGCGACGCGAATTCTGGTGACGACGGACAGGCTTTCCGCGTTTGACCAGATCCTTGCGGTGATCCCGTGGAAGGGGCAGGTGCTGACGCAACTTGCCCGCTACTGGTTTGAAAAGACCAGCGATATCGCCCCGAACCATGTGATTTCCTACCCTGACCCGAATGTCGTCCTTGGCCGCAAGCTGACGATCCTGCCGGTGGAAATCGTGGTGCGCGGGTATCTGGCGGGCACAACCTCAACCTCGATCCTGACGCAATACGCCAAGGGCGCGCGGGACATGTATGGCCACCGCTTCCCCGATGGCCTGCGCGCCAATCAGGTGCTGCCGCAGCCGATCATCACCCCCACCTCCAAGGCCTTTGACGGTGGCCATGATGAGCCGCTGACCGCCGATCAGATCATCGGCACCGGCCTGTTGACGATGGCGCAATGGGATGCGGTCAGCCAGATGGCGCTGGCGTTGTTTGCGCGCGGGCAGAAGATGGCGGCGGAACGTGGGCTGATCCTGGTGGACACGAAGTATGAATTCGGCACCGATGCGTCGGGTGCGATCATTCTGGCCGATGAAATCCACACGCCCGACTCCAGCCGCTACTGGCTGGCCGATGGCTATGACGATGCGCTGGAAAACGGCACCCGCCCGCCCAGCTTTGACAAGGATGTCATCCGGTCCTGGGTGGTGGCGCGCTGTGATCCGTACAAGGACACGATCCCCGAAATCCCGCCTGAGATGATTGAAAAGACCGCGCAGGTCTATATCGACGCGTATGAGGCGATCACCGGCCAGACCTTCATCCCCGATACCCATGGCACAACCCCGCTAGACCGGGTGCGCGCCAATCTGGCCCCCTACTTTCCGGCCTGATGGCCCAGCCGTTTGCGCTAACACGGCCGCATGCGTTAAGGTGAAAGTGAAAACGGGCGGAGGCGGGCTATGATTCTCAGCTGTGGCGAGGCGCTGATCGACATGCTGCCGCGCATCTCGACCGGGGGAGAGGCGTGCTTTGCCCCCTACGCGGGTGGTGCTGTGTTCAACACCGCCATCGCCCTTGGCCGCCTTGGTGCGCCGTCGGCGTTTTTCTCGGGCGTTTCCAATGACATGCTGGGCGAAATCCTGGCTGACACGCTGAAAGCCTCACAGGTGGACACCCGATTGTTGGCACGGTCTGATCGGCCGACGACGGTGGCCTTTGTCAAACTGGTGAACGGACAGGCGACCTACGCCTTTTATGATGAGGCTACGGCGGGCCGGATGCTTTCCCCGGCAGACCTGCCCACCTTGCCGCCGCAGATCAGCACCCTTTTCCTTGGCGGCATCAGTCTGGTGAATGACCCAGCCGCCAGCACCTATGAGGCGCTGCAACGGCGTGAGGCCCCGACCCGCGTCACCATGATCGACCCCAACATCCGCCCCGGCTTTATCGCGGGGAAAGAGGATGCCTATCGCGCGCGGATCAGCCGGATGATCGCCTTGGCAGACATCGTGAAGCTGTCGGATGAAGACCTGCACTGGCTGACTGGCCCGGGTGATCTGACGGCGCTGGCGCGGGGCATTCTGGCCTCTGGGCCGAAGGTGGTGTTCATCACCGAAGGGGCCGCCGGCGCGCGGGCCGTCACCGCCACGCAAGACCGGTTCGTCGCTGCTACCAAGGTGACGGTCGTTGACACCGTGGGCGCGGGTGACACGTTCAACGCCGGCGTCCTGGCGGGGCTGCATCAGGCGGGCGCGCTGACCAAGGCCGGGGTGGCGGGGCTGTCCGACGCGGTTCTGGATGCAGCCCTTGGCCTTGGCACGCGGGCGGCGGCCGTTACCGTGGCCCGTGCCGGAGCAAACCCACCCTGGGCGAATGAGCTGTGAGGCCAGTTGCTTCATGAGAGCAGTCCTCCAACGCGTTCAAGGCGCTGAGGTCCGGGTTGATGGCGCACTGATCGGGGCGGTGGAAAAGGGCTATCTGATCCTGATCTGCGCCATGGCGGGCGATGATGAGG
Source organism: Rhodobacterales bacterium (assembly GCA_038211355.1). Classification (GTDB taxonomy): domain Bacteria; phylum Pseudomonadota; class Alphaproteobacteria; order Rhodobacterales; family Rhodobacteraceae; genus Tabrizicola. The sequence goes on along the minus strand of JBBQVR010000015.1, from coordinate 30,353 downwards.
GCGTGGCGGCAAAGCTGGCCGCCAAGATCGCCAAGCTGCGGATATTCAAGGACGACCAGGGCAAGATGAACCTCTCGGTGCGCGACATTGGCGGCGCGGCGCTGGTGGTCAGCCAGTTCACCCTTGCAGCCGATCTGCGCGGCAACCGCCCCGGCTTTTCCACGGCTGCGGCCCCTGATCTGGGCGAAAAGCTGTATCTCCACTTCGCCGCCTGCCTGCAGGCCGAAGGCGTGCCCATCGCCACCGGGCGCTTTGGGGCGGACATGGCGGTCAGTCTGGTGAATGACGGGCCGGTGACCATCTGGATGGACACCGACACGCTTTAGTCAGGGGAACGGGGTGATCAGTTGAACGGGTTGCCCGAGTTTGCCCGGCCAATCACATTGCCACATTCGATCAGCGCATCAATCGACGCCCGTGATCCGGCCAGCGAATAGTTCTGTACATCAGACCCGTCCGCTGACCGCAGATACAGCCGGTTGCCCCGCGCCACCTCGACGATGAAATCCACCCCGGCCTTGTCGTCAGGCAGGTAAAACAGCACCGAGTTCTGGTAAAGCTCGGCCCCGGTCAGGTTCCAGGGCGACCGGCGGTCGATCTGCACTTCAAGATCGGCGGTGTCGCCTTCGCCGAACTGCCAGGCGCTGGAATAGAACTGCAACTGCACCTCGCCATTCGGGTAGGTCCAGACCGAAAAGCTTTCCCCCGGCGCGGAAACCTGGCCCACGCAGCCAACGGTGCCGTCATCCCAACCGACAATCTCGACCTGCCAGTGCTTGTGCGAAAACAGCACCTCCGAGGTTTGCGCCCCGGCTGACCCCGCCCCGATCAACCCCACAAAAGCCGCCGTCAGGGCCGCCGGCACGTTCTTGGCAATTCCAATGCGAAAGTTCATTTTTTGCTGTCCCGAATTCCGTTTCTCGAACGCTTTTCGCGCCAAGGCGTGATTCAGGCAAATGAAACTTGCTGTCATCTGCCTGATCTTGCGCCAAGGGAAACGTCAGTTGCCCCAATCCCAAGGGGTGTTGAACTGGCCCAGCACTGTCGCCACCGCCGCATCCTCAACCGGGGCAGAGCGGTCCAGCTTTGCGACCAGGCCGCGCTTCTTGTCTTCGACCACGCTGGAAACGCGCGCAGGAACCCCCGCCTCGGCCAGGGCAGCGTCATAAACGCGGATGATTGCCAGGCGCCGCAGATCGGGCTTGAAGACCTTGCCCACCGCGGTTTTCGGCAGTTCTTGCAGCACCTCGATATACTTCGGCAGGGCGGCGCGTTCGTGGATGTGCTGGCCCGCATAGGCCATCAGATCATCGACCGACGCGGTGGCCCCCTTGACCAGCTCCACATAGGCAATCGGCAACTCACCCGCATGCGCATCTGGCTGGCCGATTGCCCCGACAAAGCCCACCGCCGGGTGACCCATCAGCGCCTCTTCGATGATCGCGGGGTCAATGTTGTGGCCCCCCCGGATGATCAGATCCTTGGCCCGTCCGGTGATGAACAGATAGCCATCCGCATCCAACCGCCCCAGATCGCCGGTGCGCAGGAAACGGCCATCGGCAAAGAGCTCCCGGTTCTTGTCCGCCTCGGTATAGGTTGACCCCTCAAACACACCGGGGTTCGAGATGCAGATTTCCCCCTCCTCATCCACCGCACATTCACGAAAGCCGATGGCGCCTTCGGTCGTCAGAATCCGGACCTGCGTATAGGGGAAGGGCAGCCCGACGGAACCGATCTTCTTGTCCCCCTCTGGCGGGTTGATCGACACAAGGCAGGTGCATTCCGTCAGGCCGTAACCCTCAATGATGTCGATTCCGGTCTCTTTCTTGAAGCGGTTGTAAAGCTCGATCGGCAGCGGGGACGACCCCGAAAACGCGTTCTTCAGGCTTGAGATATCGGCATCAACCGGCCGTTGCATCAGGGCAGCAAGGGCGGTGGGGACGGTGATCATGTAAGTGACCTTGTAGCGTTCGATCAGCTTCCAGAAGTTGTCGAACACCCCCTCGCCCCGGTAGCCTTGCGGGGTCGGAAAGACCACATGCGCGCCCGAGGCGATCATCGACATCAGGATCGGATAACTGGCAAAGACGTGGAACAGGGGCAGCGGGCACATCACCACATCGGTCGGCTTGAACAGAAGGTTTGCCCCCAGCCAGCCGTTGTAGACCATGCCCGACACCTTGTGCTGGGCGACCTTGGGCATGCCGGTGGTGCCGCCGGTGTGGAAATAGGCGGCGACACGGTCCTCCATCACATCGGCAAAGGTCAGCTTGGCCGACGGCATCTTTTCCACCTCAGCCCGGAAGTCCAGGGTGGTGGCCGTGTGGTTCGAGGGGTTCTTTGGCCGGACCAGCGGCACGATCAGCTTTTTCAGACCGGACAGGTAGGGGACAAGGTCCACCTCCAGCACGGTCTTGACGCTTGGGGCAAACTTGACCGCCTCGGCCACCTTTTGCGGCAGGTCGGTCTTGGGGAAGGCCTTCAGGGTGACCACGACCTTTGCCTTCGTCTCGCGCAGGATGGCGCTGATCTGTTCGGCTTCCAGAAGCGGGTTGATCGGGTTCACGATCCCCGCCACCGCCCCGCCCAGAAGCGTGACCGCCGTTTCAGGGGCGTTGGGCATGATGTAGGCCACCACGTCCTTTTCCCCGATCCCAAGGCTGCGGAACAGGTTGGCTGCCTGCGTCACCTGCCCGTGCAGGTCAGACCAGGTCAGCGTCACCGCCTTGGTCTTCGGGCCGGACAAAAGCTGATAGCTGAACGCCGGGCGCTGCCCATGTGCGGCCCTGGCGCGCGACAGAAAGTCGTACATCGACCGGGCACGGTCCCGTTCGTCCCAAGAGGCCTCGGCCTCAATGGCGCGTACGTCCGCAATGGATGCGAATTTATTCATCAGTTCCTCCCCTATGGTGTTCGCGTCCACTGTTCGCCGTGGGCTTCGGGCCAAGATGGGGATTGCTGGCGCGTTTGTGAAGTCTGATTGTCAGACCCCGGCCAGCGGCAACGCAACGTCAGACGGTACCGTCAGACGGCAACGTCAGACGGTACCGTCAGTGAACTGCAGACGGGCCAGCCGGGCATAAAGCCCGTCCTCGGCCACCAGCGCGTCATGCGTGCCAATCGCGGCGATCTGGCCCTGGTCAAAGACCACGATCCGATCCGCGCGTTTCACCGTGGCAAGGCGGTGCGCCACGACCAGCGTGGTGCGCCCTTGCGACAACCGCTCAACCGCTGCCTGCACCGCGCGTTCGCTTTCGGCGTCCAGCGCACTGGTCGCCTCGTCCAACAGAAGGATCGGCGCGTCGCGCAGGATGGCGCGGGCAATCGCCACGCGCTGCTTTTGCCCGCCCGACAGCATGACGCCACGCTCGCCCAGATAGCTGTCATAGCCCTGCGGCAACGCCATAAGGAAGTCATGCGCGGCTGCAGCCTTCGCGGCCTCTTCCACCTCGGCGTCGGACGCATCGGGGCGGCCAAAGCGGATGTTCTCGCGCGCTGAGGTGGCAAAGATCACCGGGTCTTGCGGCACCATCGCGATGGCCCCGCGGAAATCGCTTCGGCTCATCGCGGCAAGGTCGATACCGTCCAGCGTGATCGTCCCCGACTGCGGGTCATAAAACCGCATCAAAAGCTGCAGGATCGTGGTCTTGCCCGCCCCGGACGGACCGACCAGCGCCACGGTTTCCCCCGGCGCCAAATGCAAGCTGACGCCGTTCAGCGCGCTGGTATCGGGGCGCGTCGGATAGCGAAAGGTCACATCCTGAAACGCGATCTCACCGCGCACGGGGCGGGGCAGGGCCACCGGGCGGGCAGGGTCCTTGACCGCGTCTTCGGTGTGCAACAGCTCAACCAGCCGTTCCGTCGCACCCGCCGCGCGCTGCAATTCGCCCCAGATTTCCGACAAGGCCCCCACAGCCCCGGCCACCATCACGGCATAGATCACGAACTGGATCAGCTCACCCACCGTCATCGCGCCCTGCCGCACATCGCGCGCGCCGATCCAAAGGACACCGACGATCCCGGCAAAGGTCAGGAAGATCACGATCACCGTCATCACCGCCCGCGTCTTGATGCGGGTCTTGGCCGAGCCGAAGCTTTTCTCGGTCACATCTGCGAAAGCCGCCTGCGTCGCGGCTTCATGGGTGAAGGCCTGCACCGTCTGCACCGAGCTTAACGCCTCTGACGCCGAGCCCGAAGATGACGCGATCCAGTCCTGGTTCTCCCGGCTCAACCGCCGAAGCCGCCGCCCCAGCACCACGATGGGCACGATGATGGCCGGCACGATCAGCAACACCAGCCCCGTCAGCTTGCCCGATGTCAGCATCAGCATGACCAGCCCGCCGATCAGCATCAACAGGTTGCGCAGCGCGATCGACACCGATGACCCGATGACCGACAGGATCAGCGTGGTGTCGGTGGTGATCCGGCTAAGAACCTCACCGGTCATGATCCGCTCAAAGAAGGCCGGTGACATGCCCAGCACCCGGTCAAAAAGCGCGCGGCGGATGTCGGCTACCACCCGCTCGCCCAGCCGGGTGACAAGGTAATAGCGCAAGCCCGTGCCAAGGGCGAGAAGGCCCGCAATCACCAGCGCTGCCACGAAATACTGGTCCAGCAGGGCTGCATCGCCGCTGTTGAAGCCATCGACCACCCGGCGCACCGCCAGTGGCAGGATCAGGCTGACCGAGGCCGTCAGCACCAACGCCATAAGGGCAAGGATCAACAAACCGCTGTAGGGCCGCAGGAACGGCATCAACCCGCGCAGGGCACCCACCTGTTTCGACTTCGGCCGGTCTTCGGCTGTCGTGGTCGTGTCAGACATCCGTCCCGCCCCTCCATCGTCTTCGCGGTCCGGTTTAGTGCGCCGGCGCTTGGGCCACAAGCGCTGCCAAGGAGGCTTGGCAGGGCAAAGTGCCGCCCCCCTGCAGCGCGCAGCCCCTTTCGCAGGACCCGGCACCGTGGCACGGTGCAGGCGAAGGAACCCATGCCATGCCTGACACCTTGCACTTCACCGCCGCCGATGGCTGCCGCCTTGCCTACCGGGATGAGGGCGCGGGTCTGCCTCTGCTGTGCTTGGCCGGCCTGACCCGGACCATGGCGGATTTTGACGACCTCGCCCCGCACCTGCCGCCCCTGCGCCTGATCCGCATGGATTATCGCGGGCGCGGGGCCAGTGACTGGAGCGGGGCCGAAACCTACACCGTCGGGCAAGAGGGCAAGGATGCGCTGGCCCTGCTTGACCATCTGGGGGTGGAAAAGGCCGCCATCCTTGGCACCTCACGCGGGGGGCTGATCGGCATGGTGCTGGGCGCGGTTGCGCGGGGGCGGGTGCTGGGCCTTTGCCTCAACGACGTCGGCCCCGAGATTGCGCGCGACGGGTTGGAGCGGATCTTCGACTACGTCGGCCGCAACCCCGCAGGCGGCACGCATCAGGCCTACGCCGACCGTCTGTCGCGCAGCCCCGGCTTTGCCAATATCCCCATGTCCCGCTGGCTGGCGGAGGCGAAAAAGCAGGCGATCGAGACGCCAGATGGCCTGCGCAACCGCTATGACCCGTCTCTGCGTCAGGCGTTTCTGGCCGCCTTCGAAGGCCCGCCCGTAGACCTGTGGCCGATGTTCGACACCCTGCAAGGCCTGCCACTCGCGCTGATCCGGGGCGCGAATTCCGACCTGCTGACGCCAGACACCGTGGCCAGGATGCGCGCCCGCCGTCCCGATATGGACGTGGTTGAAGTTCCTGACCGCGCCCATATCCCTTTCCTCGATGAACCCGAATCCGTGGCCCTGATCCACCGCTTCCTTGCAGGCCTGCAATGACCGACCTTGCGATGATCGAAGCCGCCGCCGCCCGGCTGCACGGAAATGTCCGGGTGACGCCCCTCCTTCACGCGCCGCTCTTGGACCGCATCGCCGGGCGGCGGGTGCTGGTCAAGGCAGAGTGTTTGCAGCTGACGGGCAGCTTCAAGGCACGCGGCGGCTGGTCCGCCGTGTCAGCCCTTGACCCGCAGGCCCGAAAAAGGGGCGTTATCGCTTACTCCTCGGGCAATCACGCGCAGGGCGTGGCGCTTGCCGCCGCCCGCCACGCGGCACCTTGCGTGATCCTCATGCCCTCAGACGCGCCTGAGGTTAAGATCGCCAACACCCGCGCCTACGGGGCTGAGGTGGTTCTTTATGACCGCGCCACCGAAGACCGCGACGCCATCGGTGCGGGCATCGCGGGTGATCGCGGGCTGACGCTGATCAAGCCCTATGACGACGCGCAGGTCATCGCCGGGCAGGGGACCGTGGGCCTTGAGCTTGCCACGCAGGCCAGTGACGCGGGGGTGACCACGGCCCCGGTCCTTGTCTGCTGTGGCGGTGGCGGTCTTGCCTCGGGCATCGCGCTTGCGCTGGCAGCCCGCGCCCCCGGCCTGACCGTCCGCACCGCAGAGCCCGCAGGCTTTGACGACATGGCGCGGTCCCTTGCCACCGGCCAGCGGCAGAAGAACCTCGCCGCCACCGGGTCAATCTGCGACGCGATCCTGACGCCAACGCCGGGTGACCTGACCTTGCCCATCCTGCAGCGCCTTGCCGGGGCCGGGGTCACTGTGACCGACGATCAGGCCCTGCACGCCGTGGCGCTGGCCTTTACCTACCTGCGCATCGTGCTGGAACCCGGCGGCGCGGTGGCCCTTGCGGCCGCCCTGTTCGCCCCCGACCTACCCGACACGGTCATCGCCGTCGCCACCGGCGGCAACGTCGACCCTGCTACCTTCGCCACCGCCCTTGCCCGGTTCGCCTGATGCTGGTCTGGCTGGATGATGTGCGCCTGAACGCCGACCTGACGGGCCCGGCCACCGCGCCGCCCGTGGTGCTGATCCACGGCCTCGGCCTTGACCTGCACCTTTGGGACGCCCTCCTGCCGCAGCTGTCGCGCCACCGCACCCTGCGCCTTGACCTGCGCGGCCACGGCCTGTCCGACACCCCGCCGCCGCCCTATGCGATGGGTGCCCTGATCCGCGATGTCGAACGGCTGATGCAGCACTTCGCCCTGAAAGACGCCGTCGTCCTTGGCGCGGGCGAAGGCGGGCTTGTCGCCCAGGGCCTTGCCGTCAAACGCCTCGATCTGGTGCGCGCAATGGTCCTGACCGGATCGGCCACCCGCTTTGCCAACCCCGATGTCTGGGCCCGCCGCATCGCCGCCCTCACCGCCCCCGGCCCTGATCTTGAGGGAGAGGCTGCAGCCCTCCTCGGCCCCCGCTGGCGCAGCCTTCCCGCCGCCGTCCAAGTGCACCAGATGCTGGCCCGCACCCGCACTGAAGGCTGGCAGGGCTTTGCCGCAGCCATCGCCAACACAGACTTTTACCAGACCACCGCCACCCTGACCCTGCCGACCCTGATCCTTGCCGGGGGCGATGACCGCAAGACCCCGCCCGACATGCAGCGCGAAACCGCAGACCTGATCGCGGGGTCGGATTACCACCTCATCCCCGGCGCCAGCCACCTTGCGATGCTGACCCACCCGCAGCCCTTCGCAGAGACCCTCCGCGCCTTCCTGACAAGGATCGCCCATGTTTGAGATCGCCCATGTCTGAGATCGCCCATGTCTGAGATCGCCCAACCCGACCTGCTGCTGATCCACGGCTCGTGCCACGGTGCCTGGTGCTGGGACCTTGTGATCCCCGCCCTTGCCCGGCTTGGTATCACCGCAGCGGCAATTGACCTGCCCGGCCGCGACGGCAGCCCCACCACTCTGGACGACTACGCCCGCGCGATCCTTGCCGCCGCCAACCCCGGCACCGTCCTTGTCGGCCATTCCGCCGGCGGCTACGCCATCACCGCCGCGGCCGAGGCTGACCCTTCCCGCTTCGCCGGTCTTGTCTACCTCTGCGCCTATCTGCCCGCCTTTGGCCAAAGCCTTGGCGACATGCGCCGCGCCGGGCCATCGCAACCCCTGCTTCCGGCGATCCGCATGGGTCAGGACCGGATCAGCTTCACCATCGACCCCGCCCTTGCCCCGGCGGTCTTCTACCACGACTGCCCGCCCGACATTGCCGCCGCCGCAACCGCCCGCCTTTGCCCGCAGCCGGTGATCCCGCAGGAAACCCCGCTGTGGCCCAAGGCCGCCCCCAACCTGCCGCGCCACTACATCGTGTGCGAGGAAGACCGTGCCATCCCGCCGGCCTATCAGGCGCAGATGGCCCAAGTCCTGCCCGCAGACGCCGTGACCACGCTGGCCGCCAGCCACTCGCCCTTTTTGTCGATGCCAGACCAGCTGGCCGCCAGGCTTGCAGAAATCCTGCATCAGATCCGTGAAACCTCATCTTCCAAGGGCAAGACTTGACAGATTCGAACACCAGCCCCACCAATGGCCGCCTTGCCCTCAGCTTCATCCTGATCACCGTCACGCTGGACGCCATCGGCATCGGCCTGATCTTCCCCGTCATGCCCGACCTGATCCAGGAGGTGACCGGCAAACCCCTGTCCGAGGCAGCCCTCTGGGGCGGCGTCCTTGCCACTTCTTTCGCGGTGATGCAGTTCCTCTTCGGCCCGGTCATCGGTGCCTTGTCTGACCGCTTCGGTCGCCGGCCGGTGCTGCTCGTTTCGCTGGCGGTGATGGCACTGGACTATCTGGTGATGGCGCTGGCCTCGTCGATCTGGCTGCTTCTGATCGCGCGCCTGATCGCCGGGATCACCGCCGCCACCTTCGCCACCGCCGGGGCCTATATCGCAGATATCACCCGCCCTGAGGACCGCGGCCGCCGCTTCGGTCTGATCGGCGCCTGCTTCGGGGTGGGCTTCGTCCTTGGCCCCTTGATCGGCGGGCTTCTCGGCAGCCTGGATTCCCGCGCGCCCTTCTACGCCGCCGGGGCGCTGGCGCTTGCCAACATGGCCTTCGGCTACTTTGTCCTCCCCGAGACGGTCACCGCCGCCACCCGCCGCCCCTTTGCCCTGTCCCGCGCCAACCCCCTCGGTGCCCTGCGCGCGCTGGACCGGCTGCCCGGCGTGCGGCTGATCCTCGGCACCTACCTCCTCCTCGGGATCGCGATGAACGTCTACCCCACGGTCTGGGCCTATTTCGGCCAGGCCCGCTTTGGCTGGGACAGCACAATGGTCGGCGTCTCATTGGCCGTCTACGGCGTGTCCTTTGCGGCCGGTCAGGCGCTGCTGGTCGGCCCCCTGATCCGCACCTTCGGCGAACACCGCGCCGCGCATTACGGCATGTGGGTCAACGTGATCACGCTGACCGGGCTTGGCCTTGTCGTCTCACCCACGCTGGCCCTGCTGCTGACCCCCGTCACCGCCTTGGGCGGCGTCGTCACCCCCGCGCTGCAGGCCATCGCCTCCCGCGCCGCCCCCGCCGACGCCCAGGGAGAGTTGCAGGGCGTCTTCGCCAGCATGAACGCCATCGCCATGATCACCGCGCCCCTGATCATGACCACGACCTTCGCCACCTTCACCGGCCCTGATGCGCCGGTTTTCGCGCCGGGCGCGCCGTTCCTTCTGGCCGCCCTTCTGATGCTGGCCTGCATCGCGCTTCACGTCCTCGGCCCGCGCCTGCGCGCCAAAGCTACCCGAACCAGAACGCTCTGAAACGGCATCATCGGTCGCAATCAAGGCTGCACCGCCACCATTTGACCCCTAGCTTCCTCTTCACCAAGTATCCCACGGGTGTGCGGGGGTGTGAAACCCCCGCTCCACATCAGCCAAAGGGGCCGCCCGATGAAACTCAAGCACCTGGAAATCTTCGTCGTCGCTCCACCCTTCCCCGGCTGGGGCGGGCGCTACTGGATCTTCCCGAAGCTGACGACGGATACCGGCATCGTCGGCTACGGCGAATGCTACGCCTCGACAGTCGGGCCAAAGGCGATGCAGGCGGTGATCGAGGACGTGTTTGAACGTCACATGGCCGGCGAAAACCCCGAGAATATCGAACTGATGTTCCGCCGCGCCTATTCCTCGGGCTTCACCCAGCGCCCCGATCCCACCGTGATGGGCGCGTTTTCGGGGCTAGAGATCGCCTGCTGGGATATCCTCGGCAAGGCCCGCAACCGCCCGGTCTGGGCGCTTCTGGGCGGCAAGATCAACGACCGTATCCGCAGCTACACCTACCTCTACCCCGAACCGGGCCAGGAATCGGCTGAATTCTGGGTGGACCCGGACGCTGCCGCCGCAGCGGCCGTCCGCTTCATGAATCTGGGCTTCACTGCGGTCAAGTTTGACCCCGCCGGCCCCTACACCATCCGTGGCGGCCATGAACCGGCGATGTCCGACATCACCCGAAGCGTCGCCTTCTGCAAGGCGATCCGCGAAGCTGTTGGTGACCGGGTTGACCTCCTCTTTGGCACCCACGGCCAGTTCTCCACCCCCGGCGCGATCCGGCTCGGCCGCGAGATCGAACCCTACAATCCCCTGTGGTACGAAGAGCCGATTCCGCCAGACAACCTTCTCGAATTCGCCGAGGTGGCAAAGTCGGTCCGCGTCCCCCTCGCCACCGGCGAACGGATGACGACCAAGGCTGAATTCGGCACCCTCCTGCGCGCCGGCGGCGTCAAGATCCTGCAACCCGCCCTTGGCCGCGTCGGCGGCATCTGGGAGGCGAAGAAGATCGCCGCCATGGCCGAGGTGTTCAACGCCCAGATGGCCCCGCACCTTTATGCAGGCCCCGTCGAATGGGCGGCAAACGTCCATTTCGCCGCCTCGATCCCGAACCTCCTGATCGCCGAGACGATTGAGACGGGCGGCTCCTTCCACCTAAAACTCATCAAGAACACCATCAAATGGGAAGATGGCTACATCATCCCCAGCGATGCCCCCGGCCTTGGCATCGACTTTGACGAAGACCTTGCCCGCGCGCATCCCTTCACCGGCACGGGTCTGCATCTGCAAATGCAGGAAGGCCCCTGCGACTACCGCCACGGCAACCGTTTCGAAGGTGGTGCGCCAGCGGCACAGACCTGACGGGTCAGCCGACTGTGGCAACGCCGTCCGCATGGGCTCGATGCCCATAAGGACGGCGGTCCTTTCAGGACAAGGGCTGGCCGGGGCGCCGCAGGCCCGCCTAGGCCGCTCCTTCAAACTCGGCGCCGGTCTTGGCCCCGGTGATGTAGGCCACCACGTCCTGCCCATCGGTGTCTTCCTTGCGCAGGTTGGCCACGATCCGGCCCCGGCGGAACACGACGATCCGGTCGACCAGATCGAACACCTGACGCATGTTGTGGCTGACCAGGATCAGCGGCTCACCCGCCTCTTTCAACGTGCGGATGATGTTTTCGACCTGAGCCGTCTCTTGCACGCCCAAGGCGGCGGTCGGTTCGTCCATGATCACCAGCTTGGACTTGAAGGCCGCCGTCCGGGCAATGGCCACGCATTGCCGCTGCCCGCCTGACATGTTGCGGATCGTGTTCATCAGGTTCGGGATCTTGACCCCGGTCTTGACCAGCGCGGCCAGCGTCGCATCGCGCATCGCCTTCTTGTCCAGGATCGAGAACGGGCCAAGGTTGAAGCGGATCTTTTCGCGCCCCAGAAACAGGTTTGAGGGCACGTCAAGATCGTCGGCCAGGGCCAGCGTCTGAAAGACCGTCTCGATCCCGGCCTCGCGTGCTTCGATCGGGCTTTGAAACGACTGCGCGCTGCCGTCAAATACGATCTGGCCACGGGTCGGCATCTCGACCCCGGTGATCTGGCGCACGAAGGTGGATTTGCCGGCACCGTTGTCGCCCATGATCGCGACATGCTCGCCGCGGCCAAGGGTAAAGTTTGCCTCGGTCAGCGCATGCACCCCGCCGTAGTGCTTGGTCAGGTCGCGCGTCTCCAGAATGAAGTCACCCATCAGCCCCGCCCCCGCTTGGTTTGCCGCCACTGGTCCAGCACCACGGCGCCGACGATGATCACGCCCTTGACCATTTCCTGATAGTAGGCGTCCAGCTTCAGGAAGGTGAAACCGCTGATGATGACGCCAAAGATCAGCGCGCCAAGGCAGGTGCCGATGATCGACCCGCGCCCGCCTTGCAGGCTGACCCCGCCGATCACCGCCATGGCGATGGCGTCCAGTTCATACATCACCCCCATGCCCGCCTGCGCGGTCAGGTTCTTTGACGACAGCACGATCGCCGCCAGTGCCGCCAACGCGCCAGCGATGGTGTAGACCAGCACCTTGTGCCCCGTGACATTGATCCCCGACATCCGCGCCGCCGCCTCGTTCGACCCTACGGCATAGCAGTGACGCCCGTATTTCGTTTGCGTCATGATCAGGTGAAACAGCACCGCAAGGCACACGAACAGAACCACCGGCATCATGCCTTTGCCAATCGCGGCATAGCTTTCGGTCGGAAATGAGATCGGGTTGCCCTTGGACCACCACTTGGCACAGCCCCGCGCCGCGACCATCATCCCAAGTGTGGCGATAAAGGGCGGGATGCGTGTATAGGCAATCAGCGCGCCATTCACCAACCCCGCCAACAGCCCGCAAGCCAGACCCACCAGCACCGGCACGATCACCGGCAGATCCATCCACTCCGGCCCGAAGATCGCCTTGGGGTTCGGGTTGCCGTTCACCATGGCCACCTGGGCAAAGCTCATCGCGACCATCGCCGTGATCCCGACAATCGACCCCGACGAAAGGTCGATCCCGCCGGTGATGATGACCTGGGTTACCCCCAGCGCGATGATCCCCACGATGGAAACCTGCAGGATGATGATCTGCAGGCGCTGCTCGTTGAACAGCGTGTCCACGTTTTCACGGGTGTTGAACAGGAAACTGTCACCAACCACCAACTGGCCCAGAACCTCGAACGCCACGATGATCAGGATCAGGGCGGCAAGAACGTTCAGTTCGGGCGGACGGGTGCGCCGTTTGGGATCAAAGGACAGCCCTCCGATGCCGTGTGTGGTGTTCGTCATGACAAGCCCCTTCGCGTCAGGCTGGGGTGCCACCCGTTCAAGGGTGCCACAGACCAGAAAAGGGCGGCACGCATGCGCCGCCCTTTCCCATGAAACTGAAGGATCAGTTCTTGGCCATATAGTCGGCGATGTTGGCCGGGGTCACCAGTTCGAAGGGAACATAGACCTTCTGCTCGACTGCTTCGCCCGCCGCCAGCTTGACTGCCGCGTCCAGCGCGCCGCCGCCTTGCGCCGCTGCGTTCTGGAACACCGTGATGTCCAGCTCGCCTGCCTGCATGGACGCCAGCGCGTCCTGCGTTGCGTCCACGCCGCTGACCACGACCGAGGCCATGTCGATGCCCGCAGCCTTCATCGCCTGAATCGCGCCCAGCGCCATCTCGTCGTTGTTGGCAATGACGCCGTCAAAGGCAGCGCCGGTGGACAGCCAGTTGGTCATCAGGTTCTGCGCTTCGTCGCGCGACCAGTTGGCGGTCTGCTGGTCGATCACGTTGATCGTGACCGGGCACTGTCCAGCCTCGACCACGTCATAGATGTTCTGGGTCCGCTGCACGGCAGCCTGGTTCGAAAGCTGACCCTGCATGACGTAGACGTTGACCTCGGCCTTGCCTTCCTCGGCCCACAGGCGGCACTGCTCGATCACGCCCTTGGTGCTTGATTCCGATTCGTTTGACGCGACAAAGGCCTGGTTGTCGGGCAGGGTGTCGACGTTGATCGGCTGGCGGTTCACATAGACAAGCGGCACGCCTGCAGCGGCGGCAGCATCGGTCATCGCCTGCGTGGCCGAGGTGTCAACCGGGTTGACGATGATCGCATCGACACCCGACGCGATGAAGTTGTTGATCTGGTCCAACTGCTTGGCCACATCGTCCTGCGCGTCCTCGATCTGCACCGACAGGCCTGCGGCATCGGCCTGGGCCTGGATGCCGTTGCGCAGCACGGTCAGAAAGTTGTCATCGAACCGCGCCATGGAAACGCCGATGCCATCGGCCATCGCGGTGGTGGTCATCATTGCCGCAAAGCCTGCGACGATAAGGGTCTTTTTCATGTGTCACTCCTCCCAGAGTTATCCTGCCGGTATCTGCGACAGGTCAGTTTGGTAACCTTCCGGTCCCGAACACAAGGCGCAATCCGTGCCGGTCAATCACCCTGATGCGGCAGGCTGTAGAAATTCCGGGGTGCCGTCAACAGATTCTTGCAACCGGTTGCAAAATCGGTCAGGCCGCCACCCGCGCCAGCCCGTCACGGATGAAAGCGATTGAGGCGACAAGGTCTGCCCTGGGGTTGGCGCTGTCGTGAACCGCGGGCGCAAACGCCTCAAAGCTGACCGGGCCGGCCCAGCCAAGGGCCGCAAGGGCCGCCAGCTGCTCGATGTTGCCAAGCCGATCCGCCCGGTCCACCAGCACGCGGTGCGCGTCGGACATCTGCGCGACGGTGACCGTCTGGTCGGTCACGCCGGAAATGTGGACGATGCCGGTATGCGCCGCGAACAGCGGCCCGCCATGTGCCAGCGTGTGGTGAAACGTGTCATGCACCAGCTTGAACCGCCCTGTGCCGCCGATCGCCTCGATGGCCTCCACCGCTTCGGCCTTGTGGCGCAGGGCGCAGATCTCAAACCCGAGGGGTTCAACCATCCCGGTCAATCCGTGATCTTCCAGCATCGGCTTCAGCGCCTTTAGCGCGACCCGCAGCGCGGCCTGACGTTCGCCATTGCCCAAGCCCAGGTTGTCATTCCGGGGGATCAGCGACACCGCCTCGGCGCCTGCGGCCTGCGCAATTTTCATCAGGGCCAGCGCCTCGGCCGCCTTGCTGTCGGACCAGTCATTGAAGCGCTTCACTTCGGCCAGCGCCAGAAGCCGCACCCCCTTGGCGCGCGCCAGTTCCCCCGCAGCGGCGGGGTCCATGCCGTCAAACAGCGCCTGGGGCAGGTCGTTGCGCACCTCAACCCCGACGCAGCCAAGCTCTGCGGCCATGTCAAGCAGTGCGCGGTATCCCATCTTGGCAACCGTCATGTGATTAAGCGCGAACATCGTCATGGCCCCGGCCCCCCGCCACCGTTCCGGTGTGGGCAATCCTATGGCGGCTGAACCCCATGGGTCAATCAAGCGCAGGCGTTCCTCATTATTCCTGACGAAATGCTGCAGACGCGGTGATGGGAAATACATCAGGCCAGGGTTCGGCCCAAGGTCAGACGGACTCGGGCAGGTAGAGGTCCGGTTGCACAGAGTGCTGGCCCTGCACCGGGGCGATGCCGTTCTGCACCGCCGCCGCCGCAAGGGTCACAAGGTCATCGCACAACCTGGTCAGCGGCGTTGCAATCGCCATGCTGACATGGCGCGAGATCAGGGCCGCCCGGCTTTCCGGGGTAAGTTCGTTCACGACCAAAGCCACCTCGCCGGGCTGGCGCACCTCACGCAGGGCGGCAATCGCCCCCTCCATGCCACCCCCCGCGCAGTAGATCCCGCGCAGGTAGGGTGGCGGCCAAGCAGGTCCAGCGTCGCCTCATAGGTCAGTTGCCGGGTCTCAAGGTTCACAAGCGTATCCAGCAGGGTGAACTGCGGGGCATATTCGCGGAAATAGCTGCGCAGCCCCGTCTCGCGCAGTTGATGGCCGTGCCAGCGATAGCCGCCAACGAAAACCGCAATCTTTCCAGCCTGATGCGTGGTGCTGGCAATCAGATGCGCTGCGATTCGGCCGATCTTCATGTTGTTGAGACCAAGGTAGTTCTGCCGCACCCCTTGGGCAAAATCGTTCAACAGGGCAAAGCAGGGGATGCCTTTGGCATTCATCCGCAGGACGGCCTCGGTCACGTCCGGGTGGGTCACGGCGGTCGCGGCGATGGCATCCACCCGCCCGGCCATGCCGTCGATCAGGCTGGCAAAGTCCGCTGCCGATTGCGAGCCGGCAAATTCGATCACCGCCGAGGCGCGCAGCCCGATGGCCTCGGTCACGGCACGGTCGATCTCGGTCTTGAAACTTTGGTAAAAGGCCTGGCGTTCCTTGTGCAGCACCACCCCCAGCCGCAGGCGTGGCAGGTCCATCTGCACCCGCTGGCCGATCAAGGGGGCCGCGTCATAGCCGATCAGTCGAGCCGCCTCATACACCCGGCGGGCGGTATCCTCACGCACCCGTTCGCGCGCGTTCAACACGCGGTCGACCGTGGCGGTGGACAGCCCGGCCTCGCGCGCGACATCCTGGAGCGTGGGGCGGTTGGCCATGGCGGGGTCGTGACGAAAAACAATCATCAATCCACCATCGTTGATGGCCTTTGATGCAAGTTGCAACCGCTGCCCTTGGTAAAACCGCCGGGCAGGGATTATGCGCTGGCGGTCTGGATGGGGTCAATCCTACCGCTGATGGTGATTGGCCTGCCACGGATCTATGGCGCCTGGCATCATGTCATGACCGGCCTTTTGCAGCACGGGGGCCTTGCGGACAACGTCAACGATCACCGTCTGAACAGCCGCACGGTTCTGATGAACCCGGTCAACCGCTTCATCTACTGGAACATGAATTACCACGTCGAACATCACACGTTCCCGATGGTGCCCTACCACGCCCTGCCGCGCCTGCACGACGCCATCAAGCACGATCTGCCCGCGCCCGACCCCTCGATCCTGGCGGCCTACCGGCTGATCTGGCCCGCCTTCAAGCGCCAGTTGACCTATGAGGATTTCTTTCTGAAACGTGTGCTTCCCCCGACGGCCAAGCCCTACCGTGAGGATCTTCACCAGATCTCACCCGGCACCCACGCTGCCGACGCCACCCCGCCACATGCCCTTCCCGCTGAGTGAGTACCTGATGCCCTGGACCCAAGCCTGCGCCACCGACGCCATCGACGCCGAGGATCTGATCCGGTTTGACCATGACGGCCAGACCTATGCCATCTACCATGCCCCGGACGGGGCCTTCTACGCGACCGCCGGTAGATGCACGCATGAAGAGGTGCATCTGTGTGACGGGCTGGTGATGGGTCACCTGATCGAATGTCCCAAACACAACGGCCAGTTTGACTACCGCACGGGCAAGGCGATGCGCGCCCAGGTCTGCGTCAATCTGCAGACCTTTCCCGTCAAGGTCGAAGGCGGCCTTGTCTATATCCAGGTGCCGTGATGGCCCTCGCCTGCTTCAGGTGACGGCTCGCCGTTCGGTGCGCATGCAGCCCTTGGTCCAGCCGATCAGCCATCATAAGCCGCGCGCATGACAAGGATCATCCCGCCTGCGGCACAAGCGGGCGCTTGGAGGGGGCTTGCTGCAAGCACTTCACCATCAGGCAGATGTGGCGATCCCGGGAGGAATCGAACCCCCAACATCCTGATTAGAAGTCAGGTGCTCTATCCAGTTGAGCTACGGGACCACGCAGCCACCTTTTGGGCCAAGGCAAAAGATCAGGCAAGCACCTTTGTCATGAAGACGGAATTCGGATCGTCCCAATAGCCCTCGAACGGCGGACAGTCGACAAAGCCTGCGCGCGCATACAAGGCCCGCGCAGCGACGAAGGTCGTCTGCACTCCGGTCTCAAGGCTTAGCCGGGTAAAGCCGTCGGCGTGGGCTGTGGCCACCAGATGCTCCAGCATCACCTTCGACAGCCCGCGTCCCCGCGCCTCGGCCAGGACATGCATCGACTTGATCTCGGCGTGGGGGCCGTCAATCCGCTTGAACGCCCCCATCGCCAAGGCCTTGCCCCCGTCGCGCAGCACGAAAAACCGGATGCCGGGCCCGGCAAGCGCACCCTTGTCCATCATGTGGATCGATTCCGGCGGCGTGTCGGCGTGCATGTCCGCGGTGTGGCGCTGGAACAAAAGTTCCAGGTCCGGGGTCAACGGGTGTTCTTCGGCAATGATCATCGGCATGGCAGGTCCCTCTGCCGCCTTGGTGCCGGGTCCGGTGCGGCTTGGCAAGCGCAAGATCGCGGCTTCACCGTCAGCCGTCAGATCTGGATCGGACCACGCACCTTGGGCAGTGCCAATGGCTGCGGCCGCAGGGTCAGTGCGTCCAGACACCCTTGCGGTCGGTGGCGAAGTTTTCGCCATAGCCGCGCGCGCGGATCAGCGGCTTGCGCGGCTTTGGTTCCACCACATCCGCCTCGATCCCCTTTTCCGCCGCATAGGCAAGGGCTGCCTCGCGCGTGTCAAAGCGCAAACGCACCTGCGACTGCGTGTCAGAAGATGAGGTCCAGCCCATCAGCGGGTCAACCTCACGCGTCGACGCGGGGGCGAATTCCAGCACCCAGGTCTGGGTCTTGGCGGTCCCCGACTGCATGGCGGTTCGGGCGGGCTGATAGATCCGGGCGCGCATCACGGGGTCTCCATTGGGCATGGGCATCTTATCCCCAAGCCAGCGCAAAAGCGCAAGGACGACCTGACCGGGAAAGGGGGGGGCGGGCAGAAAGGGCTGTCGACTGATCCAGGGGTAAAGTGGTGGGGTGTGGGTTGGACCAGCCGACAGCTTCAGTTGCTGCTTGCCAGACCAAATTGCCAGATTCAGTAACAAATTACAACCGAAAGATGTATTTACGGGCTGATTTCTTCAATATGACTGTATAATCACTGGTATCCCTCAGCTTTTGTGAACCAGCTTCACGATCATGTAGCGGTTGAACCGAAGGAAGGCGTCGGCATTTCGGTCCGTCCCGGTCAGGCGCCGCATCAGGTTCTCACGCCGTTTTTTCGACAGGAACAGCCAGACAAAACGCTTCAGCGACCAATGCGCCGTGGGGCGGCTGGTGCGAATCTCGTCCGACACGCGGGTCACGCCGTGGCCGATCACGTTGAAGAGCTGCTGTTCCAGGTCGATCGACGCGGCAACGGCCTCGGTGATGTCCTCTTCCCCCACCATAGCAAAGGCAGATGCGCCCAGCGCCGCGCGAAAAGCCGCCAGCTGATGCCCGCCGCCCGGTTGCGGGCCCTGCTTGCTCCGGCCCTGATAAGCTTCAGTTCGGAAACAATCGGCGATCAGCACCGTCCCACCCGGTGCCAGCAGCCGCGCGCAGATCGGCAGGCTTTCGGTCAGGGGAATATACTGAAAACTCTCGGAAAAGAGGCACAGGTCGAACGGCCCTGTGCCCGCAAACGCCTCCAGCATGCATTCATGCACCACCGCACCGGGGGCATTCTGGCGGCACCGCCCTGCCAGAAAGGCCGACGGCACCACGATCTCGACGCTATGGCCCAAAGCCAGCAGTTTCTTCGCCGTCTCACCCGCACCGCCACCAATATCCAGAATGCGCAAAGGACCGGGCGGCAAATAGCCGAAGAGCTTGGCCGTATACGCCTCTTGCGCGCGGGCCAGATTGGCAGCCGTCACGTCAAGCCCGGTCCACAGGCCATAGTGCAGGTTCTCGGCCCCGGTCAGCCAGCGGATGAAGGCCAGCCCCACATCCAGCCCCACCGCCCGCGTATCAATCTTGTCGGCCATCTTGCACCTTGTGAACCTTGCAGCAGTCCGGTTGCCTTAGCCGCTTACCGCCCGCCCGGCAACGGTTTCACCCCGTTCCGGTTGAACTCCGCTTGAATTGGAACAAAAACGGATCAACTCTGTCTGGCCCCAAGATACCCCCCGAATCCCCTAAGCCCCAACGCCCTCAGCCTGGAAGCGATCCGCGCCATGCCGCACAACAATTCCAATGCCATCGCCACACGGCCTGAGGTTCTCAGCAAACCCAAGCTGGAAGGCGGGCGCCGCTTCACGCTCTCCACCCCGTTCCAGCCCGCCGGTGACCAGCCCACCGCAATTGCCGAACTGAAAGCAGGCGTTCTGGCGGGCGAGCGCAATCAGGTGCTTCTGGGGGCCACCGGCACCGGCAAGACCTTCACCATGGCCAAGATCATTGAGGAAACCCAGCGCCCCGCCATCATCCTTGCGCCCAACAAGACCCTCGCTGCGCAATTGTACGGCGAATTCAAGGGCTTCTTCCCCGACAACGCCGTGGAATACTTCGTTTCCTACTACGACTACTACCAGCCTGAGGCTTACGTCGCCCGCACCGACACCTACATTGAGAAAGAATCCCAGATCAACGAACAGATCGACCGGATGCGCCACTCTGCCACCCGGGCGCTGCTGGAGCGTGATGACGTGATCATTGTCGCCTCCGTCAGTTGCATCTACGGCATCGGGTCGGTTGAGACCTACTCAGCCATGACGCAAGACCTGGTTGTTGGTGAAATGTACGACCAGCGCCGCGTGATGGCCGAACTCGTGGCCCAGCAATACAAACGGCTTGAGGCCGCCTTCCAGCGCGGGGCCTTCCGGGTGCGCGGTGACAGTCTTGAGGTCTGGCCCGCCCACCTTGAAGACCGCGCATGGCGGTTCAGCTTCTTTGGCGAAGAACTGGAGTCGATCACCGAATTTGACCCCCTGACCGGCGCGAGAACCGATAACTTCAAGCAGATCCGCATCTATGCGAATTCCCACTACGTCACCCCGCGCCCCACGCTGGCCCAAGCCACCAAAGGCATCAAGGACGAGCTTTTTCACCGCCTGAAACAGCTGACCGCCGAAGGCAAACTGCTGGAAGCCCAACGCCTTGAACAGCGCACCAACTTTGACCTTGAGATGCTGGAGGCGACGGGTTCTTGCGCCGGGATCGAGAACTATTCCCGCTACCTGACGGGGCGCGCGCCGGGCGAGCCGCCACCAACGCTGTTCGAATTCATCCCCGACAATGCCATTGTTTTCGCAGACGAATCCCACGTCTCCGTCCCCCAGATCGGGGGCATGTACAAGGGCGACTTCCGCCGCAAGATGACCCTTGCCGAACACGGCTTCCGCCTGCCCAGCTGCATGGACAACCGGCCTTTGAAGTTCGAGGAATGGGACGCGATGCGCCCGCAATCGGTGTTTGTCAGCGCCACCCCCGCCTCATGGGAGATGGAGCAGACCGGCGGTGTCTTCACCGAACAGGTCATCCGCCCCACCGGCCTGATCGACCCCCCCGTCGAAATCCGGCCCGTCGAGATGCAGGTTGATGACCTGCTGGATGAGATCCGCAAGGTTGCCCTCGCTGGGATGCGCACCCTTGCCACCGTCCTGACCAAGCGGATGGCCGAAGACCTGACCGACTACCTGCACGAACAGGGCATCCGCGTGCGCTACATGCACAGCGACATCGACACGATCGAACGCATCGAGATCCTCCGCGACCTCCGCCTTGGCGCCTTCGATGTGCTGGTCGGCATCAACCTGCTACGTGAGGGCCTGGATATCCCCGAATGCGGCCTTGTGGCGATCCTTGACGCCGACAAGGAAGGCTTCCTGCGTTCCGAAACCAGCCTCATCCAGACCATCGGCCGCGCCGCCCGCAACTCGGAAGGCCGGGTCATCATGTACGCAGACCGCATGACCGGCAGCATGGAACGCGCGATAGGTGAGACCAACCGCCGCCGCGAAAAGCAGGTGGCCTACAACATCAAACATGGGATCACGCCGGAAACGATCCGCAAGAATGTCGAGGATGTTCTTTTCGGCACCTGGGTGGGCGACACTGATCAGGCGCGGATCACGACCAAGGTCGACAGACCGATGATCGGCAAGAACCTTGCCGCCCACCTTGACGCGATGCGCCTGCAAATGCGCAAAGCCGCCGAGAACCTGGAATTTGAAGAAGCCGCCCGCCTGCGCGATGAGGTGAAACGGCTTGAGGCGGTGGAGTTGGCCGTCGCCGACGACCCCTTCGCCCGCCAAGAGGTGATCGAGGAAGCGGTGGAAGAAGCGACCAAGATGGCCGGCCGCAGCACGGCAGGCAGGGCGGGGCAAAGGGGCGGCAAGCGGTCACGGGGGAAGGGGCGGTAAATCAGGCGGCTGCAGACGCAGGCTGGCGTGTAACGTCCTCCAGCCAAAACTCTCCCGTGTTCCGATAACCGCCCCGGATAAGGAACCCGCTTTCCTTGACCTTGGGATGCGCTTCTGCCCAATCGCGAAAACGATCATTGGTCACGATCTTCGCGCCAAACTCATCTGCTGTCATCAGCAGGAACGGGTCTGCCGGGGTGCCTTTTGACACAACCATGACCTGCCTTGGTTCCAGTTTCAGCAGTTTGGCGAAATCGCCATCGTGCAGATAGCGCCCCTCCAGCTTCCAGCCCGCATTGGCATCGAAAACGACTCCGGGCACATAGCCAAGTGCTTTCAGGTGCTTGACCACCTGAAGGACTGGCGCAAGCTGGGGCTTGTTGTCCAGCCAATGCATGACGTTCGAACCATCCACCAGAACCCAGATCTCTGAACTGCGGTCCTTCTTGCGTTGGCGGGCTGCCGATCGCCAGCGAAGCAGCAGGTAAAGAAGCACAAGCACGACGGCCATGAAGGCATAGGCTTCAGATGCGGGGTCGGGAAAAAGGGCTGTCAGCATCCGCGAAAGCTATCGCAACGGCAGAAGGCTTGCCAAGCCCAAGCCCGCGACTGACCAGGCTTTTCCGACCTTGGTAAACGCCACAGGCATCCCGCGCGCGACCATGCGTAGGGTGGGTGCCAACCCACCATCGCCGTCCCCCGTCAGCTTTGCGCCCAAAGCCATAAATCCCGCGCCTGCCCTCCCCAGCGGGGAGGGGGTGGTGGGCCCGCATCCCCCGATTCGCCCCCCATGGGTAACGCCCCCTCCACCCGGCGCGCGTAGAGACGGAAAGAAGACGCGCCCAAGACCGAAGGAAGGCCGCCAAAACCTGGCTAACCCCTTGATCTAACGAACCGAACGGTGGTGGTTCAGAAAACCTCCGTCACCTCGTACATCACCGGCTCAAACCCCCGGCACAGGTCGTTGATCTTGCGGTTCCGTTCCCGCATCTCAGGCGTGCGCAGCATCGCCTGATAATCCTCGCGGCGCTGCCACTGCGAGTAGTTGCAGACCCGCGTCCGCGCATCGTTCATATGCAGCCCTGCCGCGATGAACCCCGGCTGCAGACGGATGCAGGCAGAATAGGCCGTCTCCAGCGCCTCGACCAGATCGAACGCCATCGCGGGCGTCGTCTCAAAGGTGGTGATGACGGTTTGTCCTTGGAAATCCTTGACAATCTGGGGCATGTCGTCCTCCCTGCCATAACGCATCATGCCACAGAACAGGGGACGCAAGGTGAAGTTTCTGGATCCGGACGACCCGTTCTTCGCCAAGCCCTGGGTGCGCTGGGCGACGGTTTTGCTGCCGTTTTTCTGGGGTGTGGTTGAGTTTGCCTGGCTCGGCTCACCGTTCTGGGGGCTGATCTTCCTGGCCATCGGCACCTATGCGGGCTGGATGCTGTTCTTCCATCGCAAGGGGGACTGAGCTCAGTCCAGCCAGTCCGGCATCTGCTGACCAACCGCCTCGGGGTCGGAAAGGTAAAGCGCCCCAAGTGCCAGAATAACCACAAGAATAACCGCAAAGGCGATCTTCCAGATCGACCATGGCCTCTCGCCCTGAACCTCTCCGGTCTGGCCATTCACCAAAAAGCGATAGCTTTTGCCGTTGTATTTGTAGGCCGCCATCCAGACCGGCAGCAGGATGTGCTTGAACGTCTCATCCGACCATTCCGTGTCGATGGAATGAATGCGCTGCTCATCGCCGCCAATGTCACGGCGCACGTCGCTGCGGATGATGTCGGCCATCCGGTCGCGGGCACTGGCATGGCCATCGGCAAGGGGGACGGTATAGCCCTCAGCCTGAAATCCTGCAAGATAATCAGGGGTATAGGGCACCAGTGCGCCCAGATCCCAAGGCGTCAGCTCATTGCCAAGTCGCGGCGGCAGGCTGGTTGAGGCCATGACCAGCACATCGTCAAAGCCCCGCGCCACCCCGCCCCGCGTGGGGTACCAGCGGGTGTGGCGCACCTGTTCCTGCCGCGTTTCCATCTTGCCGTTTACCTGTACGGTCACGGTCCGCGTCTCATAGTAATACTCGCCCCGTTCGCCGGAATAGCCGCTCGCGGTGTCGGCGTCGAAGGTCCAGAACGGGACGTAAACCCCGTTCATCGCGCGCCCCTTTCGGGCGTACTCCAGCAGCGTTCCGGGGGCGAACCACAGGCTACCCAGCCAGCCGATCATCGCCTTGCGGGCCTGTCCTTCGGTCAGGGCAAAGGGCACAAGGGCCTGCGGTTTGATATGGCGCTGGGTGCCGGTATCCAGCACCACGGGCGTGGCGCAGAACGGGCACTGGGTGGCATGGGTGGCCCCGGTAATCTCCACCTGCGCGCCGCAGTTCGGGCATGAGGTGGTGCGCACCTCAGCCATATCGTCACTGGGCAGGTCGCCACGCAATCCCTGTGCAAGATCAAGCTCTTGCAAGGCGTGTTTGCGGGCCTTCGGCACCTCGGGCGCGATGGCCTGAACATGGCCGCAATGGTCGCAGGTCAGGCTGGTCTGGCCCGGCGCATAGCGCAGTTGCGCCCCACATTGTGAGCAGGGCCAGCGGTATTCTGCAGTGGCCATCGCCGCGATCAGGCCTTGGGCAGGGGTGGCGGCACGGCGTCCAGCAGCCCGGCAAGGCCCGTCTCAGCCGCCATTTTCCAGCCGTCCTGACCCGCCGTCCAGACCATGCTGGCGCGTGACAGCCGGCCCTCGGCGGCCAATCTTGCAAGGTCAGCCTCGCCAAACGGGCCAGAGGTCGCGCCGTTCTCGGCCACATGCCAAAGCCTTGCGGCAGGCGCAGGGGGTGGCGGCGGCGGGGCCGCAGCGGCAGGGGCGACGGCCGCAGGGACGACCGCGGGCGCAGCGCCCCATGGCCCCATGGTCTGCGCCATGCCCATCCCCATCCCGGCCCCCATGCCCGCCCCCATCGCGGCCCCCATGGCCGACCCCGGTTGCCCCAGCGCCTCGGCCGCGTTGAACTGCATGTATTTGTTCAGGTCGCCCGCCACCCCGATCGAGGTGCGCTTGTCCATCGCCTTTTCCACCTCTTCGGGCAGGCTGATGTTTTCAATATAGAATTCTGCAATCGACAGGCCATATTCCCCAACCTGTGGTGCAATGGCATTGGCGATGATCTTGCCAAGGTCCGCCGTATTCGCCGCCATATCAAGGACCGGGATCCCCGACTTGGCCAGCACCGTGGTGGCCGACTGGACAATCACATTCCGGATCTGAAAGCTGATCTCATCGGCCGTGAACTCACCATCCGTGCCCACAACTTCCTGAATGAACTTGCCCGGATCGGTGACCCGCATCGCATAGGTGCCAAAGGCCCGCAGGCGGACGGGCCCAAACTCAGGGTCGCGGGCCATGATCGGGTTCTTGGTGCCCCATTTCTGGTCGTTGAAGCGGGTTGTGTTGACGAAATAGACCTCGGACTTGAAGGGCGACTGGAACCCGTGATCCCAGTGCTGCAACGTGGTCAGGATCGGCATGTTGTTGGTCTCAAGCATGTAGAGCCCAGGCCCGAACACATCGGCCAGTTGCCCTTCATGGATGAAGACCGCCGCCTGGCCTTCGCGTACCGTCAGCTTGGCACCCATCTTGATCGCCTGACCATGCCGATCAAAGCGCCAGACCATCGTGTCGCGCGTGTCATCCAGCCACGAGATGACGTCGATGAATTCGCCTTTGAGGAAATCGAAAACCATGGGACTGCTCCTGAAGGACTTGGGGTCAACTGTCGCCGCCCGTAAGGCGACGCGCAAGGGATTCCACGATGGGCCGTGCTTCTGTCAGGGTCATGCCGGGCCGAAGCTCGGCGCTGTAAAGCATGCGCAGCAACAGCTCATCATGGTCGGTCAGCAGGGCAAATTCTTCATCGTCGTTAAAGATCGACGGGCGGGCACGCGGGCTGTCGTTCGGCAGCCCCAGCGCCTGAGCGATTTCTTCATGCATGCAAGACAGGCGCAGAAGGTCCGGGTGCTCGGCGCGGATCACCGCAAAGGCCCGGGTATAAGCGCCCGAGGCGCCTTCGGACTGGGCGTAAACCAGGCAATATGTCGTGCGCGGCATGTTGGTGATGCCTGCCACATCGCCCGGCCCCAGGCTGGGAATGGCCGCGCGGATCTGGGGGCCAAGCGCCTCACGTTCATCTTCTGACAGGATGTGGATCAGGAAGTTCGGGGCGGTTTCGTCGATGGCCATCGGGTGGCCGGTGACCTGCTCCAGACGCGCCAGAAAGCTGGCAATCCGCGCACGGTCGGTGGCCTGACGGTCGGGCGGCACGCTGGCCCCAAAGCGCAGGCCGACGCGCACCGGCACCTCCCAGCGGCGCAGGCGGCTGGCGGTTTCCTCGCGGACAAAGCCGCCGGCCTCGCGGCGGTATTCGTCATAAAGCGCCACACGCAGGAAGTTTTCGGCCAGCATCCTGTCGGTATAGGGGATGTCCGCGCCACTGTCGGACCGCAGCAAGCCCTGCGACAGCAGCGTTTGCTGCACCTGGGCAAAGTAGATCATCGCAGCGGCGCTTTTCTTGGTGGGCGCGGTGGGCACCGGCGCAGCCGGCGGGGCAGACGCCGTAGGGGGGGCCAGCCGTTGGCCGGGCAGGGTGCAGGCCGCCAGCCCAAGGCAGACGGTCCCCGCCACAAGCGACCTGAGGATGCGATGAAGGGTCATGCCTGTTGTCTGGTCCTCAGGCCGGGGTGGCAGGGGTTGCAGGCCGCGCCCGGGCCGAGGCGAGGGTATCGCGCAGCTCTGCCTCCATCTTCACCAACTCCACCTCGGCAGCGGCACGGCGGGCCTTGCCTTCGTCCGCAATGGCCAGGCTTTCGTTGATCGTGGCGATCAGCGTGGCGTTGGCGTTCTTCACGGTGTCGATGTCGAAGACGCCCCGCTCCATCTCTTCGCGCACCACGCGGTTGGCGGCTTGCAGGTTTTCGGCGTTGGCTTTCAGCAATTCGTTGGTCAGGTCATTGGCATCACGCACCGCCTCGGCCGCTTCTTTTGACCGCTGGATCGTCACCGCCTGCGCCAGCTGGGTTTCCCACAGCGGCACCGTGTTCACCAACGTCGAGTTAATCTTGGTGACAAGGCTCTTGTCGTTTTCCTGCACCAGCCGGATCGACGGCAAGGATTGCATCGTTACCTGCCGGGTCAGCCGCAGGTCATGCACCCGGCGTTCCAGATCATCGCGTGCCGCGCGGATGTCGCGCAATTCCTGCGCGCGGATCACCTGATCGGCCTCAGGGGCGGCGGCAACCTCTGCCGCTTTGGCGGGGATCACGGTGGCATCGACATCTGTCAGCTTGGCGGTGCCCGCGGCGATGTAGAGGCCAAGTTCGTTATAGAAATCAAGGGTTTTTGCATAAAGGACATCCAGGCTTTTGATGTCTTTCAGCAAGGTGTGTTCATGGGTCAGCAGTTCTGAGGTGATCTTGTCGATCTGGCCCTGCACATCTTCATACTGGGCCACAAACTCGGCAAAGGGTGCCGCCCGGCCAAGAAGTTTCTCCCACCAGCTGGACTCGCGCCGCAGGTCCAGTTCATCGACGGCAAAGCCACGAATGGTGGTGACGATCTTGCGCAAGCTGTCGCCCGCCGGACCCACGTCCTTGTTCTTCACGTCCTGCAGCATGGCCTGGCTGATCACCTGCAGTTCCGCCTGGGCTGAGGATCCGAAGGCGATGATCGACTGGGTATTCGACAGGTCCACCTCCGCCATGCGCTGACGGATCGCCTCAGCCTGCGGGGCGGGGGCGGCTTCCAGCGGCACCACTTCGGCCAGGGGTTCGGGCAGGATCACGGCAGTGACCTTTTCGACCTCGGTCAGGAAGGCGGCGGCATCGGCTTGGACGGTCGTGGACATGGGCAATCCCCCTTGAAAAGGTCAATGGTCAAGCTTGAGGCGGTCACGCAACACGGCAATCTCTACATCCAGATCGCTGCGGTTGTTTGACAGAAAGGCGGTGGTCTTCTGGGCGAAGGTGGTTTCGAGATCGCTCAGCAGCGCCTCATAGTCCGCGCGGGCGGTGGCGTCGCGGGTCTGGGCGTAGTGGTCGGCGAACTTGATGGTCGCATCGCGGGCCCCCATCAGGTAGACCGACAGATACTTGCGCGCAGCCGTCAGATCGCCGGGATCGCCCTCGATCGTGCGGAACATCGTGCGGGCGGCGGTTGCGAAACGGTCAACGCGCACCTCAAGCTTGCGGTCACCCGCGCGCAGGATGGCATCCTTCATCGCGGCCAGATGCGCCTCACCCTCTTCCACGGCCTTGGCCACGCGGCCGGTCTGGAAGGAGTCGATGCCTTCCATTCCCTTGTCGGCCAAGGGGTCAAGGCCAAAGGACAGCAGGTGCAGACCCGCCCCCACCACGGCAAAAAGCAAAGGGTAAACCAGCCCAAGGTTGGCAATCAGGCCCCCCACAGCCAGCGCGGCCCCGGTCAGAACCGCCCCGGCAATCTTGCGCGGAAAGGCCGGGCGGCGGGCGACTTTTCGGGCGGTATAGGCGGCCTCGGCGCGCAGGCCTTCGCGGGTGGTCCAGGACGACAGGACCAACAGACCCCCGGCGACCAGGCCCATCAGCATGTCACGCGGGCCATCGCCAAAGGCGGGGAACAGGAACAGGAAGGCCGACAGGAACAGCACCGTGCAGCGCCACATCCCCTTGGGTTTGGGCGGGGCCACAGCGACCGGCCCCCCGGCAGACCCATTGGCAGGACGGTTTCCGCTGGGGGAGAATTTGCCGCCAAACCGTTCGGCCATCACGATCCCCCAGACATCATGAACCGCCCGACCAGGCGACATAGGCGACAAGCGCCACCAGCAGGACAAACGACAGGGTGCGCAATCCGGTTCCCGACACTACTGCCCCCATTCCAGCTAGGCTTCACAGCGAAGCTTAGCCGATGCCCCCGGCCCATGCCAGCGGCGACGGGGGGGAATAGGCGGCAATCTTCCCGCTTTGGTGTGGGGTGTGACGGTCAGCCCTTGCGGGGCGCAGGCGGGCGTTTCGGGCCAGAGTTTGGGCCAGAATTTCGGCCACCAGCGCCCGGCCCACCGGCGCCCGGCTTACCCCTGCCCGGCGCAGCCTTACCAGGCTCGACGTTCCGGCTGGGCCGCGCCCCGGGCCCCTTGGCGGGGCGGTCGGCGGCATCCTGCGCGCCGGCAGGGCGACGGGTGGCCTTTTGCCAACTGTCCGACAGGGTCTTCAGCCCCGCACCGGGCTTGGCCGGTCCTCTTGCAGGGCGGCTATCGGCATCGCCAGCCCCCGACGCCCCCCCCGCTTGGCCCAATGGTTTGCGCGGTGCGCGGCGCAGCGCGGGCTTTGGCGGCTCACCCTGCTCATCAACCATCCCAAGCTGTTCGCGCAACACGCGGGGCTTGATCTCTTCAACCTCGCCCGGCTCCATCTCATTCAGCCGGAACGGGCCATAGGACACCCGGATCAACCGGTTCACCGTCACGCCAATATGGTCCATCGCGCGGCGGATCTCGCGGTTGCGGCCTTCGCGCAGGCCCACGGTCAGCCAGGCGTTGGCACCTTGGTGGCGGTCAATCTTGACCTCCATCGGCTGGAACCGCTCACCATCAATGGTGATGCCTTTGCGCAGGGGTTCGATCTCGGGCTCGGTCGGGTTGCCCTTCACGCGCACCCGGTATTTGCGCAGCCAGCCGGTTGAGGGCAGCTCCAACCGCCGTTTCAGCTCACCGTCATTGGTCAGCAGCAGCAACCCCTCGGAGTTGAGATCGAGGCGGCCAACCGACATCACCCGCGGCATGTCTTCGGGCAGATGGTCAAACACCGTATCCCGGCCCTTTTCGTCCGAGGCTGAGGTGACCAGCCCTTCAGGCTTGTAATACAGCCACAGGCGCGGGGGTTCGGGCGCGCCCACCGGTTCGCCGCGCACGGTGATCTTGTCTGCGGGGGTTACGTTCAGCGCGGGCGAGGTGATGACCTTGCCATTGACGCTGACCTCACCCAGTTCGATCAGCCGCTCTGCCTCCCGGCGTGAGGCGACGCCGGCGCGCGACAGGACCTTGGCGATCCTCTCACCATCCGCCGCAGTCTTTGCGGTTGGCTTTGCGGGGGCTTTGGGCTTTTCTTTTCCGGCCATGGACTTCATCCTTCGGCGCGGTGTGGCCGTTCCGTGCAGGGTATTTGAGGACAGATGAAAGAGCAACGCGATGCCTTCCGGTCCTTCATGGCCGCCGCTTTGGACGAGGCGCGCGCCGCAGCAGCACGGGGTGAGGTGCCGGTTGGCGCGGTGATCGTGGCCGGCGGGCAGATCATTGCGCGGGCGGGCAACCGCACGCGCGAGATGTCAGACCCCACCGCCCACGCCGAGATGCTGGCGATCCGCGAGGCGTGTCGCCTGATGGGGTCGGAACGGCTGGGCGGCCATGATCTTTACGTCACGCTCGAGCCTTGCCCGATGTGCGCCGCCGCGATCAGTGCGGCGCGGATCGCCCGACTTTACTTTGGCGCGGCAGACCCGAAATCCGGCGGCGTCACGGTCGGCGCACGGGTCTTCAGCCACCCGCAGTGCCACCACGCGCCCGAGGTTTATGACGGGATCGGTGGTGCCGAGGCAGAGGCTTTGCTGAAGGCGTTCTTTCAGGGCAGACGATAGGCTGGCGAACGCCTGCCCTTGCCCAA
>JBBQVR010000014.1:0-36879 GCA_038211355.1 Rhodobacterales bacterium | reverse complement strand
GATTGCGGTGCGGGTCGTGCCGGGTTCCACCACCACATAGCCGCCGTTGTGCAGCGGCAGCTGGTCCTTGACCAGTTCCGAGGCGGGCGCATGACCGATGGCCACGAAGAACCCGGCGCAAGGGATGTCATGCGTGGCTCCGGTCTGCACGTTGCGGGCGCGGACGGCGGTGACGCCAAGCGGGGCCGTATCGCCCAGAACCTCGGTCACCTCATGGTTCCACAGCACCTCGATCTTGGGGTTCTTGAACAGGCGGTCCTGCATGATCTTTTCCGCGCGCAGGAAATCGCGGCGGTGGATCAGGGTGACCTTGGTGGCGAAGTTGGTCAGGAACAGCGCCTCTTCCACCGCAGTATTGCCGCCGCCAATCACCACGACCTCTTTGCCACGATAGAAAAATCCGTCGCAGGTCGCGCAGGCGGACACGCCAAAGCCCTTGAACTTTTCCTCGCTCGGCAGGCCCAGCCACTTGGCCTGCGCGCCGGTCGCAAGGATCACGGCATCTGCCGTATAGGTCGTGCCGCTGTCGGCGCTGGCGGTGAAGGGGCGGGCGGACAGGTCAAGCGCCGTGATGTAGTCGCTGATGATCTCAGCGCCCATCGCGGTGGCGTGGTCCTGCATGCGCACCATCAGGTCGGGCCCTTGCACATGGCTGTCGCCGGGCCAGTTTTCCACTTCGGTCGTGATGGTCAGCTGGCCGCCGGGCTGCAGGCCCTGCACCAGAATGGGGTTCAGCATCGCGCGCGCCGAATAGACCGCAGCGGTATAGCCCGCAGGCCCCGAGCCGATGATCAGAACCCGTGTGTGCCGCGTGTCGCCCATGGTCGCCCCCAATGCTTTGGCTCTCGATATAGTCGGGCGCGGCGGGGGCGGAAAGCCCCTGCATGGCGGGGTTGCACCCCGGTCAATGCAAGCGCGGATACGTTTTCTTGCGCGTTGTTGAAATATAATTGCGCAGCGCTGGCTTGCAACGTAAGTAAGGCCGACAGCGGAGGCACCATGGCCGGACATAAACTTGACCCCATCGACCGTCAGATTCTGGCCGAGCTTCAGGCCGATGGCCGCATGACCAACGTGGAACTGGCCAGCCGCGTGGGAATCTCTGCCCCGCCCTGTCTGCGCCGGGTGCGCGGGCTGGAGGAGGCCGGGTTCATCCGCGGCTACCACGCTGACATCGACGCGCGTGAGTTGGGTTTCGAGGTGCAGGTTTTCGCCATGGTCCGACTGAACAGTCAGGCCGAGGCGGACCTTTCGGCGTTTGAGGCGCGGTGCCGGGCCTGGCCGTTGGTCCGCGAATGCCACATGCTGAATGGCGAGATCGACTTTATCCTGAAATGCGTCGCCCCCGACCTGTCCAGCTTTCAAAGCTTTCTGACCGAGCAATTGCTGAAAGCCGATCATGTGGCGAACGTGAAGACCAGCCTGGTGATCCGCTGTGCCAAGGACGAACCCGGCTTGCCCTTTGACGTGCTTGAGGCGCGGTTGGCAAAGAACGCCTGAGGCGGTCGCTTAGCGGGCTGCGTCCGACAAGGGCCGGGTGGCGGCTTTCAGGCGCATCGCAAAGCCCTTCTGGCCGGGGCTCATCCGGCTGCGGCCCGTCGACCGGCGCAAGGTGGCGCTGACCGTGACCCGCGTGTCAGAAGATTCGGCGACAGCTTCCAGCACGGACACGATCCAGCGACGCTTGGTTCTCATTTCGATGATCATGTGCTTCCCCACGGGTCCGTTTCTGCGTCTTTCAGAGGGTGCAGGTGGATTGCGGCGGGGGTTAGGAAAAGTTGCGCTGCAAACGGTGCATTTTCATGCCCGATTGCGCCAAGTTATAGCCTTATTGTCGAGATCAGGCGCCCATAGTCCACTTCCCGGGCATGCGTGGTGCGGCGATAGGAATAAAATCGGGCAGGATCGCTGTAGGTGCAATGACCGGTCCATTCGGCGTGACCAACCCCGGCGGCACGCAGGCGGTAAAGGCCATAGCCGGGCAGATCAAACACCTTGCGATCCCCAGCCCCATTGGCAAAAAAGCGCAGAGAGTCAGGGTCTTCGGCGCGGAAACGGTCCAGAAACTCGGGGCCCACCTCATAGGCGGCCTGGCTGATTGACGGGCCGATCACGGCATGGGTGGCGCTGCGCCGGGCGCCAAGCGCCTCCATCGCGTCAAGCGTTGCCTCCAGCACCCCGTCCACGGCACCGCGCCAACCAGCATGGGCGGCACCAATCACGCCGGCCTGTGCATCGTGGAAAAGGACAGGTTGGCAATCGGCCGTCAGCACCGACAAAAGGATGCCCGGGGTGGCGGTCACAAGGGCGTCAGCCTCAGTCCGTGCGGTCAGAGGGCCGGTGACCGGGATGGCCCGCGCCGAATGAACCTGATGGACGGTGACAAGGGCGGCGGGGGCGACGCCCATCGCTTCGGCCACGCGAGTGCGGTTGATGGCGACAATCTCGGCCTGGTCAGACGATCCGGTACCACAGTTCAGCCCCGCAAAGATGCCGGACGATGCCCCACCCTTGCGGGTAAAGAACCCGTGGCGGCAGGTCAGGGCAGGTGAGGTGATGATCTCCAGCGTCGCATGCATCAGGGGGCAAATCCGGGTGGCAGGGGGGCATTGGCGCGGGTCAGCGCCAGCACTTTAAACAACGAACCCATTTCCTGCGGCCCGGTCAAGCGGCGATGCGCGGCGAGGTGGCTCTCCAGCTTGTCGCCCGTCAGGTTCTGCGCCAACCGCTGCGCCCTTGCCGCAATTCCAAGCCGGTTCAGGACAGCGCCCTGGCTGGCATAGGCATGGGCAGGGGCAAGGGCGGCCAGGGGCTCAAAGTCGACATGGGCGGTCAGGTCAGCCTGACCAGGATGGGCAAGGGGGTCGTCAAAGGCATGGTCGCGCAAAGCCTGCAGCGTGTCCCCCGATGAACGCCAGTCGCCATAGTCGATCAGATAGGCCAGGCCGCCGTGCCGGATGATCCGGGCCACCAGCGCCGCCACCGCATGCCGGACCGGGGCGCAGTCTTCCACGACCGACCCGATGCGCGCAGCCTGAAAGGCCGGGGTGTCGGGGACCTGTATCAGCAGGTCCGATAGGCCGAAGGTCAGCCTCCCGTCGGACAGGCCGACCAACCTTTCGCGCCAGCCATCCTGGTCGCGCTGGAACTGGCGGATCGGCAGGGCATCCAGAAACTCATTCGCGATCAGGAAAAGCGGGGCCTCGGGCAGGGCATCCACGCTGTCGGCCCAGGCAACATCGACCGCAAAGCCCGCCAGTGCCGCCCGCTGCACAGCGCGCAGCCGTGGGGAGGCTTCGACCAGCACCACCCGCATCGCGGCATGAAAGCCCGGCACAGCACGGGTTGCGCGCAGGATGTCAGCCATCAGCGTGCCGCGCCCGGGCCCAAGCTCGGCCAGGGTAAAGCGGGCAGGCGCGCCCTGATCGACCCAGGCTTGCGCCAGGGCAAGGCCGAAAAGCTCACCAAACATCTGGCTGATTTCAGGGGCGGTAGTGAAATCGCCTGCCAGCCCGAACGGCTCATGCGTGGTGTAATAGCCGTGGGTGGGGTGCAAAAGACATTCGGCCATATAGTCGGCGACAGTGATCGGCCCGCCTTCGCGGATGCGTTCGATCAGGTGCTTGGCCAGTGGCGTCATTCGTCCCCCGATCAACGCACCCGTGCGCGGGCAAGGAACCACAGCCCCGCCGCGATCATCGGAAGGGACAGAAGCTGGCCCATGGTCAGGCCATAGCCGCCGACTTGCAGGGCAAGGCCGACCGGGTTGCCGTCGCTGATGAATTGCGCATCGGGCTGGCGAAAGAACTCGACCGTGAAGCGCGCAAGTCCGTAGCCCAGGAGAAAGAGACCCATCAGGGCGCCGGGCCGTTTCAGCCAGCCGCGCCGGAAGGCAAGCCAGATCAGCACGACGGCCAGCAAGGCCCCCTCAAGTGCCGCCTGATACAGTTGGCTGGGGTGGCGGGCGCACAGACCCAAGACGCCGGCACAGATCTGCGCCGCCTCACCCGGGAAGATCACGCCCCAGGGCAGGGTGGTCGGCCGGCCCCACAGCTCGGCGTTGATGAAGTTGGCAAGGCGGCCCAGCATAAGGCCCACCGGCACCGCCATCGCCAGAAGGTCGCCCATCGACAGCATTGGAATCTTTTCGCGGCGGCAAAACCAGATGCCCGCGACCGCCACCCCGGCAAAGCCGCCGTGAAAGGCCATGCCGCCGGTCCAGACCTGGGGGATTTTCCACGGTTCCGCGATATAGGTCGCAGGATCGTAGAAGATCACATAGCCCAGCCGCCCGCCAAGGATGATGCCGACGACAGCCCAGGTCAGAAAACGCTCGACCTGTTCGGGCGTCAGGGGTGCCGTGCCAGCCCAGAGGCCCGGGTTGCGGACCGCGCGCAGGATGATCCACCAGCCGAACATGATGCCCGCGATATAGGCCAGCGCATACCAGCGCAGGGCGAAGGTCAGGCCGAAGACCTCAACCTCGAACAGGGTGGGCGACAGGTCGGGAAAGGGGATCATGGCGCATATCCTTGGGGTTGGCCGCTTGTCGCGGGGGGCGCGCGCGATGTCAACGGGCGGCGATCGGTCGCCCTTTTGTGCCCATGTCGGCGCTTGTGTCGAGGCGCGCGCAAGCCATATATGAATGAGACACTGTCGAAGGAGTGGCCCATGCAGACCCGCAACAAGTTTCTGGACGACATGAGCCAGCTGATGACCAACGCAATGGGCGTGGCCCAGGGCGCCAAGACCGAGGCCGAGACGGCGTTCAAAAGTCTGGTGGACCGCTGGATGGCCGACCGCGATTTCGTGACGCGCGAAGAGTTCGACGCCGCCCGCGCCATGGCGCAGAAAGCGCGCGAAGAAAACGCGGCACTTGAGGCGCGGATTGCCGTGCTTGAGGCGGCGGCGACAAAGAAAAAAGGCTGATCCGCGCGGCGGTTTCGCGCGCACCGTCCCTGGCCCACCAAGGGCGGCGGCAGGTGCAAGCCTGCGGCGTCGGTTAGATCAGGCCCGGACCAACCGGAATGCCGCCGACGCGCCCCAGCCCGCAACGGCGGCCATCAGCAAGGACAAGAGGCCGTAAAGCAGCGGCTGTTCCTGGGCGAGGTTGAAGATGAACCTCTCCAACCCCTCTTTGCGCACGCCGATAAGCCGTTCTTGCGACGCGATCACCTGCTTGTTGCGCAAAAGGAACAGACGCACCTTGTATTCCCCTTCGGTCAGGTTCGCGGGCAGCACGACATCGGCGCGGAAAAGGGTGCCTTCGGTCAGCTCTACCCGGCCTTCCAGAAGACGATAGCGGTCTTCATTGGACCGGACCCGCAGCAAGGCCAGCAAAAACTCACCCGACTGTTCGGCCTCGGCGGTGATGCCGACGGCGCGGATCACCCGTTCGACGGTGATGCCGTGGCGCAGGTTTTCAGTGTCGGACAGGATGTGGCGCAAGGGGCCGGTGGTGGCCACGGCGTAAAAGCTGGGGGCTGAATCCACCACGACCGCATCGGTGTTCACCCAGATCCCGGCCACGCGCCCCTTGCGGCGGACTGTCACCGGGGTTGAAGGGCCCTCGACGGTCACGATCACCTCAAGCGGGCCGCCTTCTGGGGCGGGGGTGTCACGCTTGACCGCGCCGTAGATCAAGATCTCGGACCCGTCGAAATCGGCGGTGATCGAGACGCGGTTCTGGCTAAGGCCGGACACGATGGTTTCCTGCGCCAGGGCAGGGGCCGCAAGGCAAAGCAGCGCAAGAAGGGTGCGGATCATGGCAGCACCCCTGGCGCGACCGAGTAAAGCTCACCCGGGCGCAGCAGAAGATCGACAGCGATTCGCGCCGATACCGCCAGCACCAGCAGCGACAACAGGATGCGCAGCTGTTCCGCCTTAAGCCGCACCCCCACGCGCGTGCCGATCTGCGCGCCGACAACCCCGCCCAGAATCAGGATCAGCGCCAGCAGCATGTCAACCGTCTGGCTGGTCACGGCATGCATCACGGTGGTGAAGGCGGTGACAAAGATGATCTGAAAAAGCGAGGTGCCGATGACCACCTTGGTTGGCATCCCCAGCAGGTAGATCATCGCGGGCACCATGATGAAGCCGCCGCCCACCCCCATGATCGCCGCCAGAAAGCCCACCAGCGCCCCGACGATCAGCGGTGGGATCACGCTGATGTAAAGCCCGCTGGCACGGAATTTCATCTTCAAGGGCAGCCCGTGGACCCAGGAATGCACATGGCTGCGCCGGATCGGTGCGCCGGGCTTGCGAGAGCGCATCAGGCTGCGCAGGCTTTCCTGCAGCATCATCGCGCCGACCAGGCCAAGGAAGACCACATAGGACAACTGGACAAAAAGATCGACCTGCCCGGCTGCAGTCATCAGCCGGAACACCCAGACCCCGATGGCCGACCCGACAATGCCCCCCGCCAGAAGGACACCCCCCATGTGGAAATCCACCCCCTTGCGTTTCAGCTGCGCAAGAACGCCGGAGATCGAGGAGGCAACCACCTGATTGGCACCCGTAGCCACCGCCACGGCAGGCGGCACGCCGATGAAGAACAGCAAGGGTGTGATCAGAAACCCGCCGCCCACGCCGAACATGCCCGAGAGGAACCCCACGATCCCGCCCAGACCCAGGATAAGGAAGGCATTGACCGAAACCTCGGCTATGGGGAGGTAAAGCTGCATCAAAGCGGCCTGATCAGGGGCAAGATAGAGGGTGCGGGGGCGAAAGAAGCGGAATGTTCAAAGGGTTGCGCGCCTTTGGGGGTGAAGTCAAACGTCCTTTGCCCTTATGCAAGGCTGCGCAGGAATTCCCTGAGGATGCGTTCCAGTTTTGCCGCACCCAAGGGGGCCATGGCCTTGGTGTGGTCGTGGCTGATCTTCTCGTCGCTCATCCCGGCGGCCATGTTGGTGATGGTGGAAATCGCCGCGACCTTGAGGCCAAGGAAGCGGGCGAGGATCACTTCGGGCACGGTGGACATGCCGACAGCGTCGCCGCCGAGGGTCTTGAGCATGCGAATCTCGGCCGGGGTCTCGAAGCTGGGGCCGGAATACCAGCAATAGACGCCCTGAGGCAGGGGCAGGCCCTGGCGCGCGGCGGCGGCCTGCAGCGCGGCGCGAAGGCCGGTGTCATGCGCGTCGGTCATGGGTACAAAGCGGGCATCGGTCTTTTCGCCGATCAGGGGGTTCAGACCGTTGTAGTTGATGTGGTCCGAAAGCAGCATCAGATCACCGGGCGGGATGTCTGGGCGCATGGACCCTGCCGCATTGGTCAGGATCAGATCGGCAGCACCAAGCGCCTTGAGGACCTGCAGTGGCAACAGCATCGCGCGGGAATTGCCGCTTTCATAGTAATGCTCACGCGCGCCGAAGACGGCGACGCGGACGCCCTCCAGCGTGCCTATGTGCAGGTTTGGGTTGTGGCCGGACACGCCGACATGGGGAAAGCCGGGCAGTTCGGCGTAAGGGATCGCTACGCCATCCACCTCATGCGCGATATGGCCGAGGCCCGAGCCAAGGATAAGGCCAAGGCGGACGGGGGCGTCGCCTGCGCGGGCACGGATCAGGGCGGCGAGGGTGGCAGGATCAGACATGGGTGGCCCTTTGGGCTGGCGGCGGAGCGGGGGGTTTCATACCCCCCGCACCCCCCGTGGGATATTTGGGGAAGAGGAAGCACAATTTTAGTCAAATTGTCCGGGTCAGCGTTCCTTTACATAAGGCTCACCGCCGGCACGGGGAGGGATCGCCTTGCCGATAAAGCCGGCAAGGACCACCACGGTCAGGATATAGGGCAACGAGCTGAGGAGGGGACCGGGCAGCTTGACGGTCAGGATCGCCTCCAGCGCGTTGGGGTTGAGTTCCAGCGCCTGGAAGAAGCCGAACAGAAGGCAGGCCCACATCGCGGCAATGGGACGCCATTTGGCGAAGATCAGGGCGGCAAGGGCGATGTAGCCGCGCCCTGCCGTCATCTCACGCCCAAAGCCGGCTTGCAGGGCGGTGGCCATGTAGGCACCCGCAAGGCCGCAAAGGACGCCGGTGATTGCCACGGCGGCAAAGCGGAGGCCGACGACGGACACCCCGGCCGTATCAACGGCCGCAGGGTTTTCGCCGACCGCGCGCAGGCGCAGGCCAAAGCGGGTGCGGTTCAGGACCCACCAGGACAAGGGCACCAGCGCGAAGGCCGCGTAGACGAGGAGGGAGTGGCCCGAGATCACCTCGTAGTAAAGGGGGCCGATGATCGGCACCTCACGCAGGGTTTCGGCGAAGGGCAGGGTCAGGGGGTGGAACCGGGCAGCGCCCTCCAATGGCGGGGTGCGGCCACCCTGGCCGAACATCGCCTGCGCGATCAGGACTGTCAGGCCCGAGGCGAGGAAGTTCAGTGCCACGCCCGAAATCAGCTGGTTGCCGCGGAAGGTGATCGACGCAATCCCATGGATCAGCGCAAAAAGCAGCGACGCACCCATACCGGCCAGCAGCCCGATCCAGGCCGATCCGGTCAGGAAGGCCACCGCTGCCGAGGCCATGGCGGCGGCCAGCATCTTGCCCTCAAGACCGATGTCGAAAATGCCCGAGCGTTCGGAGAAAAGACCCGCAAGGCAGGCAAAGAGAAGCGGTGTCGCCAGCCGCAGGGTCGTGTCGAGGATTTGCAGAACGGTGTTGTAATCCATCACGCGGCCCCCAGTTTCTGGCTACGGAAGAGGCCGAACATCCGGGTCAGCAGCATCCGCACCATCATGTCCAGCGCCCCGGTGAACAGGATGACAAGGCCTTGCACCACAATCCGCATCTCGGGCGGGATTTGCAGGATCAGCCCCAGTTCCGCGCCGCCTTGATAAAGGAACCCGAACAAAAGCGCCGCCAGCACCACGCCCACCGGGTGGTTTCGCCCCATCAGCGCGACGGCGATGCCGATGAAGCCCGCCCCTTCGGATGAGTTGCCCAGAAGGCGCCCCGCCTCACCCATCACGTTGTTGACGCTCATCATTCCGGCAAGGGCGCCGGACAGCAGCATCGCCACCATGATGATGTAGACCGGGCTGATCCCGGCATAGCGCGCCGCCGCCTCAGACTTGCCGAAGGCGCGGATCTGGTAGCCAAGCCGCGTGCGCCACAGGATCGTCCAGACGACGACTGCCATCGCCAGCGCCAGAAACAGCGTCACGTTGGCGGGAACGCCGGTGAACATCAGCTCCCCGCGAGAGTTGATGCGTTGCAGGCCGTCCGGGCCGATGACGGCGTAAAGCTGCCGGATGCCCGGAATCTCGCTGAAGGTCGGCAAGGCCGCGCCTGCGGGAAAGCGGGCCGAGGCCGGGTCCATCTGGCCCGCCGGGCGCAGCACATCGACCAGCAGGTAGACCAGAAGGGCGGCGGCGATGTAGTTGAACATGATCGTGGTGATAACGATATGGCTGCCGCGTTTGGCCTGCAGATAGGCCGGGATAGCAGCCCAGGCCGCCCCGAAGACTGCGCCCCCGACGGCAGCGGCGGCCAAGGCAAGCGTCCAGTGCGGCCAGTCCAGCGACAGACAGACCAGCGCCACACCCAGCGCGCCAAGCTGCGCCTGGCCCTCGCCGCCAATGTTGAACAGGCCCGCGTGGAACGCCACCGTCACTGCAAGCCCGGTGAAGATGAAGCTGGTGGTGTAGTAAAGCGTATAGCCCCAGCCATAGGCCGACCCCAGCGCGCCTTCGACCATGACATTGAACGCCTCCACCGGGCTTTGCCCGATAGCGAGGAGGACAAGGGCCGAAATGAAGGCCGCGAGGAACAGTGAGATCAGCGGAACAAGGACCACATCGGCCCAACGAGGCAGGCGGTCCATCACGCGGCCTCCCCTTTGCCAGGTTCTGATCCCGTCATCCCGGCCATCATCATCCCCAATTCCCGCTCATTGGTCGTTTCGGGGTCGCGGAAGCCCATCAACTGGCCGTCGAACATCACGGCGATGCGGTCCGAGAGGCTCATGATTTCATCCAGTTCAACGCTGACCAGCAGGATCGCCTTGCCCGCATCGCGCAAGGCGACGATCTGCTTGTGAATGAACTCGATCGCGCCGATGTCCACGCCGCGAGTGGGCTGGCCGATCAGCAAAAGCTCGGGGTTCTGCTCCATCTCGCGCGCGACGACGATCTTTTGCTGGTTCCCGCCGGAAAAGCTTTTGGCGGGCAACCACGGGTCCGGGGGCCGCACGTCGAACTTTTCCATCTTGGCTTGTGTGTCGCGGCGCAGGGCGTCGTTGTCCATGAAAAGCGCGTTCTTTTGGTATTGCGGGTCGTTGAAGTAGCCGAAAGCCACGTTCTCCCACGCGGTGAAGTCCAGGATCAGGCCGTAATGATGCCGATCCTCAGGCACATGGGCGATCCCTGCGCGGCGGCGCGACTGGCCGTCTGACCCTTTGCCGCTGAGGGGCAGGTCTGCCCCGTTCAGGGTGATCTTGCCCGTGGCGCGCATCATGCCGCCAAGGGCTGCCAGCAGCTCGGACTGGCCATTGCCCGCAACGCCTGCAATTCCCAGAATCTCGCCCGCGCGGATCTCCAGGCTCACGCCTTTCAGGCGTTCGATCTTGTGTTCATCGCGCACGCGCAGGTCTTCGACCCTCAGCACCACGGCGCCGGGCTTTGCGGGGCCCTTCTCGACCTCCAGCAGGACCTTGCGGCCCACCATCAGTTCGGCCAGTTGTTCGGGGCTGGTCTCTGCAGTCTTGACCGTGGCCACCATGGTGCCGCGCCGCATGACAGACACGTTGTCGGTCGCCTCCATGATCTCACGCAGTTTGTGGGTGATCAGGATGATGGTTTTCCCCTGATCTTTCAGACCTTTGAGGATGCGGAACAGGTGATCCGCCTCGGCCGGGGTAAGGACTCCGGTCGGCTCGTCCAGAATGAGGATATCGGCCTGACGATACAGCGCCTTGAGGATTTCAACCCGCTGCTGGTGGCCGACCGACAGATCTTCGATCAGGGCGTCGGGGTCCACGTCCAGTTCATAATCGCGGCTTAGCCCTTCAAGCACCTTGCGGGCCTTGGCGAGGGATGTGTTTAAAAGCGCCCCCTCTTCCGCCCCGAGGACCACGTTTTCCAGCACGGTAAAGTTCTGCACCAGTTTGAAATGCTGGAACACCATGCCGATCCCGGCGCGGATGGCGCTTTGGCTGTCGGGGATCAGGGTGGGCTTGCCGCCGATGAAGATCTGCCCGGCGTCGGCCTTGTAGAACCCGTAAAGGATGCTCATCAGCGTGGATTTGCCCGCGCCGTTTTCGCCGATGATCCCGTGGATCGTGCCGCGTGGCACCGCGATGTTGATGTCCTTGTTCGCCTGCACCGGACCGAAGGCCTTGGAGATGCCTTTCAACTCGATGGCGAGGGTGCCGTCAGCAGCCATGTCTTCCCCCTGCTTCACGCTGGATGTTGCCGCTTCTGGTGCGCGGGTTTCTGGTCATCCTGCGAAAAGTGCCGCGCCAAGGGATTGGCGCGGCACCGATTGCTTGTGCGGCTGGCCTTAGAACGTGGCCGCCGGGCAGGTGTTGTCGGACATGTAGTCATGGACCACAAGCTCACCCGACTTGATCTTTTCAGCCGCCGCATCGACAGCCGCCTGCATTTCCGGGGTCACCAGCGGGGCGTTGTTTTCGTCCATCGCATAGCCCACGCCTTCAGACTTCAGGTCCAGGACGTTGATGCCGGGTGCCAGATCGACGCCTTCCATGAAGGCGTTGTAGACGGCGACATCAACGCGCTTGAGCATCGAGGTCAGGACCTTGCCCGGGTGCATCCCGTTCTGGTTGCTGTCAACGCCGATCGACAGGATGCCCTCATCCGCCGCCGCCTGCAGCACACCAACGCCGGTGCCACCTGCCGCTGAATAGATCACGTCCGCGCCTTGCGCCTTCTGGCCCTTGGCCAGTTCCGCGCCCTTGACCGGGTCGTTCCACGCCGCCGGGGTGGTGCCGGTCATGTTGAGCACGACCTTCGCATCCGGGTTTGCCGCAACAACGCCCTGCGCATAGCCGCAGCCAAAGCGGCGGATCAGCGGGATGTCCATGCCGCCGATAAAGCCGACCGTGCCGGTCTTCGAGGCAAGGCCCGCCATCATGCCGACCAGGAACGAGCCTTCGTGTTCGGTGAAGACCACCGATTTCACATTTGGCTGATCGACAACCATGTCGATGATCGCAAACTTGGTGTCGGGAAAGTCGGGGGCGACGGTGTTCAGCACGTCACCAAAGGCAAAACCGGTCATCACGACCGGGTTGGCACCGGATTCGGCCAGACGACGCAGGGCCTGCTCACGCTGGGCCTCGGACTGCATCTCAAGTTCCTTGTAGGTGCCGCCGGTTTCCTTGGCCCACTTCTCGGCACCGTTGAAGGCGGCTTCGTTGAAGGACTTGTCGAATTTACCACCCAGATCGAAGATGATCGCGGGCTCCGCAAGTGCGGCCCCTGCGGTCAGGGCCATGGCAGTGGCGCCCATAAGGGATTTCATGAAGGTCATCGGATGCTCCCGGTCGGTTGTTGTTATCTCTCATGCCAGCGTAAACCAATCAGCGCCCCGTTCAGGGGCAGAGAGTCGGCACCGGCACTCCTTGCGAAGTTGGGGGCAGTCGCTCGGGGCGGTCAAGGGATATTCGCGGGGCAGGGCTGTGAATTTTGACCGTCCGGTCAGGTTGGGGCGGTGGCTGCCCCATCCGTCAGCACACGGGCCAGAACCAGCGCGTCGATGGATCGGCCTTCCGGCGTGCGGTAATATCTGCGCCTGCGGCCAGTTTCAGCAAAACCGGCGCGGGCATAGACGGCACGGGCTGGGGCATTGTCTTCGGCCACCTCAAGAAACGCCGTCCCGGCCCCACGCAGGCGCGCCTGATAGAGAAACCGCAGGACGAGGCGCTGGCCAAGACCCCGGCCCCGCGCCTCAGGTGCGACGGCGAGGGTCAGAAGCTCTGCCTCGCCTGCAACGGCCCGGCCAAGCAGGAACCCAGCATCGCCTTCGATCAGAAGGAATACCAAAGGGTCGGCAAGGAAGCCGTCGAACTCGGACCGGGTCCAGGGGCGGGGGGTGGTAAAGGCGCGGGCATGCAGGGCGGTCAGGGCCTCAGGCGTCATGACGACCCCCGGCTTCCTCTTCACCAAATATCCCGGGTGAGGCGCCCGGCACGGGCGACGGGGGCAGCGCCCCCTCTTGCGCGTCAGGCATCAAGGATCACCGGTGGCGGATCGGACGGCGGGGCTGCATCCGCCCCGCGCAGGTAGAAGGGGGCCGGCCGTGGTTGGGGCGTGTCCGCCCGCACGGCCCCGATCCGGGCGATGGCTTCGGCAATCGGCAGTGCCGGGGCAAGTGCAGCCGGTCCAGCCGCCGAACCGGTCACAGGTCCCGGCAGGGCGACACGGTCCAGCGGGAAAAGCCCGGCTTGCCCCGCGCCAGTGGCCGTGAACGGCTGCACGTAAACCTCGCCGCGCCGGGCATCTTCCACCACGGTCAGCGGGCGGGGCAGGCCGTGGGCCAGCGCCTCAAGCCGGGTGACGCCCACCGCCGGGATGCCCAGCCCAAGGGCCAGCCCCCGCGCCGCCGCCACGGCAATCCGCACACCGGTAAAGTTGCCCGGCCCGGTTCCAACGGCAATCGCCTTCAGGTCAGCCCAGCCGATGCCAGCTTCGGCCAGCACCTCTTCCAGTAAGGGCATCAGCCGTTCCGCCTGGCCCTTTTCCATCGGCTCCTGCCGCAAGATCATGCCCCCGTCCCACAGCAAAGCGGCCGCGCAATGCGCGGCCGATGTGTCGAAGGCAAGGATGGGAAGCATGGGATCAGGCCCCAGGGTCAGGCAGCGACGGGACGCACTTCCAGCACTTCGGGAATGTAGTGCCGCAGGAGGTTCTCGATCCCCATCTTCAGCGTCAGTGTGCTGGACGGGCAGCCCGCACAAGCGCCCTGCATGTGCAGGTAGACCACGCCCCGGTCAAAGCCGTGAAAGGTGATGTCGCCGCCATCCTGCGCCACGGCAGGCCGCACGCGGGTATCAAGGAGTTCCTTGATCTGGCGCACGATGTCACCATCTTCGCCGGTGTGTTCGGCATGGCCGCCACGAGCGGATGCGTCACCGTCCATCACGGCGGCGCCGGATTGGTAATGCTCCATCACTGCGCCAAGGATGGCGGGCTTGATGTGCTGCCAGTCCACGCCCTCAGCCTTGGTGACGGTCACGAAGTCTGTCCCGAAGAACACCCCGGTCACGCCGCTGACCGCGAAGATCCGCCGCGCAAGCGGGGATTTCGCCGCCGCTTCGGCGTTGGGGAAATCGGCGGTGCCAAGTTCCAGCACGGTCTGGCCGGGCAGGAACTTCAGCGTGGCGGGGTTCGGCGTGGATTCGGTCTGGATGAACATTTTCGGTCTCCGACTATTCCACTCGGATATGCGCTTTGGACTGCGCGCTGTCAAGTTTGGAACGCTTCTAAATCGTCACGCCGCCAGATCAGAGCCATAGTAAGCATACATCTGGTCCAGCGC
Source organism: Rhodobacterales bacterium (assembly GCA_038211355.1). Classification (GTDB taxonomy): domain Bacteria; phylum Pseudomonadota; class Alphaproteobacteria; order Rhodobacterales; family Rhodobacteraceae; genus Tabrizicola. The sequence continues at coordinate 22,384 of JBBQVR010000014.1, read as the reverse complement.
CGTCAACGGGCGCAAGGCGACGGTCGGGGTGCGGTCGGCAAGATAGTAGACAGTGCCCGGATGAACGGTGGCAACAAAAAGGTTCGGCTTTGACTTGATCGACATTGCAAGGCTCCTTGGTAGAGGTGCCCTCCCTGCATCCAAGGTAGCGGCAAGCGCGCCAGGCGAAAGCACCAACAGCGCATGCCCGTCCTGCGCTGGCCGCATGGCCGTGCTACAGGAACACGACAAAGGCCGCGTACAGCCCGGTCGCCGTCAGGGCGCAGGCCACCGCGAATGACCCCATGTCCTTGGCATTCTTGGCAAACTCTGACCAGCCGGGCGACAGGTGATCAACCAGCTCTTCGATCGCGGTGTTCAGCGCCTCAACCGCCAGCACGGCCAGACCAAGCAGGATCAGGCCCAGCACCTCGGCCGCGCTGGCACCGATCAGCGCGAAGACCACCAAAAGAAGGGCCAGACCCAGCACCTCTTGCCGAAAGGCCGCCTCACGCCACAGCCGCCGCGCGCCCGCCTGCGAATAGCTGGCGGCGGCAAGGAAATGGGCAATCCCGGTCTTGCGGTCGGGTTTCTGGTTCTGCACCGGTCAGGCCCCCGGACGGCAGGCCGCCGTCAGATCCAGCGCCGGATCGCGGGCGGTGGTCGCTACGTCCAGCAAGCCCAGAATGGTCGAGAACATGTTGTCGTGGCTCACCGCGTCCCCCGTTTCATTGGCCAGACAGGTCTGGTCCAGTGCGAATCTCTCACGGAACCGGGGCGACATCCAGAGCACCATTGGCACATGCGTCTGTTCGCTGGGCGCCATGAAGTCCGGCGCGCCGTGCAGATAAAGGCCGTCTTCGCCAAGCGACTCGCCATGGTCGGACACGTAGTAAAGCGCCGGGATCACCCGGCCCTGCGCCTCAAGCATGTCAATCGTCTCAGACAGGGTCTGGTCGGTGTAAAGGATGGTGTTGTCATAGGCGTTCACGATTTCCTGCGCCGCGCAGGCGGCAAGGTCGGGCGTCTGGCAGGCGGGGGTGAAAACCTCACGATCCGCCGGATAGCGCAGCCAGTAGCTGGGGCCGTGGCTGCCGATCTGGTGCAGGACAATCACGGTGTTCTGCGTCATCGTGGCGGCAGTGTCTTCCAGCCGTTTCAGAAAAACGCCGTCGATGCATTCGGGCTGGCAGAATTCGGCCCCGTCCGCCGCCGTCATGGTGCGCGCCGACACCCGCGCGGCTATGTCCTTGTGGCCGGTGTTGTTGTCCCACCATTCGACCTTGAACCCTACCCGCGCCAGCACATCCAGAAGGTTCTCGTTCGACAGCCCCCCGTTGAAGGAATAGTCGGCCTTCGTCAGGGGTGAGAACATGCACGGCAAGGACACCGCCGTCGCCGTGCCGCAGCTGCTGACGTTGCTGAAGTAAAGGATGTCCCGTTCGGCAAGCATCGGGTTCGTCTCACGCCCATAGCCGCCAAGCGACCAGTTGGCCGCCCGGCCCGTTTCGCCCGCGACGATGACCATCAGCACCGGCGGGCCGGCCTCGGACAGCAGGGGACCGGGCTGCGCATCGGCACCTGTCGTGGCCAGCACCACATTTGTCGATTTCAGAATCATCTTGGTATAGCGCGCCGCCGCCGCCACTGGTGCCAGAGGTTGGGCCGAGGCGAGAAGCTCTTTGCTTTCGCGCAGCACGGAACTGTAGCCCTTGAAGTTGGCGAACAGGATGCCGACGGCCATCGCCGTCGCCCCTACCGTCACAAGCGCCCAGCCCGCAGCCGCCCGTCCGATCCCCGACCGCTTGACGGGAACCCACAGGATCAGCACCGAGGGAAGGACACCATACAGCACCACATGGCCGATAAAGCGCAGCGTGATCAGGTGCTTCGATTCTGCGAAGGTCGTGGTGACCGCGTTCTGAATCATCTCACGGTCGACCACCACGCCAAGAACGTCGACGTAATAGGACGACACCGCCGCGATCATCACCAGTGCCACCAGCACCGGCTTTTGCAGCCGCCGCACCGCCAGAAGTGCGATCAGCAGCAGGATCAGCGCCCAGATCACCAGAACAAACCCAGCCGCAGCCAGCACCCGCCCGTCGAAGATGCGCAGAAGGTGGCCCCAGAAGGTCGTATTGCAGGCGGCCAACAGGTAGGTTGCGACAAGGGCGTTCAGGGCAAAGGGCGACAAAGCAAACGGTGCGCCCGAGGGGCGAGAGGTAAGATCAGCAGTCATTGGGGAACTTTCAGCAACACCGGGGGATGCTGCCCCGGCCCCTGACAGCTAGGCCCTTCTGTGCGGAATTGATATAAGCGGGCGCTTACACGCCGCTACTTCAGCCCCCGCGCACAGGGTCAGGTGATCTCTTCCAGCCGTTCCTTGGACATGTCGCCGGGCACGATGGTGATCGGGATCGGCAGGTTGCCCGAGGCGCGGCTCATTGCGTTGACCAAGGGGCCGGGGCCTGCCTTGTCGGTGCCAGCGCCCAGGACAAGGATGCCGATGGCCGGGTCATCCGTCACCTGCGCCAGGATTTCCGCCACCGGATCACCTTCGCGGATCACCAGTTCGGGGTTCACGCCCTGCTTGTCGCGCATCCACTTGGCGAAGACCTCGAAATGCGCCTCGATCCGTTCTCGGGCCTCGGCGCGCATCAGGTCTGCGACGCCCATCCAGTGTTGGAATTCCTCAGGCGGGATGATCGACAGGATCGTCACCCCCCCGCCGGTATGCGCCGCCCGCAATGCCGCAAAGCGCATCGCGTTCAGACATTCGCGGCTGTCGTCCAGCACAACCAGAAACTTGCGCATGATAGTCCCCCTTCAGGCGGTGGATCATTCCCGGACTGCATCCGGAAGGCAAGCCTGTGCGGCGACCCGGGGGCTACGCCAGTGCATAAGGGCGCTGCGCGCGGCGAAAAGCACCATCAGCGCGGCCCAAAGCCCGTGGTTGCCGAAGGGCAGCAGCACAACCAGCGCCAGCGCGTAAAGCGCGGCTGAGACCAGCATCAGCCGCCGCATCTCGGCCGTCAGCAGCGCGCCGATGTAGATGCCATCATAGGCCCAGGCGAGTGCTCCGAAGATCGGGGCAGCAACGATCCAGGGCAGGTGGGCGCGCGCCTCAGCCCGCACGGCGGGGTCGGTGGCCATCAGGTCGATCAGCCAGGGCCCCGCAATCAGGAACGCCAGCCCCAGCGCCAGGCCCCCGGCCACGGTCCAGATCAGCGACAGCCGGATGGCCTGACGCACCTCACCGACCGCCCGCGCGCCAATGGCCTGACCGACCAACGTTTCGGCGGCAAAGGCAAAGCCGTCCAGTGCATAGGACAGGATGCCAAGGAACTGCAGCAGCACCTGATTGGCGGCAAGGGTCACGTCGCCGAAGCGCGCGCCCAGAAAGACAAAGGTGGTAAAGCAGGCCTGCAACACCACCGACCGGATCATGATATCCCGGTTGACCGCAATCATCCGGACCAGTGCCAGCCGGTCGCCGATCCGCGCCCAGGCCGCCCGCAGCGCAGGCCCGAACGCGTCGCGGCAGAACCAGAGGCCGACCACAAGCCCGGTCCATTCCGCGATCAGGGTTGCCCCGGCGACGCCCGCCACCCCCCAGCCAAGCGCCAGCACGAACCACAGGTCCAGCGCGATGTTCAGCCCGTTGATCCACAGCTGCAAAAGGAACACCCCACGGGTGCGCTCGACCGCGATCAGCCAGCCGGTGACGGCATAAAGCGCGATGGTGGCAGGCGCGCCCCAGATGCGGATCGCCAGATACTGGCGGGCAAGGCCCTCAACCTCCTCACTCGCGGGGGCGAGGGCGAAGGCCCCGGCGAACAGCACGAGTTGCAGGCCGATCAGCACCCCCCCGGCCCCCACCCCGACGATCAGCGCGCGGAGCAGCACCGCCGTCCGTTCCGCGCCATCGCCCGCCCCGTGCGCCTGTGCGGCAAGGCCGCTGGTCCCCATGCGCAGAAAACCGAAGGCCCAGTAGAGGGTGGCAAGGATCACTGCGCCCAGACCCACGGCCCCGATGGGTGCTGCGGTCCCCATCTGGCCCACGACCGCAGTGTCGACGGCCCCCAGCAGGGGCACCGTGGCATTCGACAGCACAATCGGCCCGGCAATCCGCCACAGCCGGGCATGGGTGACTGCGGTCATGCCTCGCCTGGGCCGGGGGGCATCAGGAAATGCCCGGTCGCCTGAGCAAAAAGGCGGCTGCGGTTGTCTTGCCAGGCCTCGACATGCACCGATGCATAGCGCCGCCCCGACCGGTTCACCCGCGCCCGGGCATAGGCGTCGCGCGGCAAGCCTGCGCGCAAGTAGTCGACGGTAAAGTCGATGGTCTTGGGCATACGCAGGGGGCCTTCGGGCAGGGCACCTTCCGCCTCGACCCCCTCCCACAGGGACGACCAGGCCAGTTCGATGATCGCCGCCACCTCCAAAAACGCCGCTGTAGCACCTCCATGCAGGGCGGGCAGCATGGGGTTGCCGATCAGGCTGTCATGGTAGGGCAGGATCGCCGTCAGCTCATCGCCGCGACGATCAAACTGCATGCCGAGAAAGCCGATGTAGGGCACCCCGTCGACCAGCGACCGAAGCAACCCCTCGCGCCGCTGTTTGATGATCTGCACGGTTTCGGGGCGCTTCATTTCAGGCCTCGGTCCACGGTGAAGGCCCCGGTTGCCATGGCGACAGGGCGGCTTTCATCATCGTCGGTGGCGACCGCGCGGACAAAGGCCACGCTGCGGGTGACGTGGTGACATTCCGCCCTTGCGCGGATGGTCTGGCCGGGGGTGGCCGGGCGCATGTAGTCGATCCGCAGGTCAAGGGTTGCGGTGGAAATGCCGGCCTCAGGGTGGCTCATCACGGCGGCGCCGGCGGCGGTGTCCATCAGGGCGGAAACCGCGCCGCCATGAATCACGCCTGTTGCCGGGTCGCCGATCAGCCGCGTGTCATAGGGCATCGAGACGGTGGCAAGGCCTGCGCTGATATTGTCCAGCCGCATCCCCAGTGCCTGCGCATGGGGCAGGGCTTCGATGAACTGCCGGGCGATCTTGAGGGTGTCGATCTTCGGGGTTTCAGGCATGGGACCTCCGGTCTGCGGCCATCAAACCGCCAGAGCGGCGCAAGTGCAAGGGCCCGCAACCGTTGCGTGAGCCGTCCCCATCGGGCTAGGCTGCAAGTTGGGAGGACCGCGCATGACCGACACTCGCCTGACCTTCAAGGAGATGTGCGTCACGTTCGAGGTGACGCCCCGGACCTTGCGCTATTACGAGTATATCGAGCTTCTGGCGCCGGAAAAGGAAGGTCGCGCGCGCTTTTATGGCCCGCGTGAGGTGGCACGGATGAAGCTGATCCTGCGGGGGCGGCGCTTCGGGTTCAGCCTTGAGGAAATCCGCCAGTGGCTGCTGATCTATGGCAAGAAAGGGGAAAGGCCGCAGCTGGAGCTCTGGCTGGCGCTTGCCGATCGGCAGCTTGAGGCGCTGGGTCGCCAGCGGGCCGACCTTGACCTTGCGCTGGCCGACTTGCAGGCACTGCGCAAGACGGCGGTGGCGGAACTGGAAAAGTTGCCCAAGGACTGACGACTGCCTTGGGCCGTGCGCTTGATGGCTGCCCGCCGGGGGTTTAATACCCCCGCAACCCCGTGGGATATTTTGCAGACAGGAAGCGGGCAGACCGTCGCGCTGACTTGACGTCAGGCGATGTCATGACGTGACGTTACGCTGACGTTAACGTCAACCTCTATGGTAGTTCAGGCCATGGGTGCGCATCTGCCGTCCAAGCCAGACACCCAAAGCCATGAGTTCCTGATGACCCGACCAGACCCGAAACCGACCCAGCCACCCACCCAGGCGCCCGCCGTGAAAGCGGATGTCATGACCATCCGCCAGATGTGTGCAGCCTTTGAGGTGACCCCGCGCACCTTGCGGTTTTACGAAGCCAAGGAGTTGCTGACCCCGATCCGTCAGGGCACCAAGCGCCTGTTCACCCGACGTGACCGCGCACGGCTGACGCTGATCCTGCGCGGCAAGCGTTTTGGCTTCAGTCTGGAAGACATCCGCCAGACGCTGGACCTTTACGACCGCGACGGATCAGACGCCGCCCAACGCCAGCGCGCCTGCGAAATTGCCCGCGAACGCCTTGCCATCATGGAAGCGCAGCGCGCCGAGCTGGACGTGGCGATTGCGGAACTCAAGACCGAACTGGCCGCCTCGGCGGTGCGGCGGACGGCCGCCCCGCACGCGGCCGAATAACCGCGACAGCCAAGCAAGAGCCGAAAAAGACAGGAAAGGACGACGACCGATGCCCAGCTATGTAGCCCCCGTCAAAGACATGCAGTTCCTGCTGCATGAGGTGTTGAAGATCAGCCAGGCCGATATTCCCGGCTACGCGGATCTGGATGCAGGGTTTACCGGGGCGGTGCTGGAGGAGGCGGCAAAGGTAGCGCAGGATGTGCTGACGCCCCTGAACGCGCCGGGTGACCGGGAAGGCTGCAGCCTGGAAAACGGCGTGGTGCGGACGCCCACCGGGTTCAAGGCGGCATTTGACACCCTGCGCGAAGGCGGCTGGATGGCCCTTGACGCGCCGGAGGAGTTTGGCGGGCAGGGTCTGCCTTACCTGATGCACACGGCGGTGAATGAGACCTTCGTTTCGGCCAACATGGCGTTCAACATGTATCAGGGCCTGACGCATGGCGCGGTATCGGCCATCCTCGCGCACGGCACCGATGACCAGAAGGCGCGCTGGCTGCCCAAGATGGTGTCCTGTGAATGGACCGGCACGATGAACCTGACCGAACCGCATTGCGGCACCGATCTGGGGATGATGCGCACCAAGGCTGACCCGCAGGCGGATGGCAGCTATCTGGTCACCGGGCAGAAGATCTTCATCTCGGCCGGGGACCACGATCTGGCGGAAAACATCGTGCATCTGGTGCTGGCCAAGGCCCCCGGCGGCGGTGAAGGGACGAAGGGGATCAGCCTGTTCATCGTGCCGAAGGTGCTGGTCAACGACGACGGCAGCCTTGGCGCGCGCAACGCAGTTTCTTGCGGCAAGATCGAAGAGAAGATGGGCATTCACGCCAATGCGACCTGCGTGATGAACTATGACGGCGCGACGGGCTGGCTGCTGGGTGACCTGCACAAAGGCATGCGCGCCATGTTCACCATGATGAACGAGGCGCGTCTGGGCGTCGGCCTGCAAGGCTATGCCGTGGCCGAGGCCGCCTATCAGAACGCGCGGGCCTATGCCAAGGACCGCCTGCAGGGCCGCGCCGTGACCGGCACGGAAAACCCAAGCGGCCCCGCCGATCCCCTGATCGTCCACCCCGACATCCGCCGCAACCTGATGGAGCAGAAAAGCTTTGTCGAAGGTGCGCGCGCCTTCACCTTCTGGGGGGCCACGCTGATCGACCGGCACATGCGCAACCATGATGCGGCGGCGGATGGGCTGATCGGCCTTCTGACTCCGGTCATCAAGGGGTTCCAGACCGACAAGGGCTTTGACATGGCGGTGCAGGCCCAGCAGGTGTTTGGCGGCCATGGCTATATCGAGGAATGGGGCATGTCCCAATTCGCCCGCGATGCCCGGATTGCGATGATCTACGAAGGCGCCAACGGCGTGCAGGCGCTGGATCTTGTCGGCCGCAAGCTGGCATTGGATGGCGGCAAGAATGTGATGGCGTTCTTTGACCTCGTGAAGGCTGAGATCAAGGTGCATGAGGGCGACGATCGGATGAAGGGGTTGGTTGAGCCGTTGAAGCTCGCCTCCAAACAGTTGCAGGCGGCGGGCATGTATTTCATGGGTCAGATGAAGACCCCGAATGCGGCGCTGGCCGGGTCCAACGACTTCATGCACATGATGGGGCATGTCTGCCTTGGCCTGATGTGGGTGCGGATGGCGGGCGCGGCCTATGCCAGCCTGGACGCCGGGGCATCCGACCGCGCGTTTTATGAGGCCAAGATTGCCACGGGCCGCTTCTACATGGCGCGGCAGTTGCCCGCCTGCGGGATGCATCTGGCCCGGATCGAGACCGGTGCCGAAACGGTGATGGCGCTGACGGCTGAGGCGTTCTAAGCGAGGGGGGCGCAATGTCCAGACGGATGCGGCTGACCCGACGTTTTGCCACCGCGATGACCGAAGAAGGCCATCGCGCGCTGCGGCGGTTTTCTGCCGATACCGGGCTTGAGGAGGGGGAGGCGCTGTCCTTCCTTTTCGAAAACCTGGCGGCTGTGGTGGACGGCGATGAACTGGCCGCGCGCCTTGTGCAATTCCACAAGGATGTTGCGGCGCGCAAACCCTGATGCCGGTCGGCCCAAGAGGAGGGGCCAAACTGATGACGCAGCCCATGAAACTTTACTGCTTTGGTGAAAGCGGCAACGCCTACAAATGCGCCTTGGCGCTGGTGATGACCGATCTGGAATGGGAGCCGGTCTTCGTTGACTTCTTCAAGGGTGAGGCGCGGTCACCGGAGTTCAAGGCCATCAACGAGATGGGCGAAGTGCCGGTGCTGGTCGATGGCGACACCACGCTGACGCAGTCGGGGGTGATCCTGGACTACATCAGCTCCAAAACCGGCAAGCTGGGTGGCCGGTCGGCGGCGGAACGGCGCGAAGTGCTGCGCTGGCTGTTCTGGGACAATCACAAACTGTCGACCCAGATCGGGACCACCCGGTTTTTGATGAACTTCCTGCCCCCCGAAAAGCGCCCCGAAGCGGTGATCCCCTTCCTGCAGGGCCGCCTCAAGGCGTCCTACACGGTGCTGAACGACCACCTTGCCAACCGCAATTGGGTTGCCGGCGAGGCGGTGACCATCGCCGACCTGTCGTGCTGCGGCTATCTTTACTACCCCGAGCCCTACGGCTTTGACCGCGCCGATTGGCCCAATATCGACCGCTGGCTTGACCGGATTGCAGCCCTGCCCGGCTGGAAACACCCCTATGACCTGATGCAGCGGGCCTTACCCGCCACCTGAGGAGACGACCCCATGACTGACGCCTTCATCTACGACGCTGTCCGTTCCCCGCGCGGGAAAGGGCGGCCCGATGGGTCCCTGCACGAACTGACGGCCGTGGCCCTGTCGGCCAAGGTCCTGAACGCGGTGAAGGAGCGTAACGGGCTGGAAGGCCACGCGGTTGAAGATGTGATCTGGGGCAATGTCACCCAGGTGGGCGAACAGGGCGGGTGCCTCGCACGGTCGGCGGTGCTGGCATCCGACCTTGACGAACGCATCCCCGGCCTTGCGATCAACCGCTTCTGTGCCAGCGGCATGGAGGCGGTGAACCTTGCCGCCAATCAGGTCAAGGCGGGCGCTGGCCACGCCTATATCGCCGGCGGGGTCGAGATTATGGGCCGTGTGGCCATGGGCTCGGATGGCGCAGCGATTGCCGTTGATCCGGGGCTGGCAATGAAGACTTACTTTGTGCCGCAGGGGATTTCGGCGGATATCATCGCGACCGAGTACGGGTTCAGCCGGGACGATGCAGATGCCCTTGCGGTGGAATCCCAGCGCCGGGCGGTGCAGGCCTGGGCCGAGGGGCGGTTCGCGAAATCCGTCCTGACGATCCGCGACCAGAACGGCCTGACCATTCTGGACCGTGACGAATACATCCGCCCCGGCACCGACATGCAGACCCTTGGTGCTTTGCGGCCCGCCTTCAAGGACATGGGGGAATCCATGCCCGGTTTCGACAAGGTGGCGCTGCTGAAGTATCCGCACCTTGAGCGTATCCACCACATCCACCACGCCGGAAACTCATCCGGGATCGTCGATGGTGCGGCGGCGGTGCTGATCGGCGACGCCGAGTTTGGCCGCGCGCATGGGCTGACCCCCCGCGCCCGCATCCGCGCCACGGCCAAGATCGGGACTGATCCCACGATCATGCTGACCGGCCCGGTTCCCGCAACGCAGAAGATCCTGCACGACAGTGGCCTGACCATCGGCGACATTGATCTTTTCGAGGTGAATGAGGCTTTTGCATCCGTCGTCTTGCGGTTCCAGCAGGCGTTTGATGTCGATCCGGCGGTGGTCAACGTGAACGGCGGGTCCATCGCGATGGGTCACCCCTTGGGCGCAACTGGCGCGATCATAATCGGCACGCGTCTGGATGAGCTTGAGCGTCAGGACAAGGCCATGGGTCTGGCAACCCTTTGTATTGCCAGCGGAATGGGCGTTGCCACCATTATCGAGCGGGTCTGACCAAATGCGCCCGCCTGCCAGCCGATGTGCCCCTGTGCGGGTCTGGTTCGGGGTCATGCAGCCCGTGCATGGCCGCCTTGATGTCGCCATATCACGGTGCGATGTCGGTTTCTTACGTCGGGCTTGGGCCGATTCTCCCAAGGTGGATGCGGGTTCATTCTGGATTGATGGCGGTTGCCGTGACGTATTCGCAGATCATAGCGCAGATGCGCCGGCGGGCCGGTGGCCTTTTGGCCGGCAATCTGGACGATTTGGTCAAAGACTACACCTTTCCGATGCCGGTCGATCTGCTGTCGACACGTGTGATCGTGCGCAGCGCCGGGGAAAGCCGCGCCATGCTTGCCCTGCAGCGCAAGGTGATGCTGGAGCGTGGGGTCACAAAGCTGGAGCCGGTCGTGAAGGCGGTCGATCTGCCACGCGCGGGCCGGCTGCGGGTCTGGGTGGATTGGCACGAGTTGGCGCCGGGGCCGGACGGTGCCCGGGTGTCATCCGCGATCTATTTCTGTTCCATCCACGGCAAAGACCTGCGGATTCAGATGATCCAATACCTGCGCCTGTCCAGCCCCGAGTTGCGGCCGCAATTCGCCGCTTTGGCGCTGACCGCCTGAACGGCCCCGCGCCCCTGCCGGGGGTGCGCTGATGCCGAAGGTCACCCTTCCCGACTGGCAGGATGAGGCGGGCTATGTCCACCCCGTTATCGGCGATCATCCGGGGCCATACCGCTATAACCTTATGTCCGATCCCGGCGGGCTGACGCAATTCGGCGCGTTCCTTGAGGAATTGCCGCCCGGCTCATCCTCGGGCCACCGGCACTGGCATGAGACCGAGGATGAGATGATCTTGATGCTGGCGGGAAAGGTGGTGCTGGTCGAGGAGACTGAGACTACCCTGCAGGCCGGCGATGTGGCCGCTTGGCGTGCGGGGCAGGCAGTCGGGCACCGGCTGGACAATCGGTCAGCAGCCCCGGCGCGGTATCTGGTCATCGGCACCCGAAACCAGCGTGACCGCATTCATTACCTCGACCACGACCTGATCACCGAAAAGGACGGGTCCGCGCGGATGTATCTGCACCGCGACGGCACGCCTTACCCTGACCCGTCAGATGGGGGTGCGCGGTGAGGGTATTGAAATCATGCGGAGAGCACACAAGTTTGTTATTCTTCCTTGGGTTGTGTCATGGTAGGGTCGGAAGTTGCCGATCAATTAACCATCCAAGCCGACCAAAGCCCCCGCAGCAAAGCTGGGGAACGGCCTTGCTTGAACGGGGCTTTCTTGGATGGATGCAGCCGAAATCTTGCAGCGGTTCGTCAATCACATGGGCGATGCCGTGATGACGGAGCAGTTCGAACCCTACCTGGCGGGTGTGCACTTGCCGCTCAATATCGTCACCTCTTCGGCAAATCTGACCGTGGATACGGTTGAGGATCTGGTCGACGGGTTTGATGACTTTTGCGACATGATGCAAAGCTTGGGTGTTTCAGACATGGTGCGGACCGTGATGGAAGCCCGGTTTGACGGCACCGACCAGATTGTCGGCATCTATGAGACCAATCTCATGAACGGGGATCGTCACGTCGTGCCGCCGTTCTTTTCCAAGATCTGGATCGGGCGCCATGACGGTGTCTGGCAGGCCAGCAAGATTCACAACACCACCTACAATGCGCGCTGGCCGATCCCGATGCATCAGGTCGAGGCCGCGCATTGGCCACCAAAGGAGTCTCTGAATTGACCGATTTCATCATGACCACCGATGCTGACGGCGTGGCCACCATCACCTGGGACGTGACCGCCAAGTCGATGAACGTCATGTCGACCGAGGCGTTCGGGCTGTTGTCCGATCTGGTCGATCAGGCCTTGGCCGATGCGTCGGTCAAGGGGATCATCCTGACCAGCGGGAAAAAGGATTTCGCCGGGGGGATGGACCTGAACGTCATCGCCCGGATGCGGGCGGGTGGCGCGCAGGCAATCTTTGACGGCGTGATGCAGATGCACCATGTGCTGCGCAAGATCGAACGCGCCGGGATGGACCCCAAGACGCTGAAAGGCGGAAAGCCGATTGTCGCGGCCTTGCCCGGCACCGCGCTGGGCATCGGGCTGGAGCTGCCCTTGTCCTGCCACCGGATCATTGCCGCCGACAATCCACGCGCCAAGATCGGCCTGCCGGAAATCATGGTCGGCATCTTCCCCGGCGCTGGCGGGACCACGCGCCTGTCGCGCAAGCTGGGTGCGATGATGGCGGCGCCCTTCCTGCTGGAGGGCAAGCTGGTCGATCCCAAAGCGGCCAAATCCGCCGGGCTGATTGATGAGGTTGTGGCCCCTGAGGCGCTGCTTGCGCGTGCGAAGGAATGGGTGCTGGCGGCCACAGAGGCTGACCTTGTGAAGCCCTGGGATGCCAAGGGCTACAAGATGCCCGGCGGCGCGCCCTACCACCCCGCAGGCTTCATGACCTTTGTCGGCGCGTCGGCCATGGTGCATGGCAAGACGATGGGGGTCTACCCCGCGGCCAAGGCCTTGCTGGCGGCGGTTTATGAAGGCGCGCTGGTGCCCTTCGACGTGGCACTGAAGATTGAGGCGCGGCATTTCACATCCGTCCTGATGAACCCGTCTTCTGCCGCGATGATCCGCAGCCTCTTCATCAACAAGGAAGCGCTTGAGAAGGGCGCCAACCGGCCAAAGGCCCCCGACCAGTCGGTGAAAAAGCTGGGCGTGATTGGTGCTGGCATGATGGGCGCAGGCATCGCCTATGTCAGCGCGCTGGCGGGGATTGAGGTGGTGCTGATCGATGCCACGCAAGAGGCGGCCGACCGGGGACGGGCGCATTCCGAAGGCCTACTCGACAAGGGGATGAAGCGCGGCAAGGTCTCGGCCGACAAGAAGGCCGAGGTGCTGGGGCGCATTCTGCCGACAACCGATTACGCCGCCCTGAAGGGCTGCGATCTGGTGGTTGAGGCGGTGTTTGAAGACCCGAAGATCAAGGCCGAAGTGACGCACAAGGTCGAAGCAGCTACGGATGCGGTCTATGCCACCAACACCTCAACGCTGCCGATCTCGGGCCTTGCGCAGGCCAGCCAGCGGGCAGACCGGTTCATCGGCATCCATTTCTTCAGCCCGGTCGACAAGATGAACCTGGTCGAGATCATCCGGGGTGAGGCGACCGGCGATGTCGCCGTCGCCAAGGCGCTGGATTTTGTGCGCCAGATCAGGAAGACCCCGATCGTGGTGAACGACGCGCGGTTCTTCTACGCCAACCGCTGTATCATTCCCTACATCAACGAAGGCATCCGCATGGTCGCCGAAGGGGTGGAACCTGCGCTGGTGGAAAACGCGGCCAAGCTGGTGGGGATGCCCTTGGGGCCGCTGCAACTGGTCGATGAAACCTCCATCGACCTTGGGGTGAAGATCGCCAAGGCCACCAAGCAGGCGATGGGCGCGGATTACCCTGATGAGGCGGTGGATCATGTCCTGTTCTGGATGGCCGATCAGGGCCGGATGGGCCGCAAGTCAAAGTCGGGTTTCTACGCCTACGATGACAAGGGCGACCGTCTGGGTCTGTGGGAGGGGCTGGAGCCGAAGTATCCGCTCGACAAGATGCAGCCCAGCCTGACCGACGTGCAACACCGCCTCCTCTTTGCGCAGGTGCTGGAGGCCGTCCGCGCGCTGGAAGAGGGCGTGCTGACCGACATCCGTGAAGGCGACGTGGGCGCAATCCTGGGCTGGGGCTTTGCGCCCTGGTCCGGCGGGCCGTTCAGCTGGCTGGACATCATCGGCGCCGCGCGCGCGGTGGACATCTGCCGCGGCCTGACCGCCCAGTTTGGCCCGCGCTTCCACGCGCCTGCCCTCCTGCGTGAGATGGCCGACAAGGGCGAAACTTTCTACGGCCGCTTCGCGGGCGAGAAGGCCGCAGCCTGACGCAAGCCGTGGGTGGGCATGACTGCCCACCCACCTGAACCTTAAGGATTCAGAAGGTTGGGCGGGGTCTTCCCATCGGCAAAGGCAATCAGATTGGCGACCGCCATCATCCCCATGCCGATCCGTACCTCAAGGCAGGCGGTGCCAAGGTGGGGAAGGAGGGTGACATTCTCCATCGCCATAAGGGCGGCGGGGACCTTGGGTTCGAATTCGTAGACGTCAAGGCCAGCACCGGCAATGACGCCGGACTGGAGGGCCGCGATCAACGCTGCTTCATCCACCACATCGCCACGGCTGATGTTCACGAAGATGCCCGAAGGCCGCATCATCGCCAGCGTTTCGGCGTTGATCAGGTGATGCGTCGCCTTGCCACCCGGCACCGCGACCACCACGAAATCGGCGGCCATCGCTTCGGCCATGTCCACCTGCCGCGCGGGCAGGCCGGGGTCTGCGACGGGTGAGCGGTTGTAGAACACCACCTCCATGTCAAAGCCGTAGTGGCAACGCTTTGCAATCGCCTTGCCGATACGGCCAAAGCCGATGACGCCAAGACGCTTGCCCGTGACATGGGTGCCCAGCATCTGGACGGGGTGCCAGCCCTCCCACTTACCGGCGCGCAGAAGACGTTCACCTTCGCCAAGGCGGCGGGCGGCCATCAGGATCAGGGACAGGGCGATGTCGGCGGTGGCGTCGGTCACCGCGCCGGGGGTGTTGGTCACAGCAAGGCCGGATGCGCGGGCGGCGTCAACGTCGATGTGGTTGTAGCCCACGCCGAAGTTGGCCAGCATCTTCGCGCGGGCGTTGGGCACATCGGCAAACACGTCAGGCTGAAACCTGTCGCCAAGGGTTGGCAGGACCAGATCATAGTCACGCAGCGCAATCCGCAGCTCTTGCGCGGACAGGGGGTCCGTCCGGTCGCGCAGCGTCACATCAAAGCGGGCACGTGCTGCCTCCAGCACGGGGTCGGGCAGGCGGCGGGTGATCAGAAGTGTCTGCATCAGAACAGTTTTCCTCCAGGGGGGACCTCATGGCCGGGACCGATCAACACCACCTCACCCTCGGCATCGGGGACGCCCAGAACCAGGACCTCGGACAGCATCGGGCCAATCTGGCGAGGCGGGAAGTTGACAACGGCCAGCACTTGCCGCCCGACCAGCCCTTCAGGGGTGTAGTGCCGTGTCAGCTGCGCGGATGAGCGTTTTTCGCCAATGCCGGGGCCGAAATCGACCCAAAGCTTGATCGCGGGCTTGCGCGCCTGAGGGAAGGGTTCGGCGCGGGTTATGCGGCCGATGCGGATATCGACGGCCTCAAACTCGGCGTAAGTGATCATTTCCCAAGCTCCCGGCCCCGGTCGGCAGCGGCCTTTACGGCGCGCTTCAGAACGGCGGGAAAGCCGGTGTCAGGGTCCATCAGCACCTCAAGTGCTGCGGCAGTGGTTCCAGCGGGGGACGTTACGTTGATCCGCAGTTGGGCGGCGCTTTCAGGGGACCTGAACGCCAACTCTCCCGCGCCGCAGACGGTGGCACGGGCAAGTTGCATGGCGATTGCTGCAGGCAGGCCTTCAGCCACACCGGCCGCAGCCATCGCCTCTATCAGGTGGAAAACGTATGCCGGACCCGAGCCTGAGACGGCAGTCACCGCGTCAATCTGGTGTTCGCCATCAAGGTCCACGACCTGACCCACGGCGGCCATCAGCGCGCGGGCAAGCGACAGCTGGTCAACGGACACATGCGCATTGGCGCAGATCGCCGTGATGCCCCGGCCAACCATGGCGGGGGTGTTTGGCATGGTGCGCACGATGGGGGTGCGGGACCCAAGGGCCGCCTCAAACGTCGCAATCGTCGTGCCTGCGGCGATTGAGATGAAAAGGGTCGTGCCATTTCCCATCGCCTGCAGCGCGGGCAGGGCCTTGCCCATCATCTGTGGCTTTACGGCCAGCAGGGCCACGGCCGGGGCATGAGGCAGGCCTTCGTTCAGGTGCACACCAGTCTGGATCAGCCAGTCAGAGGGGTTCGGTTCCACCACCCAAACCGCATCCACCGGCAGCCCGGCATCCAGCCAGCCAGTCAGAAGTGCCGTGCCCATCTTGCCGCAGCCAAGCAACACCAGCCCATCGCGGGCCACCAGGTCCAAAGTCATGCATTCCCCCTTTGACAGAGGACAGGTTAGGCGCGGCCGTAAGCCTCGGCAATGGCGACTTTCATCGCTTCGGCCGGGGTGTCGTTGCCCCAGGACACCATCTGGAACGCCGGGTAGAAGCGTTCCGAGGCCATGACGGCGGATGCGATCAGCTTGTCGATCTGTTCCGGCGCCGCCATTTGCCCACCGGCAAGCAGCAGGCCATAGCGCCAGACCATCAGCTTTTGTTCGGCCCACCAGGTGAAGGCCCCGGTCCAGACCATGTCATTGCAACGGTTCAGCACATCATAAAGGGCGGCGACCTTGTCTTCCGGCGGCTCCATCTCGAAGGTGCAGATCAGGCGCAGGGTTTCGTCCTGCGGGCACCAGGCGAGGGTGAGGGAATACGTTCGCCACTGACCTTCGACCGCCATGGCGATCTGGTCTTCGGTGACGCGGTCAAACTCCCAAGCGTGGTGTTCGGCCAGGGTCTCGACGATGTCGATCGGGTGCAGATCGTCCATCGTTGCGTAGTCTTCGGAAAGCGACATTGCCCGGCCTCACTATGAAGCTTCAGGCGGGGCGAGACCCACAAGAAGCTGGGTGTCTGGCAAGGGTCTGCGTTTGCCTGACGTGACCCTTACTAGATATGGTGTGACCAAAGCGGAAGCCTGTAAAGCGATTTCTGCATGAATAAGCTGTGGACAACCGGTTTTCTGCCTTGGGAGAGTCAGAAGAGTCAAAGACTTGGCTGTCACCGACCAAGGTCAGGCTGCGCCGAGGGGTGGCGGCTGGAAAAAAGCCCCCATGCGGGGGGCGCATGGGGGCATGTCGGACAGGCCGGCCTCTCAGGGGACAGGTTGGCCGGGGCCTTGGCGATGGGGACAGATCACCGTTCCGAACGCCTGTGGGTATAGGTGCGGCCGGAATCGGGAATGTGACAGCCGGGCGCGAGGGCAAAGTTTCCTGTGGATGGAAATTTGCCGCCCGGCCCGTTGAACAGCATCGGGCAAGATGAGGTTCACCCGGCGTCGGGCCTTACAGGTGACGTGAGCGGATCATGCCGACGATGTCCTTGGTCCGGTCAAGGATCGGGCGGGCGATGGCCTCGGCGCGGTCGGCGCCACTACCCAGGATCCGGTCAATCTCGGCCGGGTCGGCCATCAGGCGGTTCATCTCGGTCGTGATCGGCGACAGTTTCGCCACGGCAAGATCAGCCAGCGCGGGCTTGAAAGTGCCGAACTGCGCGCCGGCATAGTCACGGATCACCTGATCGACCGTATGGCCGGCAAGGGATGCGTAGATGTTCACCAGATTGCGCGCCTCGGGCCGATCCTTCAGACCTTCGACGGTTTCCGGCAGCGGTTCGGCGTCGGTCTTGGCCTTGCGGATCTTGGAGGCGATGGTATCGGCGCTGTCGGTCAGGTTGATGCGGCTTTGATCCGATGGGTCGGATTTTGACATCTTCTTGGTGCCGTCGCGCAAGGACATCACCCTTGTGGCGGCGCCTTCGATCAGGGGCTCGACCACGGGGAAGAAATCCACCCCATAGTCGTTGTTGAACTTGATCGCGATGTCGCGGGTCAGCTCCAGATGCTGTTTCTGGTCTTCGCCCACGGGGACCATCGTGGCGTGATAGGCCATGATGTCGGCGGCCATCAAGCTGGGGTAGGCGTAAAGGCCAAGTGACGCGGCCTCGGCGTTCTTGCCGGCGGTCTTGTCCTTGAACTGGGTCATCCGGTTCATCCAGCCGAGGCGCGTGACGCAGTTGAAGATCCAGGCAAGCTCAGCATGGGCGCTGACCTGCGACTGGTTGAAGAGGATCGACCGCGCGGGGTCAATTCCGGCGGCGATGAAGGCGGCGGCCCCTTCGCGGGTTTGTTGGCGCAGCTTTTCGGGGTCTTGCCAAACGGTGATCGCGTGCAGATCGACCAGGCAGTAGACCGTCTCGATCCCCTCATCCTGTTTTTCGACAAAGCGTTTCAGCGCGCCAAGGTAATTGCCCAGCGTGATCCCACCCGAAGGCTGGATGCCCGAAAAGATGCGCGGGGTGAAGGGCATGGGTCGGCTCCGGTCTGGATAATGCGGTCGAACCCGCGTAATCCAAGGGGGAAGGGGCGTCAATTGCCCCAAAGGCCTGGGCGCCATGAGGGGTGATATGCAGCCAGACATGAATGAAGCACCGATCAACCCCTTGCCGATGATCGTCTGGGTGCTGGCGCTGCCGCTGATCGCTGTTGAGGTGGTGTTGGCGCTGGCCGGGGCTGGGCTTGTGGGCGGGGCGGGCGGCATCGGATGGCGGTTGCAGGGGGTGGAGCGGTTCGGGATGTTCCCGGAACTGCTGCGTTATCAGCTGGAGACCGGCGGGCAACCCTACGCAGACCTTGTGCGGCTGGTGGCCTATCCGCTGATCCACGGCAGCTTTACCCAGGCGCTGTTTGCCGTGGTGCTGCTGTTGGCGCTGGGCAAGATGGTGGGCGAGATCTTTCGCTGGTGGGGGGTGCTGGTCGTGGTCATGGGCGCCTCGATCGCGGGGGCGCTGGTCTATGGGTTGGTGATCCCGGACATCCGCACGCCGCTGATCGGGGCCTTTCCGCCGGTCTACGGATTGATCGGGGCGTTCACGTTCCTGTTGTGGACCAATCTGGCGCGGAAGGGGGCCAACAAATACCGGGCCTTCAGCCTGATCGGGGCGCTGTTATTCTTTCAGCTGATCTTTGGGGTGTTGTTCGGCGGCACCTGGGACTGGGTTGCCGATGTGACCGGATTTGCTACCGGGTTCTTGTTGTCCTTCGTCGTCAGCCCGGGTGGCTGGGCCCGTGTCGTGCAGATGATCCGTCAGCGCTGACGGCGTAGGGCGCTGCGCAGCTCAACCCAGCTCATCCCGCCGATCAGCAGGACGGTGCCGAAGTAGACCACCATCGACGCAAGAACCATGCCGCCAAGTGCGGCGGTCCGCAGGCCAGGGGTGACAAGGGCATCGGCAAGCAGGATCGACAGCCCCCAAAGAACCGCGCCCATCAGGGCCGACGCGGCGATGATCCGGGGCACGCGCATCAGGAAACGGTCGTCAAACCGGGCAGAGTCGCCCATGGCGCGTGACCCCCGCCACAACTGCCAGACCATCGTCCAGGCCGCCACTGACGTGGCAATTGCCGCAGCCATGAAGCCGATCAGCGGCATCAGGCCCACGGCCAGGACAGCGTTTACCACCATCGACCACAGCGCAAAACGGAAGGGTGACCGGGTGTCCTCCCGCGCGTAATACAGGGGCTGCAGAACCTTGTGCAGCACAAAGGCGGGCAGGCCAAAGCCGTAAGCGGCCAGCGCCCAGGCGGTGTTCTGCACCGCCTCGGCCCCGTAAGCGCCGCGCTGGAAGAGGACGCTGATGATCGGCCAGGAAATCACCACCAGCGCCACGGCGGCGGGAAGGGTCAGCAGCAGGGCAAATTCAGTCCCCCGGTTGAACGACGCGCGGGAGCCGATCTCATCCCCTGCCCGCAGGCGGCGCGACAGGTCAGGCAGCAGGACGATGCCGATGGCAATGCCGACCACGCCAAGGGGCAGTTGGTAGATGCGGTCGGCGTTATAAAGCCACACCACCGCGCCCTCGGTCATTGATGCCACCTGCCGCCCGACGATCAGGTTGATCTGCACCACGCCCCCCGCCAGCACCGCGGGCGCTGCGATGATGGCCAGATGCCTTAGTTCAGGTGTCAGGACCGGCCAGCGGAACGGCAGGCGGTAGCCAAGGTGGCGCACGGCGGCCCAGGTGACCAGAAGTTGCAGGATACCCGACAGGGTGACTGACCAGGCCAGCGTGGTCCCCATGTCCCAGCCCATCCGGTTGGCCAGGATCATCCCGCCGATCATCGTGGCCGACAAAAGGATCGTGACCGCCGAGGTGATGATGAACCGTCCGGCGGCGTTCAACATCCCCGACAAAAGGGCGGTCAACGAGATGAAAAGGATGTAGGGGAATGCGATCTGGCCAAGGGTGACCGCAAGGTCAAACCGTTCGTCGCCGACAAAGCCCGAGGCCATCATGATGACCAAAAGCGGCATCCCCAGGATTGCCAGCACGGAAAACACCGCCAAAAGCCCGGCCATGCCCCAAAAGGCATCGCGGGCGAAAGCCTCGGCCCCCTCATCCGCTTCGACCTTCTTGGCGAACATTGGCACGAAGGCAAAGTTGAACGCGCCTTCGGCAAAGAAGCGGCGGAACATGTTGGGCAGGGATTGCGCGATCACAAAGGCCTGCGCGACCGGGCCGTCACCCAGGTATTTGGCAAGGAAGATGTCGCGCACCAGCCCGGCGATGCGGCTGATCAGCGTCCAGAACCCGACAGTCAGGAAGCCCTTGACGATGCGGACGGGTTTCATGTGGGCGTGCCTTGCGCCCGTTCCGCGCCCTCGGCGATGGCGGCGCGCAGTTTGCGATCCAGCGCCTCTTGCTTGGGCTTTTGGTGCAGTTTCAAGCCGAACATGTCCTTGACGTAAAAGGTATCCACCACCTGCGCTCCATAGGTCGCGATCACGGCGCTGGCGATGTAGATGTTGTTGGCCGCAAGGGTGCGGGTCAGATCATAAAGCAGGCCGGGGCGGTCACGGGTATCAACCTCGATGATCGTGTAGATCTCTGACCCTTCGTTGTTGAAGGTGATGTGGGTGGGAAAACGGAACTCCCGGTCGCGCTTTTTCAGCTTGTCGCGGTCTTTCAGCGCCTCACGGGCCACAACCTCGCCCTTCAGGGTCTTTTCGATCATGCCGCGCAAGCGGGGCAGACGGGACACCTCATAAGGTTTGCCCTCGATGTCCTGCACCCAGAAGACGGCGGTCGCGTAGCCGTCCTTCGAGGTATAAGTCCGCGCGTCCACCACGTTGGCACCAACCAGTGCCAGGGCCCCGGCAAGGCGGGAAAAGATGCCCGGGTGGTCGACCAGAGCAAACGAGGCGCGGGTGGCGTCTCGGTCGGGGTCGGGGTGCAGGTCGATGCGGATCTCGTCATCAGACAGGCCCTGCAGGAGGCGCGCGAAAACAAGGTGGGTGTCGGTGGACAGGCCCTGCCAATAGGGCGCGTAGTGGCGGCTGATCTCATGGTCCAGCGCCGCCTTGTCCCAGCCGGGCAGGCGGGCGCTCAGGGCGCTGGTCGCGTCATCCTTGCGGTTTTCGCGGTTGACGGTTTCCAGCCCGCCTTCCAGCGCCTCGGCCGTCTGCTTGTACAGCTGGCGCAGCAGCATGGCTTTCCAGTTGTTCCACGTCCCCGGACCCACACCGCGAATGTCGCAGACCGTCAGCACGGTCAAAAGGTCCAGCCGCTTGCGTGTCTTAACCGCCTTGGCAAAGTCGCGCACCGTGCGCGGGTCACCGATATCGCGCTTTTGCGCCATGTCGGACATGAGAAGGTGGTAGCGCACTAGCCATTCGACCGTTTCAGCCTCTTCCGCGTCCAGACCCAGCCGGGGCGCGATCCGCCGGGCCAGCTGCGCACCAAGGATCGAATGATCCTCAGACCGGCCCTTGCCGATGTCATGCAGGAGAAGCGCCACATAGATCACCCGGCGACTTACGCCATCTGTCAGGATGCCGCTGGCGACAGGAAGCTCTTCCACCAGCTCACCCCGTTCGATCTGGGCAAGGCAGCTGATGGTCTGGATGATGTGTTCGTCCACCGTGTAGTGGTGATAGACGTTGAACTGCATCATCGCGACGATGGGTTCGAATTCGGGGATGAAGGCGGCCAGCACCCCAAGCTCGTTCATCCGGCGCAAGGATCGCTCCGGGTTGCCGTGTTTCAGCAAGAGATCAAGGAAGATACGGCGCGCTTCGGGGTCGTCGCGCATGTCTTCGTCGATGAGGTCAAGGTTGGCCGCCAAAAGCCGCATGATGTTGGGGTGCAGCAGATAGCCGGTGCGCAGCGCCTCTTCAAAGACGCGTAGAAGGTTCAACTTGTCGGCCAGAAAGGCCAGCGGGTCGATCACGTCGATCCGGCCCTGCACCAGTTTATAGCCGGGTTTCACCTGTTTGGTTCGCTTGAAGATGCCGAAAAGGGATGCCTCACGCTTGGCGTGGCGGGCTTCAAGTTCGGTCAGGAAGATGCGCGTCAGCTCACCCACGCGGGTGGCCTGACGGAAGTAGTCCTGCATGAAGTGTTCGACTGCCCGCCTGCCTGCG
>JBBQVR010000013.1:0-39987 GCA_038211355.1 Rhodobacterales bacterium | reverse complement strand
AAGCGCGATGTGCAAGAGGCGTTTCGCATCGGTCAGTTGCGGGTGATCGCCGCGACGAATGCCTTTGGCATGGGCATTGACAAGCCCGATATCCGCCTGGTGGTGCATGGCGATATTCCGGGGTCATTGGAGAACTACCTGCAAGAGGCGGGCCGCGCGGGACGCGACCGTGATCCTGCTGCCTGTGTTCTGCTGTTCGCGCCGGAAGATGTCGAACGACAATTCTCGCTCTCCGCTCGATCCCGCCTTGCCCGACACGAGATTGGCGCAATCCTGAAAGCCTTGCGGCGGATGGAAAAGCACAAATCCGGTGAGGTTGTCGCCACCCCGGGCGAAATCGTGCGCGAGGAAAAGGACCAGGAGTTCGAGCGCGACAAGAATACCGACGACACCCGGGTCAAAACGGCCGTGTCTTGGCTGGAGGAGGCCACGCTGCTGAGCCGCGAGGAAAACCGGGTGCAGGTGTTTCCCTCGTCGCTGCGCATCCGGTCGGTGGATGAGGCGGCCACGATCTTGCAACGGGCACAGATCACCGGGGTCCGGCGCACTCAACTGATGGACCTTGTGCGCCATGTGATGAACGCGCCCGCCGATGCCGGGGTATCCACCGATGATCTGACCGGGGCCTGCGGCCTGTCGGGGCGCGACTTGCACCGGGCTTTTGCCGATCTTGAAGTGCTGGGGATCGCCAGCAACGACACCGCCATCACGGTCTATGTGCATCTGGGGGTCGAAGATGCCTCGGTCCGCCGTTTGGATCACGCAGGCCGGATGGAAGCTGATCTGATCGCCTTGCTGCAAGAGGCGGTGCCGGATGCCGACGGGGCCGAGGCGCAACCGCTGAACCTGTCTGAGACCTGCCAGTCCTTGCGTGAAGCGGGCCATGTGCAAGTGCGGCCCGATCTGTTGGAAACCATCCTGCGCGGCATGTCACAGGATGGCCGCGATCAGGACGGAGGGCGAGGGAACCTGACGCTGCGCAAAGTCAGCCGAGACACGGTCTTTGTGCGGCTGGAACGGTCCTGGCCGGTCGTTGCCCGCACCGCTGACTTGCGGCGGCAGGGGGCGCAGGCACTCTTGGCCCATCTTACGGGCAAGGTCGCCAAAGGCACGCGCGGCAAGGACATTCAGGTTGAAACCACTCTTGGTGCGATGCTGGATGCGCTGAACGGTGATGCCCTTCTGCGGGCCGAGGTCAAGGATATGACCCGCCTGATGGACCGCGCGCTTTTGTGGCTGCACGAACAACAGGTCACCACTCTGGGTCGTGGCCTGACGGTCTTCCGCCCGGCGATCACGGTGCATCTGAACCCCAAGGGCGGGCCCTTTACAGTCCAGCACTTCGCGCCGTTGGAAGAGCATTACGGTGAGACGACGATCCAGACCCATGTCATGGCCGCCTATGCCGAAAAGGGGCTAGAGGCGATGGATCAGGCCCAGCGCCTGTCTGAAGACTACTTCGTGCTGGACCGTGACGCCTTTCTGCGCCGCTGGCTGCCGGGGCGCGGTACGGAAATCCGGCGGCAGACCACCGGCACCTCATGGCGCACGATCGTCGATGCGCTGGATAACCCCACGCAGGCCGAGATCGTCCGCGACGACCGCGAACAGACCAACGTGCTGGTGTTGGCCGGGCCGGGGTCGGGCAAGACGCGGGTGCTGGTGCACCGCATTGCCTACCTGATCCGGGTGAAACGCGAGGACCCCCGCGGGATTCTGGTGCTGACCTATAACCGCCATGCCGCCGCCGAAATCCGCGAACGCCTGCGCCGCCTGATCGGGGATGATGCGGCAGGGGTGACGGTTTCCACCTGCCACGCGCTGGCGATGCGCCTGATGGGGGCAAGCTTTGCAGGCGACCACGAGGGCCCGCGCGACTTTGACGGCATCGTCATGCAGGCAGTTGGCCTTTTGCGCGGCGATGGTCTGACAAAGCCCGAGGCCGAGGCGCTGCGCGAGACGCTGATCCAGGGCTATCGCTGGCTTCTGGTTGACGAATATCAGGACATTGGCCCCGAGGAAAACGCCCTGATCGGCGCGGTGGCGGGGCGGTCGCTGGAGGATGATCTGCGCATCAGCCTCTTTGCCGTGGGCGATGATGACCAGAACATCTATGCCTTTGCCGGGGCCAGCATCGACTTTATCCGAAGGTTCGAGGCCGACTATGCCGCCAGGCCCGTCTGGCTGACCGAGAACTACCGCTCCACCGCCCATATCATTGCGGCGGCCAATGCCGTGATCGTGCCTGCCGCCCAGCGCATGAAGGCGGGCCACGACATCGCCGTGAACCGCGCCCGCGCCAACGCTGCGCACGGGGGTGACTGGGCAGCCCTTGACCCTGTGGCGCAGGGGCGCGTCACGCTGATGGACGCCAAGGGCGACGCCGCTCAGGCGGTGGCCGCGCTGGACGAACTCATGCGCCTGTCACGGCTGGACCCCGATTGGTCCTGGCGCCGCTGCGCCGTGATCGCCCGTGACTGGCGGCGGCTGGAGCCCGTCCGCGCCTATGCCGAGAGCTTGGGCATTCCAATCGACATGGCCAACGAAACCCTGCCCAGCCTTTGGCGTCTGCGCGAGATGCAAGGCTTTGTCCGCGCCCTGTTGGCGGATCGGACGCGGCTGCTGACCATCCCCGACCTGGTCGGCATCCTGAACGCGCAGCCGCAATCCCGCTGGACCGACCTGATCGGCGAAGGCATCGGCACTCTGGCGCGTGAGTTGGTTGAAAAGGCCGCCCCGGTGCCCGACCTTGTGCAATGGTTCGGCGAATGGGCGCGCGACGTGCGGGGCGAACAGCGCGGGCTGCTTCTCATGACCGCCCACCGCGCCAAGGGGCTGGAGTTCGACCATGTCGCGATCCTGAACGGCGGCTGGGATCGCCCGTCGCGCGGCGAGGATACAGACGCCCCGCGCCGCCTGTTCTATGTCGCCATGACCCGGGCGCGGTCGACGCTGACCGTGCTGACCGACGGCCCCACCCATGCCTTTGTCCGCCAAGGCGATGCGGTCCTGTCCCGCCGCGTCACCACCGACACCGCCGCCCTGCCGCGTGCCCGCCTGCGCTATGTGCCGCCGGACCCAAAGCTGGTGGACCTGTCCTTTGCCGGGCGTCTGCGGCCAGGTGATCCTGCGTTGACGGCCATCGCCGCCGCCCGCCCCGGCGACGCCGTTCACCTGATCCGCGATGGCGACCGCTGGCGGATCGACAACGCCCGAGGTGAAACACTTGCCCGCCTCTCCCGCGCCTTCGCCCCACCCGAGGGGACGACCTTCCTGCGGGGCGAAGTCGCGGCCATCCTGAACTGGCGGCGCGATGATGGGGACGAGGACTACCACCACCTGCTACGCCGCGATGAATGGGAGGTGGTTCTGCCCGAACTGGTATTCGGAGCAGGTGTTCAGGCTTTCAGGACAGGGCAGGATGGCAACTGACGATTCCTTGAAACTCGACCCTCACAGCTTCTTGCAACTTGAAAAGGGTGGCTTCCACTGACTGGATTCCTGCAAGGGTGGATTCCACTTGGATTCCCCGGTGAAACTGCCTGTCGCTAGCGAAACGCCGCACTGCGCCCCCCCGCATACGTTGGGGGCCGGGGAGGAACCATTCCGTGGAGGGGAAGGACGAGAGTAAGCGGTCTTTGGGAACGCAAGCCCGGCAGAAAGACCCGCCAAGTTTGGCTTGCTGATACAAACGAAAGTGTCTGGCAGCTTCATTTCGCGCCGCGCCTTGCCACCAATATGGGGTTGCCATACCTCCAGGTCTGAGGCGGAACCTGTCAGATCGCGCCAAACGGCATGAACATCCATCGCCGCGGTCCATGGCCCCGCTTCGAAGCGGTCAAGACGCAACCCTGGAATGGGGCGACTGGCTCAACAACCGCCGCCTCCAGCCCATCGGGAACATCCCGCCAGCAGAAGCTGAAGCGAACTCCTATGCAGGTCTGGAAACTGAACCCGTGGCCGCGCAACCAACATCAACAAGCCTCCGGCAATCTGGGCGCGGTTCAATCCGTGTGGTTCGGCATCTCGTTTTTCAGCGCACTTGCGGTCGTTCTGGTTCTGCACGTGCCGCGCGCCTTTTGGAAAGGCCGCCCAGGTGATTTCAGAAAGGGGCTGGCGGGCCATTGGTCGGGCTATGCGTTCTTGTGAAAAGTAATGGCGGGAAAGATGGTTGTCCTGAATGCTGACAGCTGGGGGGCCTGGTGGTATGCCGACCCGAACGCCCGGGGATTTGTGGCGATCGGATCGGCACATTGCTGCCAGTCAGGCAGCAATCTGGGTGTTGGCCGGGCGGGAACCGACTGACGCGGTCGACGTGTCGGGTGCCGGGCGTTTCCCGCTGGCAGTCGTTTCCAGCACATAATCGCCCGAGGCTGTGCGCATGTATCCGATGTCCGACACAAGGTGCGATGAAAGCATTTCCAGCCGCTTGATCTCAAGCAGAAGATGGCGCTCGCTCTGGCGGGCGGCGACGATTGCGGAGGGGCCCGCAGGCAGCAGACGCCCCAGCGCCGCCCGGATGCGCCGCATCAGCGGCAAGCGGTTGTCCTTGGCAAGCGCACGGGCCTTTGTCGCAAACTCTTCCATTTCGCTGGGCGGCGTGACCGAGGTCAAGGCGGATGCAAACTGGAACGGGGCGAAACGCGAGATCATGTAGCTCATCTGAGTATCTTTCCCTTGGGGTTGCGTTCGGGCCTGTTGGCCATCTCATGCATCCACCTTGCCCTGATTGCAGGGTCGCCGCTGTTCCCTGCGGAACAGGGTTGGGGAAAGCTACTCCTCGGCGGCGTTGCGCAATGCCGGAACGTCGCAGCGCCAGACGGCCCCCTCTTGCACCAGATAACCTTGATCGCGGAACTCGGTCAGAATGCCGTTCAACTTGGGCCGACTTGCCCCCACCAGAAGGCCCAGGTCGCTTTGGTTAAGGTCAAGGGTCAGCCGCATTTCGGGGTCAAGGTCGGGGCCATGAACCTGCTTGAGGGTGAACAGCAGAAACCGCGCCAGTCTGGCGCGAAGCTGATAAAGCGAGATGCTCTCAACCCGGTCATTCGTGTCACGCAGAAGGGCGCAAAGATGCGCGATGGCGGCGTCTTGCAGAACGGGAAAACGGGTCGCGATGTCGCGGTAATCCTGGCGGGTCAGGACATGCGCAGTGACGGGCGTTGCCGCCGCCGCCGCACTGCTGCGCACGCTGCCATCCAGGGTGGCAATCTCGCCAACCAGATCGCCGGGGCTTGCCACCCGGATAAGAAGCTCTCGCCCACCGGACGTGACATTGAACAGCTTGATCCGGCCATCCGTCACCGCCAGCAGAAAGTCGCCCGGATCGCCCTTTTGAAAGATCATCTCACCCGCGCGCCAGTTTTTCTGACGCGACCGCACCGGCAGTTCGTCCAGCACCGCATCCGGCAGCGACGCGAAGATCGCAAAGGACCGCCAAAGCGCCCGGTCTCGGCCCGTGGTCATGCAAGGGCCTTCAGTCGGTCAAGAAGGGACGGCAACACATCCGTTGCGGCCGTCCGGCCAACCAGACAGTCAAGATGGCCATAGCCGGGGAAAACCTGACGGGTGAACTTGGCGGCACTTCCGGGCAAAGCCTCTTGCAGCCAGCGCTGGCTGCGCAGGGTGGTTTCCGGCATCACAAGCTGGTTCAGCGCGCCCGAGATGAAGTGGATCGGGAAATCAAGCGCAGCCGGGTTGCCAAAGTAGACATCCCCCCCGCTGGCATCGACGGCCCGTCCGGTTTGCATGATCAGGGCCAATTGCTCGAATGCCAGGGTTGCGACCGGGCCTGCGATGTCGTTCAGCGCGTCATGCGTCGCCTCGTTCAGCTGGGCATGGCAGTAAACCGGGCCAAACACGCCGAAAACCCTGTGGCACGTCGGATTCAGGCAGCTTTCGCCGGGTGGGAAGGGCACGTTCCAAAGCGCGGTGTTGATCAACAGGTCAAGCGACTGTTGATCGGTCGGGGTGCCGGTGGGTGGGATGGTGGTCCGCAAGTCGAACGATGTTGACCCCTTCAATACCGCAGTCAGCGCCGGGTTTCCCACATACTTGCCGATTGCCTCCGCCAGCGTATCGCCCACCCCGTCATGAATATAGCCTGCCAACCCAAGGTCGGCCTTCATCTGGTTGAACCAGCCGGGCACCGGCATTGAGGTGAACTGGCTGACGATCATCTGGCGGACGCCGCTGATATTGCCCTTTTGCAGCGCCATCATCGCCGTCAACCCGCCAAGGCAATGTACCAGAAGCTGGACGCTGCCCTTGTCGGTGCCTTCGGATTTGCGGGTGGCACGGACAAAATCCACCGCCCAGGGCCAGTCAATGTTGGCGATGTCGTCCATCGTATATTCGATATTGACCTTGCCTGCCGCATCCATGTTGGCGGGGCTGGCGCGGTGATCGAAGATCCACACGTCATAGTCTTCGGCCGCCAGCAGTCCGACCAGCGACTGTTCCGTGGTGTTCGCGGCAAAGGCCATGCCGCGAAAGCCGAACCCGTTCGCCAGAATGATCGGCCCTTTGGTGCCTGCCTGAAACCGCGTCAGTTGCACCCGTGCGCCGTCGGACATGACGGCCGCATGGGTCTGTGCCGCTGTGCCGGGCGGGTTTGGCAGCTTGCCGCCGTTGGGGTCAGGCAGGGGGTGCTGCGTCGCGTTCTGTTTTGGAAAGTTGTCAAGATAGGCTGGCAGCCCGCCGTAGGTGCGGAAGATCAGATTTGCGAAGAACTCTGCCCCCGAGGCTCCGGCCACTGCATCGGCCACACCGTCCGCAGAATAGTCGTTTAGCGCGGTGCGCAAGGCGCTGTTCAGGAACTCTGGGATCTTAACCAGGCCTTTCAGATTGTGCAGCCTGGCAAAGGTCAACACCTGCAGGATCAGGGCGGACAAAGAGCTTGTCTCTGCAAGACCCCCCTTGGTCGTCAGTGCCTGTCGCACAAGGTCTTCGACCCCAAGGGTCATTTGCCCCTGCAACGGGTCCGCGCCGGGCAAGGTCAACGTGGTTGCAAGCGTGGTCAGGTCGGTCCACCAGTTGCTGCCCTCGCGGCGCTTCAGGGTCTTGAAGCCGTGAAACTTTCCGCCGCCCGGAAGGTCGGCCTGATAGATCATCAGGAACTTGTCGATGGCCGTATCGTCCTGCGTCAACAGCTCGAACGTGCCACCAGAGAAGGGAAAGGGCTGATCCGCCTTGCCCGGCTCTGACAGGATCAGGAACCCCGACAGGGCCGCCTTGTGCTGCGGATCTGACAGCAGCTTTTCCATGTCGGTGGTGGTGACCGTGAACGTGCCGTTCAGCGCGCGACCCTCGGCGCGGCCCGTTGCGGCTGCGGTCTGGTAGGGGTTGGAAATCGGGTGGCTTCGTCCGGGTTGCGGGCGGCTTACAAAGCCTTCCATCGTTTCTGTGAATGACAGCCCGGCCGACATGTCGCCGACCAAATTCGTAACGTACGTCACCAGATCGCTGATTTTCCCGCTGTCAGGCGCGCTGGACTTGAGGATCTTGATGATCCCCTCAAGGTCTGCGGCCAGCTGCCCCAGTGCAGGGCCGACGTCATCCTGCATGTGCGTGCTTTCAGCCAGATAGGCAAATTCCAGCGCGGCCTGCAGTGCCAGCCACTCACGCCCTTTGTAGGTGGCGATTAAAGCCTCAAGCCAGGCATAGATCTCGTCCGCCACCGCCTTTGCCTGCGCCGGGCCCAGGGCGATGCGGTCGACATAGTCTGTCAGTGTGCGGTGCACGTTCTGCGCCATCTGCAGGATTTCCGGCAGGGGATCGACCGGCTGCGGGGGCGCCGATGTGTCCGGCACCGACGACGACGCCGGTTTCAGCCCGGCAGATTTCGCCCAGCCTTTCCGCGCAATCAGCCCGTCCATCGCGCGGATCGTCACGGCCGAGATGGTCAAAAGCGGGTTGACGCCCAGCGACCCGGGAATGACTGACCCGTCGCAGACCATCAGCCCGTCGTAAACCGCACCTCCATTGCCAGAGAACACCTGACAATCGGCATTCACAACCCCGAACGCCGGATCGTCTGCCATCCGGCATCCCCCGATCGGATGGGTGGTCACGACCTTCCAGCCAAAGGATTCCGACCAGACCGGGTTTGCAAGATAGTCGGCCCAAAGCGCATCGCTTGCCTGCTTCAGAAGGGCGTTGTCGCGGGGAAACGGTGCCCCGCGCCCGACACCGGGCCAGACGACCTTGACGATGTCCTGCGCCGGATCGAACACGATCTCACCTTGGGCCGCATCATGTGACATCAGCAGGTAGGACTGCATCTGCGCCATCGGTGCGGTGTAGGCCAGCGTCTCCAGCCCCTGACCGGACATCAGCGCAGTGCCAAGCGAGGCGATGTCCTGCAAGCGTCGCTGCACATCGGGAAAGCGCGTCATCCCGTCCGCCACAACGTCATCGCCGAAAAAGATCGCCGGGTAGGCCATCGACAGTGGCCCCGGCGCCACGCCGTCTTCGATCAGGACGCCGTGGCTGACGGGGTGCGGCGCATCCATCGTCACGCGGATCATGCCGGTTATGCAGGGGCCGGGCGTGTATGGCCCGGCGACGTATGGGTAAGCAGGCGGCGCCTCCACCTCGAGCGGAGTGTTTGTCCCGGCCCCGATGCTGTAGATCGGCGCACCCTCGCCTTTTGTAACCTCGGTCCAGTTGGCGTTGAAACCAAAGCCAAGGACATCCCCGTTCCCCGAAAATCCCTTGCCAAGATAGGCCCCCGCAACCGCCAGCTTCCCCTGCGCGAGCGACCGCTTCAGGATCTCGGTTGAGCCAAGCGTTCCTGCCGCCAGCACCACAAGCCGTGCCTTGAGGTCGATCCCACTTGCCGCCGCCTCGCCGAAACTGGCCGTGCGCACCAGCCAGGTCACCCCGTCAGGGGTGGAAACGGTATGAACCTGCGCCTCATTCAGCAAGAAAGCCCCATTGGCCGCGGCATAGGGCAGGTAGTTCATCAGTGTGGTGTTCTTGGCCCCGTAGTTGCAGCCCGAACAGCAATCCCCACACAATGTGCAGGCCGGCTGAAAGTTCTGGAACTGGTTGTTGCCGTCCTGGAAGGTCACGTTGATCGGCATCCGGATCGCATCCAGCCCCATCGCGGTTGCGGATTTTTCCAGCGTCGTCAGCTTTGGCAGTGTAATGGCTTCGGGCAGCTTGACCGAACCAAGCATCAGGCGGGCTTCGTCATATTCCTTGTCCAGCATCGTCTTGGCACCGGGTGGCAGCGGGCCGCGCAGCACTGCGGGCCACACATTGCGCTGAGTGCCGTCCGGGCCGGTTTCTGTCTCACGAAACAGCCGATCCTCTGCTGGCAGCGCCACGTTGGCGTTGATCAGGGATGTGCCGCCAAGACCACAGCC
Source organism: Rhodobacterales bacterium (assembly GCA_038211355.1). Classification (GTDB taxonomy): domain Bacteria; phylum Pseudomonadota; class Alphaproteobacteria; order Rhodobacterales; family Rhodobacteraceae; genus Tabrizicola. The sequence goes on along the minus strand of JBBQVR010000013.1, from coordinate 30,616 downwards.
GACGACCACGCTCATGTCGTCGTTGATCCGCAGGTCAAGCATGCCGTTGGTCGTGGTCAGCCGCCCGCCCTGTGCGGTCGTGATCTGCGTTTCGGCGACCGCATCGGCCAATGACCGGGGGTAGGACCCCGGCAGAATCTCGCGGCCCCGTTCCAGCAGCAGAACGGACCGTCCACACTCTGCCAGTTTGGCGGCCGTGATGGCCCCGCCGTAGCCAGAGCCGACCACGATCACGTCGAATGTCGCAGTCAGGTCCAGACCCGCAGGCGGGGATTTGCGCGCCTCGGTCAGCGAGACAGAGATCGGCGTCATCTTCGCGCGCATCATGCAAGCCCCCGCTGTGGGGACGCACGCCGGGTGCGGTCCCCCAAGGCCAGGTACATGTCCTGTTTCTTGCGCAACTCAGCCGCGACGACGGTCTGAAACGCCGCCCATTGCGGGGCGGTCTTGGTCAGCGCCCCTTGCAGCGCACCCAGCATCGGGTTGGTGGCGTCCGGGCCAGGGTCAGCACTCAGCACGCGGGCGGGCAGCACGTCCTCGGCCTCGGTCAGGGCGTAGATCTGCAGCATCGCAGAATTCAACCCACCGTCCAGAAACAGCACACCAGCCCCTTCGACCGTGCTTAGCAGGGCGGTATCCAGGACCCAGCCACCGGTATTGTAAATGCTGACCGGTGCGTCGAAACCCTGCACGGCAAGCTGATCGGCAAAGGCCTTGTGGGTATGGCCAAAGACAAAGGTCAGGTGATCCGCCGCGGTCACGCCCGGCTGTTCAGCCGCGATCTGGGCCGCGACAACCTGGGTCAGGTAGGTCTGCAGGTTGGTGATGGTATCTGGCGACAGGTACTGGTCGTAACTGAAGCGCTCAAGGTCTGAGTAGGAACCCATGGTGGCGTCCACCAGCCCCCGGCTGAACCGTTCCAGCCACAGCGTGACAAGGCCGGTGACCGGCAGCCCCAACCCCGCCTGCGCCTGTCGCGCCAGCACGGCGGCCACGCGGTCCTGCAGCGCGTGCGCCGCGCCGCCGGTGACCATCATCTCTTCGGCCAGGGTTGCCTCACTGCCGATCCGACCGCTGTCGCCCAGGGTTGACCACACGAAATCGATCCACGCGCCGTTGATCTGTTCGATGGTTTCGGCGGTCAATGGGGGAACCGGCTTGTTTCTGACCATCGCCAGCAAACTTGACATCGCTGTATAGGCACTTTCGACGAAATGGCCGTGATGCATGACCGCAAGCCGATTGGCGCGGCCCGGTGCGGTGACAGCTGGCAAGCCAAGATTCGGATAATAGGTCGCAACCTTTGCCTTCATTCCGCCTGCCGCAAGAATGTCATTCAGGACAGCGGTAGACCCCATGCCCGAAGCCGGGCCAAAGGCGGGGGAACTGTGCGCCCAGAACGCCTTGTCCGACGGGCCATCGGCCGTGCCCGATGTCGCGCCAAAACGTTCCGCCGTCCAAAGCTCATGGTCATGGTTGCCGGGCACGAAGGCCACGTTGGCAAACATCTGGCCGGCCTTTATCGCCTTCAGAAAGTTGGAAAAGATGCGGGCTGCTTGGTCGGGCTTGCCCAGCGACAGGTCAAGCACGTCCCCCAAAAGCACAAGGTCCGGCTTGACCCCAGATGTGCTGAGCGCCTGCATCAGCGGCAGAAAGGCCGCAGCAAAGGCCGTGGTCGTCGGGCTGATCTGGTCGGGATCGGGTTTGAAATTTCCGTCAAGCACCGTCAAAAGGCTTTCGGCGGCTCCGGCGTGAAAATCCGAAACAACCACGGTCATTTTTCCTCCGCCCATCCAACATCACCCTTCGCGACTTGACAGCTTTTCATATAGTGAAAACAAAACGCGTGGTGGGAATTCTTTGTTCGCTTTCCCGCGCCAAAAAGCCATCTGCGGCACCACTGACAAAAGCTAGGATCAAAACAGTGCAAGGTATCGTCGGTGAAATGCGCTGGGTGGCCACCATGATGGTTGATCTTGTCGGATCAACCGCATTGACCGAAAAACTGGGGGCTGAAAAAGCCTTTCAGCTTGTCGAAGATGTGCTGAAACGCGCCGTGACCGTCCTTGAGGCTGAGGGAGGGCACTTCGTCGATTTTGCCGGTGACAGTCTCTTTGCCATCTTCGGGGCGCCGGTCGCGATCGAGAATGCTGCCCTTTGTGCGGCACGGGCGGCTTTGGCGATCCAGGAGGCGAACACAGCCCAGACCCGCGATCTGATGGCGCGCTACGGCGTAGCCCCGCAACTGCGTATCGGTCTGGCGGGCGGCAAGGTTCTGGTCGCCACCCTTCGGGTAAGCCAGCAGGGCAAGCTGAATGCGCTGGGGAACGCGGTCAATCTGGCTGCCCGCGTGCAGGCATTGGCAGGGCCGGGCGAAATCTTCTGCGCCGAGGCAATTGCCGCCGAGATCGAAGGTTTTGCAGTGCTGGAGCCGACCGGCACGCATCGCATGAAAGGGTTTACCGACGCGCAAACCCTGTTCCGATTGCGCGGGCTAAGCGAGGACCCGTCAAACCTGACTGGCCGAATGGCGCGTGGGACCAAGGTCTATGTCGGGCGAACGCGGCTGGTTGTCCGGTTGCAGCGGTGGATCGACGCGCCAGAGGCGGCCCCTGCGTTGATGTTGGTCACGGGTCCGCCCGGCATTGGCAAGTCACGCCTCGTGCGGCATGCACTGGACGGGCTGACAGTCCCGCGCCGCGTTGCCGTCGCCTATTGCACACCGTCAGATGCAAGATCGTCGCTGGAACCGGTCCTCAACCTGTTGCGGGCGGCAGGCCGGGCTGCAGGGGCCGCCACGCCGGCCGCGCTTGGCGACTGGCTTGGGACGCTGCTGGCCTCGGCGCAGCCCAATGCCGGCCTTTTGGCGCTTTTGGCCGGGTCCGCGCGGCAAGGGGGGGCCATGATGGGCGAAGGGGCCAGCGACGCGCTTGAGACCCGAAGGCACATCGTCGAGGCGCTTGGGCGGCTGGTCGTCGATCCGTCGCACCTCTTGATCGTGGAGGATGCCCACTGGCTGGACCCGATCAGCCGCAGCATCCTGTCCGATCTTGTGACCCTACAGGGCGCGCGCCTGCTGCTGACCAGTCGCGATCCAGCACCTTTGCTGACCCCGGTTGCTCCAGATGGCCGGATTGACGTGCCGCCGCTGACCCCACTCGATATCGCCGCCCTGTGCAGCCAGGCCTTGCCTGTCGGCGAGAATGCGGATGCCACCGCCCGGATCATCTTTCAGAAATCCGAAGGCAACCCGCTGTTCGCCGAAGAATTGCTGCGACATCTGGCCGGTGGGTCGGCCGAGCCTGCCGCCCCCAATGCGGCATCCAACGCAGCTGGGGCCATCGGCTCTATCCAAAGCCTGATCTTCAGCCGTTTCGATCAGCTGGGTCTGGCCGAAAAGGCCGCGCTGAAGCAAGCAGCCCTGATCGGACGGCAAATCCAAAGCGAGCATCTTGGCACGGCAGACGATCAGGCGGCAGCGATCCTGCAAGAAGCCGCGCGTCAGGGCATCGTGGAGATGCAGGACGGAACCGGCCCCTGGCAGTTCAGCCATGTGTTGATCCAGGAAGCCATCGCCGGCGCGATCCCCGAGGTTGAGGCGGCGGCCCTGCATCTGTCAGCGACACAGATCCTGCTTGCGCATGAGCCTGACCCGGGCGGCAACCTGGCACGGCGGCTGGCGCGGCATTTTGAACTGGCCGGCCTGCCACAGCGCGCCACCCCGTTCCATCTTGCCGCAGCGCAGGCTGCGTGGCGGGTCTATGCACTTGATGTCTGCCTTGACCATCTTGGGCGCGCCGAGGCGCAGCTTGACGCGTCCGAGGCTGACCCCGATGACCGCCTGATGGCGGATGTGATTACCGGCTATCTTCGCGTGCTTGATGTGGTTGGTCGCTGGGTTCAGCTTGCAGAAGTCGCAGACCGCCACACCGCCCGGCTTCGCTTGTTTGCCGACCAAAGGCCGCTGATCTTTGCCCTGACCATCCGCGGCAAGGCGGCAAACCAGTGCTGTGACTTTGTCCATGCGCGGCAGCTGATCGACGAGGCACTTGCCTTGGCCGAAGCGGTCGGCGACGAAAACAGCATCGCGGTGGTCAAGACCGGGAAGATGGATATCGTCAATGACCGCCCCGACTGGGACGCGGGTGATGTCCCGCGCCTGTTTGAGGAAACTCGCGCTTATGCCGACCGTGGCCATGACCCCCACATGGCGCAGTTGCGGCTGTACGAAATGGCGTCGCACTACCGTCAGGTTGGCGACGTGCCCAAGGCGCTGGCCATGTCTGATGATCTGATCGCGCTGGGCAAGTCGACCTCCGACAGCCGCGCGCTGGCGTTCGGCTGGTGGGTGCGCGCCTCGATCAGCGCGATGATCGAGGACTATCCCAAGGCAGGCCGTGAGGCCGAGGAAAGCATGACAAACTCGCTGCCCGGCACCATGGATCACATCACGGCCAACATGTTCCGGCTAAGCGCCCGCATCATGGCCGGAGACAAGACAATCAGCGCCGCCTACCTTACCAACCTGTCGGCTGAACGTGCTGCCGTGGGCGACACGTCCGTCAGCATCATCGCGTCTTTCTTTGCCACCGTCCTGCACTTTACCCGTGGCGAAGTGCGGGCTGGGCTGGCCCAGATGAAACGCACCGACAAGATGGTGGACCACGGGGCAGAGCGCGGCCTTGTGCAGCAGTATCTGATCAAGAAGGCAGAACTTTTCCTGACGATCGCAGGCCTGTGGCCGAACCCGCTGCCCGCACCGAAGATGGCCCTTGCCGAGGTGCCCGCCGCCCTGAAGCTGCGACTGCGCGCGCGGGGCCTCGCCAAGGCCACCTACGCCGATCTGCGGGCGCGGCTTGATCTTACCGAAGGCTTCCACCTCGCGCGGGTAGAGATGGGCGAGGGGCGCATTGCAATGGCCGAGGGCCGCCGCGCCGATGGCGAGCGGCTGATGAACCGCGCAGCGCTGGTTTTTGCGGCGCAGGGGCAGGACCGGTTTCTTCAGATGCTGGCGACGTTTCAACGCAAAGCCTGAACCGGGACCGGCCCAACCGGCACCGGACGATGCCTGTTCAACGGGTGGCGCAGGCCTGCACGGTCAGATTTCCTCAACCGCAAGGACACCATGCATGGCCTTGATCGCGCCCTTGATCTGGGGGGTGACGGGGTAGGTATCTGGAAGGGTGACGTCCACCTCACGCCCATGCGGGTCGGTGATGCAAAGGGTCACTTGCGTGCGGTTGCGGCCTTCGACGCGGGCCAGAAGTGCCGCGAGCGAGGGGACAGCCTCAGCCCGTGCCAGATGAATTCGCAGGGCCTGCGCACCGCCCTGGGCCGCGACGGTGTCGATGGGTTGGATCGACTGGGCCAGAAGTTTCAGCGTCTCACCCTCAAGATCGGCCTTCACGGTCAGAACGATGTTGGACCCCGCGTCAAGATAATCGCGGGACGCCTCAAGCACCTCGGAAAAGCAGGTCACCTCATAAAGGCCGGTCGGGTCGGACAGCTGCACGAAGGCAAAGCGGTTGCCACGCGCGGATTTGCGTTCCTGACGCGAAGAGACAGAGCCCGCGATTTTCGCGGTGATCGGGCTGCTGCGTTCGGCGCGTGCCGTCACCTCGGCAAGGGTTTCGACCTTTTGGCGTTTCAGGGCGGACATGTAGTCGTCCAAGGGATGGCCGGAAAGGTAAAAGCCGATGGCAAGGTGTTCCTGCCCCAGACGTTCCACTGGCAGCCAGTCATCGCGGAACGGCAGGCGCGGTTCGGGGATATCGGCCCCCGCGCTGCCGAAAAGTGACACCTGCGCCGAGGCCGTCGCCTCATGGATCGCGGCGGAATAGGCGACAAGGGGGTCAAGCGCCTCAAACACGCGGGCGCGGTTGGGGTCCAGCTGGTCAAAGGCCCCGGCGCGGGCAAGCATTTCCAGCGGGCGCTTGCCAATGCGTTTCAGGTCCACGCGGCGGGCGACGTCAAAAAGGGTGGCGAACGGCTTTTCACCCCGCGCCGCGACGATCATCTGCATCGCATCAACGCCGACGTTCTTCAGCGCGCCCAACCCATAGACCAGTGCGCCATCGCGGACGGTGAAGGTGGCGAGGCTGGCGTTGACGCAAGGGGCGATGGTTTTCAGGCCCAGCTTGTCAACTTCACGCTTGTAGATGGCCAGCTTGTCGGTGAGGTGAAGGTCGCAGTTCATCACGGCGGCCATGAACTCGGCCGGGTAATTCGCCTTGAGGTAGGCGGTCTGATAGCTGACCACCGCATAGGCCGCCGCGTGGGATTTGTTGAAACCGTAGTTGGCGAATTTCTCCAGCAGGTCGAACACTTCACCCGCCTTGGCGGCGTCGATGTTGTGGGTGGCCTTGGCGCCCTCGATGAATTTCGGGCGTTCGCGGGCCATCTCCTCGGGGTTCTTTTTTCCCATCGCACGGCGCAGAAGGTCAGCCCCGCCAAGCGAATAGCCCGCCATGACCTGAGCGATCTGCATCACCTGTTCCTGATAGACGATGATCCCCTGAGTCTCGGCCAGAATGTGGTCGATGGTGGGGTGGATCGATTCCAGCGGTTTGAGGCCGTTCTTCACCTCGCAATAGGCGGGGATGTTCTCCATCGGGCCGGGGCGGTACAGGGCCACCAGCGCCACGATATCCTCAATGCAGGTCGGTTTCATCCGACGCAGCGCGTCCATCATGCCCGAGCTTTCGACCTGGAAAACGGCGACGGTTTTCGCTGCGGCGTAAAGGTCATAGGCGGGCTGATCGTCCAAGGGGATCAGGTTGATGTCGAAACTGATGCTGCGCAGGGCCAGAAGGTCCATCGCGTTCTGGATCACGGTGAGGGTCTTCAGCCCGAGGAAGTCGAACTTGACCAGACCGGCGGCTTCGACCCATTTCATGTTGAACTGGGTGGCCGGCATGTCCGAGCGCGGATCGCGGTAAAGCGGCACCAGCTGGTCCAGCGGGCGATCCCCGATCACCACGCCTGCGGCATGGGTACTGGCGTTGCGGTAAAGCCCCTCTATCTCTTTGGCATAGTCCAGCAGACGCCCGACAACCTCTTCCTTCGCGGCTTCGCGCAGGCGCGGTTCATCGGCCAGCGCCTTGGTGATGCTGACCGGCTTCACCCCTTCCAGCGGGATCATCTTCGACAGCTTGTCGACCTGGCCATAGGACATCTGCAGCACGCGGCCCACGTCCCGCACGGCGGCCTTGGACAGAAGCGCACCGAAGGTGATGATCTGGGCCACCCGGTCGCGGCCGTATTTGTTCTGGACGTAGGTGATGACCTCTTCACGCCGGTCCATGCAGAAGTCGATGTCGAAGTCGGGCATGGAAACCCGCTCGGGGTTCAGGAAGCGTTCGAACAGAAGCGCATAGCGCAGCGGGTCAAGGTCAGTGATCCGCAGCGCATAGGCCACAAGGCTGCCCGCGCCTGACCCCCGGCCGGGGCCGACGGGGATGCCCTGATCCTTGGCCCAGTTGATGAAATCAGCCACGATCAGGAAATAGCCGGGAAAGCCCATCTTCTCGATGATCCCAAGTTCGAAATCGAGGCGGGCCTGATAGTCCTCTGGCGTGGCGGAATGGGGGATGACGGCAAGGCGGGCCTGCAACCCTTCGTTCGCCTGACGACGCAGTTCCTGCACTTCATCATCGGCGAATTTCGGCAGGATCGGGGCGTGTTTCTTGACCGCAAAGGCGCAGCGTCTGGCGATTTCGACGGTGTTTTCCAGCGCCTCTGGCAGGTCGGCGAAAAGGGCGCACATCTCGGATTCGGTCTTGAAGTAGTGCTGGGGCGTCAGGCGGCGGCGGGGCTGTTGCTGGTCAACATAGGCACCTTCGGCGATGCAGATCAGGGCGTCATGGGCAAGATACATCGAGGATTTCGGAAAGTAGACGTCGTTGGTCGCGACAAGGGGCAGGCCAAGCTCATAGGCCAGTTCCACCGCGCCGCGTTCGGCAAGCGCCTCATTCTCCGACAGCGCGCCGCCCGGGCCGGGGTGGCGCTGCAGCTCGACATACAGGCGGTCAGGATAGATCGCCGTCAGGCGTTCCAGCAGCGCGCGGGCCTTGGCGGTCTGGCCCCCGGCGTGGAAGCGCCCCATGGGGCCATCCGGGCCACCGGTCAGGCAGATCAGTCCGGTGGCATGGGCGGCCAATTCGTCCAGCGTGACCTGCGGCAGGTTGGCGGGGCTGGTCATCGCCCCGTCAATATAAAGGCGTGTGTTCAGCTGCATCAGGTTGCGGTAGCCGGCCTCATCCTGCGCCAGAAGGACGATCGCGGCGGGGGGGCGGGGTCGCTCGCCAGCTTGCGCGGGGTCATGTGCGATGGCAATCTGGCAGCCGACGATGGGCTGGACGCCGGCCCCCATGGCGGTGACCGAAAACTCCAGTGCTGCAAACATGTTGTTGGTGTCGGTCACGGCGACAGCGGGCATCTGCGCCTTTTGGCACAGCTCTACCAGCTTTTTGACCGGGACCGCGCCCTCCAGCAAAGAGTGTTCGGTATGGGTGCGAAGGTGGATGAATCGGGGGGCGCTGGACATGGGACCAGCCTAGCGAAGGGCGCGCGGCGAAGGAAGGCCGGGACGCGTCACTGACCATCTTTTCGGCAAAAGGCGAAACTGCTTTCGCGAAAGCAGTGAAGGTATGTCTTGCCATGTGGCCAAGCCCCGCGCTTCATGGTTTGAAGATGGAACGGGCAAGAAGACCCGTGGGGCGCGTGGCCCGCTTTACGCCGCATCGGGCGGCCACGCAGACTGCCTCAACCGGGGAGACCGCGGCGGGTTGACGAATGACTGTAGCGTTTCTGTTGAACGGAACGCCGGTTCGCATCGAGGGCGCGGCCCCGACGCGGACCCTGTTGGACTGGCTGCGCGAAGAGCGGGGCCTCAGCGGCACCAAGGAAGGCTGCAACGAAGGCGACTGCGGCGCCTGCACGGTCATGGTCACGGATGGTGGCGGATCAAGGGCCCTGAACGCCTGCATCCTGTTCCTGGCCCAACTTGACGGCAAGGCGGTGCGGACGGTCGAAGGGATCGCCGGACCCGGTGGCGAAATGCACCCGGTGCAGGCGGCGATGGTGGTGCATCATGGCAGCCAGTGCGGCTTCTGCACGCCCGGTTTCGTGGTCAGCATGGCCGTGGCGCACCTGAACGGCGCCAAGGATCACGATGACCAACTGGCCGGGAACCTTTGCCGCTGCACCGGCTATGCCCCGATCATTCGCGCAGCAGAGGCGGCAGAAACCGCCCCGGTGCCGGACTGGATGACCACTGACAGGCTTCCTCTTCCCCAAATATCCCCGGTGGGGTCCGGGGAGGCAGGCGGCCTCCCCGGCGCGTATCGCCCGCGCGACAGCGACGAATTGGCGGACTGGTACCTCGCCAACCCCGATGCCACGCTGATCGCTGGCGCCACCGAGGTGGGGCTTTGGGTCACCCAGCAGATGCGAGACCTTGCGCCAGTGGCCTTCCTGACCGGGGTCGAGGACCTGAAGGGCATCGAGGTTCAAGGCGGGCAGCTGCACGTCGGCGCTTGCGTCACCATTGCAGCCCTGCGCGTGGCGGTGGCCGAACGGTTGCCCTCATTTGGCGAACTGCTCCGGCGCTATGCGTCCGAACAGGTGCGCAATGCGGCAACGATTGGCGGGAACATCGCCAATGGCTCACCCATCGGCGATGGCCCTCCGGCGCTGATCGCCTTGGGCGCGACGCTGCATCTGCGGCGCGGGGATCAGATGCGAAGCCTGCCTCTGGAGGATTTCTTTCTGGACTACCGCAAGCAGGACCGGCAGCCGGGCGAGTTTGTGGCAGGGGTGTCGTTTCCCGACCATGCGCCAGCTTTGCGCTGCTACAAGATCTCCAAGCGCTTTGATCAGGACATCTCGGCAGTCTGCGGCTGTTTCAATGTCAGCGTTGAGGCGGGCATGGTGACCCAGGCCCGCATCGCCTTTGGCGGGATGGCCGGGGTGCCAAAGCGCGCCGCACTGGTCGAGGCGGCGCTGGTCGGCCAGCCATGGACCCTTGCAACGGTTCAGGCGGCAGCGCAGGCGATGGCCGGGGATTTCACCCCGATGAGTGATATGCGGGCCTCAGCCGCTTACCGGCTGACCACGGCACAGAACCTGATGATCCGCTATTTCCATGATCTGTCCGGTGTGCCGGTTTCAGTGCTGGAGCTGCGGGCATGACGATGGGCAAACCCCTGCCCCATGACGCGGCCCCCCTGCATGTGACAGGGCAGGCGCGCTATGTGGATGACATTCCCCTGCCGGGCAACGCGCTGCATCTGGCCTTTGGTCTGTCGACCGTCGCGCATGCCGAGATCACCGGGATCGACCTTTCCGCCGTCAGGGCCGCCCCCGGCGTCGTGGCAGTGCTGTCTGCAACAGATTTCGCCGAGATGCCCGATTGCAGCCCCTCGGCGCAGGATGAACCGCTGCTGGCTGTGGGCAAGGTGAACTACGTCGGCCAGCCTGTGTTCCTTGTGGTCGCCGACAGCCACCTTGCCGCGCGCAAGGCGGCGCGGTTGGGCAAGGTCACTTACCGCGACTTGCCGGTGATCCTGACCGTGGATGAGGCGCTTGCGGCAAACAGCCGGTTTGAGCAAGGGCCGGTCGTCTGGGCCAAAGGCGACGCGGGCCGGGCGATTGCCGGGGCGGCGCAGGTTGTCGAAGGCAGCTTTGAGGTCGGCGGGCAGGAGCATTTCTATCTGGAAGGTCAGGTCGCGGCCTGCCTGCCGCAAGAGGGGGGGGATATGGTTGTCCACTCCTCCACCCAGCACCCGACCGAGGTGCAGCACAAGGTAGCCCACGCCCTTCATCTGCCGATGAGCGCGGTGCGCGTCGAGGTGCGGCGGATGGGCGGCGGGTTTGGCGGGAAAGAGTCTCAGGGCAACGCTTTGGCAATTGCCTGCGCGGTGGTGGCGCACCGCCTGGGGCGGCCAGCCCGGATGCGCTATGACCGCGACGATGACATGGTCATCACCGGCAAGCGGCATGACCTGCGGATCGTCTACCGGGCCGGGGTAGACGCCCAGGGGCGGATCCTGGGGCTGGATGTCACGCACCTTATGCGCTGCGGCTGGTCGCAGGACTTGTCGCTGCCGGTTGCCGACCGGGCGATGCTGCATGCGGATAACTGCTATCACCTGCCCAACATCCGGATTGAATCACATCGGTTGAAGACCAACACCCAAAGCGCGACCGCGTTTCGGGGGTTCGGTGGACCGCAAGGGATGGTGGGGATTGAGCGGGTCATGGACCATGTGGCCTTTGCGGTGGGCCGCGAGCCGCTGGCGGTGCGCAAGGCCAACTTCTACCGCGCTGCTGCCACCCCCGGGGGCGCTTCGCCCCCCGGACCCCCAGAGGATACTTCCACAAAGATGAAAGGTGGAAGGGAGGATTTGACCTCACGCGGCGCGGCGCAGCCTGTGGGTTCGCATGCTTTGCCGGTGGACGGGCCGGTGCAGACGACGCCCTATCATATGCCGGTGGAGGATTTCATCGGGCATGAGTTGGTGGCGGAGCTGGAGCGTTCGTCGGGCTATGCGGCGCGGAAGGCGGCGATTGCGGCGTGGAATGCGGGGTCGCCGATCCTGAAGCGGGGGATTGCGCTGACGCCGGTGAAGTTCGGGATTTCGTTCACGCTGACCTGGCTGAACCAGGCGGGGGCTTTGGTGCATGTGTATCAGGACGGGTCGATCGCGCTGAACCATGGCGGGACCGAGATGGGGCAGGGGTTGTTCCAGAAGGTCGCGCAGGTGACTGCGTCGGTCTTCGGCGTCGATGCGTCCATGGTGAAGATCACGGCGACGGATACCGCGAAGGTGCCGAACACCTCAGCCACGGCGGCCAGTTCGGGGGCGGATCTGAACGGCATGGCGGCGAAGGCGGCGGCAGAGACCATCCGCGCGCGGCTGGCAGAGTTCATTGCCGACAAGCATCAGGCGAAGGCATCGCAGGTGCGGTTTGTTGATGGCACCGTGCGCGTGGCGGGCGAGGTTTATGCTTTCGCGCAAGTGGTGGCCTGGGCCTATCAGGCGCGGGTCAGCCTGTCCTCAACCGGGTTTTACGCCACTCCAAAGATCGTGTGGGACCGGGTGCGTGGGGTCGGGCGGCCGTTCTTCTACTTCGCCTATGGGGCAGCGGTGACCGAGGTGGTGGTTGACCGCCTGACGGGAGAAAACCGGATTCTGCGGGCGGATATCCTGCATGACACCGGCACCAGTCTGAACCCGGCCTTGGACATTGGCCAAGTCGAGGGGGCCTATGTGCAGGGCGCGGGCTGGCTGACGACGGAAGAGCTGGTCTGGGACGGCAAGGGGCGGCTTTCGACCCATGCACCAAGCACCTACAAGATCCCGGCCTGTTCGGACCGGCCGGATGTGTTCAACGTGGCTTTGTGGGGGCGGCCCAACCGGGAGGACGCGGTGGGCAAGTCCAAGGCGGTGGGAGAGCCGCCGCTCATGCTGGGGATCTCGGTGCTGATGGCGCTAAGCGATGCGGTCGCCGCCTGTGGGGATGGGCGCGTGTATCCGGGCCTTGATGCACCGGCGACGGCAGAGCGGGTGTTGATGGCCGTGCGGAGGGTTGAGGGTGTTTGACCCAGGCGCCCTTGCCGCTGCGCTGGCTGCCCATGGGCGGGTCGCGCGGGTGGTGATTGCCAAGGTTGAAGGGTCAAGCCCGCGTGAGGTCGGGGCCGCGATGCTGGTCTGGGAAAACGGGCAGTCGGGGACAATCGGCGGCGGGGCGCTGGAGTTTGCCGCCTCGGCCTCGGCGCGGCGTCTGTTGGGAGGGGGGCCCTCTGCAACGGTTGAGCGGGTCGCCTTGGGGCCGGCGCTGGGACAGTGCTGCGGAGGGGCGGTGACGCTTTGGACCGAAGTGTTTGACGCAGTGCCTTTGGCTGAAGCCGGGGTGTTCGCGCGGGGGCCGGGGGTTATGCCTTTGGCGGTTGCCCGCACGCTGGCGGCGGCGCGGGGGCAAGGGGTGCGGCCCCGGCCCGGGCTGGTGCAGGGCTGGCTGGTGGAACCTGTGGCAGAACCCACGCGGCAGGTCTGGGTCTGGGGGGCGGGGCATGTGGGGCGGGCGCTGGTCTCTGTGCTTTCGCCGTTGCCGGGCGTGGCGGTGACCTGGGTGGATGTGGGGGTTGAACGGTTTCCCGAAAGCGTGCCCCTGGGGGCAACGGTTGTTCCGGCCCTTGATCCGGCAGTGCTGGCAGATCATGCGCCGCGGGTGGCCGAGCATCTGGTGCTGACCTATTCCCATGCGCTTGACCTGGAATTGTGCCACCGGCTTTTGCAGCGGGGGTTCCGGTCGTGCGGGCTGATCGGGTCGGCGACGAAGTGGGCGCGGTTCCGGGCGCGGCTGGGGGCCTTGGGGCACTCGGCCGAGGCGATTTCGCGCATCCGCTGCCCGATTGGCGACCCCGCACTGGGCAAGCACCCGCAGGCGATTGCGGTGGGCGTGGCGGCAGAATTTCTGCGGGCATCTGCATTGACGGCAAGGGAGTTGCGGGCATGACGGAACTGCTGCGCGTTGACGGGGTGACCAAGGCCTATCCGGGGGTGGTGGCGAACAGCGATGTGTCCTTTGCGGTCAGCGAAGGGGAAATTCACGCGCTTCTGGGCGAAAACGGGGCCGGGAAATCGACGCTGGTCAAGATGATCTACGGCCTTGTGCGGCCCGACAGCGGGGCGATGACCTTGCGCGGGGCGCCGTACCAGCCCGCCAAGCCAGCCGAGGCGCGGCGGCTGGGGGTGGCGATGGTGTTCCAGCACTTCAGCCTGTTTGAGGCGCTGAACGTGGCCGAGAATGTGGCGCTGGGGATGGAGAACCCCCCGCCGATGCGAGAGCTTGCGGCGAAGATCCGGGCGGTAAGCGAGGAATACGGGCTGCCTCTCGACCCCAGCCGGATGGTCGGTGACCTGAGCGCGGGCGAGCGGCAGCGGGTAGAGATCATCCGCTGCCTGCTGCAGGACCCGAAGCTTCTGATCATGGACGAGCCGACATCCGTGCTGACCCCGCAAGAGGTGGAAATTCTGTTTCGCACGCTGCGGCAGTTGGCCAGCGAAGGGACGGCGATCCTCTATATCAGCCACAAGCTGGAGGAAATCCGCACGCTTTGTGACGAGGCGACGATCCTGCGGCGGGGCAAGGTCGTGGCGACCTGCACGCCACGCGACCGCACGGCGCGCGAGATGGCAGAGCTGATGGTGGGCGCGGTCCTGAAGACGCCAGAGCGGCGGCCGGGGGCAAAGGGCGCGGTGGCGCTGGGGGTTTCCGACCTGTCAGTCGCGTCGCCGATCCCGTTTGGCACCTCGCTGAAGGGGGTGTCTTTCACGGTGGCCAAGGGTGAGGTGCTGGGCATCGCCGGAGTGGCGGGGAACGGGCAGGACGAATTGCTGCTGGCGCTGTCGGGCGAGTTGCGGTCCGGGGCGGACAGGATCAGGATTGACGGCCAGCCGGTGGGCGATCTGGGGCCGGTGGGGCGGCGACGGGTGGGCTTGGTCGCGGCCCCCGAGGACCGGTATGGCCATGCAGCGGCGCCAGATATGTCGTTGGTGGAAAATGCGTTTCTGACGGCGGGCGTCCGCAGGGGCCTGACGAAGAACGGGTTTGTCGATTGGGCGGGAACCCGGGCCTTCGCCGAGGAAATCATCAAGGCTTATGACGTGCGGACCCCCGGCCCGGATGTGGCGGCGCGGGCGCTTTCGGGCGGGAACCTGCAGAAGTTCCTGATGGGACGAGAGTTGATGCAAGGGGCGGCGGTCATCGTCATCAACCAGCCGACCTGGGGCGTGGATGCGGCGGCGGCAGCGGCGATCCGGCAGTCGATCCTGGACCGGGCGGGGGAAGGGGCCGCCGTGGTGGTGATCAGTCAGGACCTCGATGAACTTCTGGAGGTGTCAGACAGCTTTGCTGTCTTGAATGCCGGGCGGCTGACCAAGCCCCGGCCGGTAGAGGGGCTGACGATGGACGAGATCGGGCTGATGATGGGCGGCGCGCACGGCATGGAGGTGGCGCATCATGTGGGCTAGGGGCCAAAACTTTTCGAAAAGTTTTGCAAATTCCTGCGAAGGAATTTGGGGTCAGGCGGTGCTGTGGTGCTAAGGCTTGAAAAGCGGCCAACCCCCAGCAGGTTCTGGCTTTATGCAACGCCCCCCGTGGCGGTGCTTTTGACGATGGTCATGGGCGGGCTTTTGTTCGCGCTGATGGGGAAAAACCCGTTCGAGGTGATCCGCACGATCTTTTGGGACCCGATCTTTGGCGAGTTCGCGTTTTACCTGCGCGGGCAGTTGCTGGTGAAGGCGGGGCCGTTGATCCTGATTGCCATCGGGTTGGCGCTGGGCTTTCGGGCGGGTATCTGGAACATCGGGGCGGAAGGCCAGTACATCATGGGGGCGATCATCGGCGCCTCGGTCGGGCTGGCGGTCTTTCCGACGGAAAGCCGCTGGATCTTTCCGGCCATGGTCATCGCGGGGGCCTTTGGCGGCTGGGTCTGGGCGATGATCCCGGCGATCCTGAAGACCCGGTTCAACACGAACGAAATTCTGGTCAGCCTGATGCTGGTCTATGTGGCCGAGACGATTCTGGCCAAGGCCTCAACCGGGTTTCTGAAGAACCCCGAGGGGATGGGCTTTCCCGGCAGCCGCAACTTCAGCAGTTATCCGGCGGCGCGGAACGATTTCATCTATGAGCCTTTGGGCTTGCATTGGGGTGGCGTGGCGGCGCTGGTGACGGCGGTGCTGGCCTTCATCCTCCTGACGCGGCATCAGGTGGGGTTCCAGATCCGGCTGGCAGGTCAAGCGCCAAGGGCGGCGCGCTTTCACGGCGTCAACCCGGCGCGGCTGGTGGTCTTGTGCATGGGGATTTCCGGCGCGCTGGCGGGGCTGGCGGGCCTCTTTGAGGTGGCGGGCCCAGCCGGGCAGATCAGCATCGACTTTAACACGGGCTATGGGTTCACCGCGATCATCGTGGCGTTTCTGGGCCGGCTGAACCCGCTGGGGATCGTGCTGGCCGGGTTCCTGATGGCGCTGACCTATGTCGGAGGCGAGATGGCATCCACGAACCTTGGCCTGCCAGATGCGGCAATTCAGGTGTTTCAGGGGATGCTGCTGTTCTTCCTTCTGGCGGTGGATGTTCTGACGAATTACCGGTTCCGGCTGGCTGTGGGGGCGCACTGAAATGGATATTGGCGGTATCAATCCGGTCATCCTGATCGCCACGCTGATGGCAAGCGCGGTGCCCATCCTGCTGGCGGCCCTGGGCGAGACGGTGGTGGAGCGGGCAGGGGTCCTAAACCTTGGGGTTGAGGGGATGATGGTCATCGGCGCGCTGGGCGGGTTTGTCGTTGCGGTTCAGACGGGCAGCCCGGTTCTGGGCTTTGTCGGGGGCGCGGTAGCGGGGGCGGTGCTAAGCCTGATCTTTGCCGCGCTGACGCAGGTGTTTCTGGCCAATCAGGTGGCGACAGGCCTGGCGCTGACCCTGTTCGGGCTGGGGGTCAGTTCCCTTGGCGGGCAGGGGTATAACGGGATCAAGCCGCCCTCAACCGGGCAGTTGTTGCCGGATGCGCTGGCCGATCTGCCGGTGGTGGGGCCGATTGTCTTTGGGCATGACTGGGTGGTCTATTTCAGCATCCTCATGACGGCGGTGCTGTGGTGGGTGCTGAAATCCACACGGGTAGGCCTGATCATCCGGGCGGTGGGCGAAAGCCATGAGGCGGCGCATGCCCTGGGCTACAAGGTCAACCGCATCCGGCTGCTGTGCATCGCCTTTGGCGGGGCGATGGCGGGGATGGGCGGTGCTTACCTCAGCCTGGTGCGGGTGCCGCAATGGGTGGATGGGATCACGGCGGGCGCGGGCTGGATTGCGCTGGCCATCGTGGTCTTTGCCAGCTGGAAGCCCTGGCGCGTGTTGATCGGTGCCTACCTTTTCGGCGGGATCACCGTCTTGCAGCTGAACCTGCAGGTCGCAGGGTCGATCATCCCGGTCGAGTACTTGTCCATGGCCCCTTATCTGATAACCATTCTTGTGCTGGTCATCATGTCGGCGGGGCGCAAGGCCAATGGCGCACCTGCGGCGCTGGGCCAAAATTTTCACGCCTCACGCTGAGGCTTATAACAGCGGGCCAAAAGCGCCCGCCACCAAGGGGAGTACCAAAATGAACCGTAGAAATCTGCTGGCAACGGCGGCGATGGGGCTGATGCTGGCGTCGGGCGGGGCGTTCGCGCAAGGCATGGACAAGGTGAAGGCATGCTTCGTCTATGTGGGCCCGATCGGTGACGGCGGCTGGACCTTCCAGCACCATGACGGCGCGATGCAGTTGCAGGCAGCCTTTGGCGACAAGGTCGAAATCCAGTTCCAGGAGAGCGTTCCCGAAGGTGCCGACGCCGAGCGTGTGCTGACCCAGATGGCGCTGGGCGGTTGCAACATCATCTTCACCACCTCGTTCGGTTACATGGACCCGACCAACGCCGTCGCGGCCAAGTTCCCGGACGTGAAGTTCGAACATGCCACCGGCTTCAAGCGTGACCATCCGAACGTCTCTACCTACAACGCCCGCTTCTACGAAGGCCGCGCGGTGCAGGGCCATATCGCGGGCAAGATGACCAAGTCGAACAAGATCGGCTACATCGCGTCCTTCCCGATCCCCGAAGTGGTCATGGGGATCAACGCCTATTACCTGCACGCCAAGAAGGTGAACCCGGCGGTTGAGCTTTCGGTCGTCTGGGCCTTTACCTGGTTTGATCCGGCGAAAGAGGCTGATGCCGCCAAGGCGCTGATCGATCAGGGCGTTGACGTGATCGCATCACACACCGACTCCACCGCCCCGCTGGCGGAAGCGGCAAAGACCAACGGCGCGGTGATCGGCTTTGGTCAGGCGTCGGACATGGCGGCCTATGCTGACGGCCCGCGCGTGTCGTCGATCATTGACAACTGGGGCCCCTACTACATCAAGCGCGTGGGCGCCCTGCTGGACGGAACCTATGCGCAAGCCGATGCCTGGGAAGGCATTGCGGGCGGCGAAGTCCAGATCGGTGAGATTACCGACAAGGTGCCGGCAGACGTCAAGGCCGAAGCTGAAGCGATGCGCGACGCCATCGCGGCCGGGACCTATCACCCGTTCACCGGGCCGATCAACAAGCAGGACGGCACGCCCTGGCTGGCCGACGGCGCGACTGCTCCGGATGGTGACCTGCTGGGAATGAACTTCTACATCGAAGGGATTGTCGGCGACATTCCTCAGTGATTTCGGTCGGAAAGCGGGGGCCAGCCCCCGCACCACCGGGATATTTTTGAACAGACGAAGGGCACGGGACCTCCTGTGCCCTTTCTGTTGGAGAGGGCGCTTCATGGACGCGGATTTTCTGATCATCGGTGGCGGGATCGCCGGGATTTCAGCGGCAGCGCGGTTGTCAGCACTGGGACAAGTGATCGTGCTGGAGGCCGAGGATGCCCTGGCGCATCATGCCAGCGGCCGGTCGGCGGCGTTGTATGAGCCGCGCTATGGGGCAGCGGCCGTGGTGGGGCTGTCCATGGCCTCGGGTGATTATTTCCGGTCGGTGCCGGGGGTGCTTGCCCCGCGCGGGCTGATGCTGGTCGCCAAGGCGGACGCGCGCGAGGCTTTTGACAAGGATCTGGTGGCGATGGAGTTCGCCGAGGTCAGCGTGGCCGAGGCCCAGGCAATCGTGCCGATCCTGAACGAGAAGGTGGTGGCTTTTGCCGGCTACGCCACCCACGCCGAGGATGTGGATACCGACCTTCTGATCCAGGGGTTTGCCCGCGAAGCCCGCGCGCGCGGGGCACAGATTGTGACCAAGGCGCGGGTGACGGCCATTGCCAAGGCTGGTGCGGGCTGGCGGGTGTCGTCCGCCGCCGGTGAATTCACCGCCCGGATGGTGGTGAATGCGGCGGGGGCCTGGGTCGATCAGGTGGCGGCGCTGGCGGGGGTCCGGCCCTTGGGCTTTACGCCCTTGCGCCGGTCGATGGCGCGGATCCCCGCGCCGGGCGGGCATGATGTCAGCCGCTGGCCGATGATTTTCGGACCGGGAGAGGACTGGTACGCCAAGCCCGACGCTGGCGCGCTGATCGTATCGCCCGCCGAAGAGCACCCGATGGACCCGCATGACGCCTGGGCCGATGACATGGTGCTGGCCGAGGGCCTTGCGCGCTATGAAGAGATGGTCAGCGAACCCGTGACGCGGCTTTTGGCCAGCTGGGCGGGCCTCAGGACATTCTCGCCCGACCGTGTGCCGGTGATCGGTCCGGACAAGCACGAGCCGTCGTTCTTCTGGCTGGCTGGGCAGGGCGGATACGGGTTCCAGACCTGCCCTGCGGCAAGCCAGCTTGCGGCAGACCTTATCGGGGGGCGCGTGCCCGAAGTCGGGGCCGATCTGGTCGCCGCCCTGTCGCCCCTGCGGTTTGGTCCAGGGTGATGCAGGTCAGCACGGGCAAAGGGTAACTTCGCCCGGCATGATCGGCAAGCGCTTGCCGGTCTGACCTTTCGCGCCGCTGCACGCCGATGACAAACGCCGCCCAATCCGCGAGGGTACGTCCAAAGCGGGGGGCAGGTGATGCGGGCTGCACAGATGATACGGGCGATGCTGTCGGCGCTTGTGGCGGCGCTTCTGGTTGGCTGTGGCAGTTCGCGGGATGCGGGCTTTGGGGCGGCAGGGTCCGGGATCGGGCAGACGGTCACCGTCACCACCTCAAACTTCCGCGATGCCGACCCCACCGACTGGCCGGGTCGGTCGCCTGATCGCTATCCGGTGCATGGGATCGACCTGTCACGCTTCCAGACCGCCGTGGACTGGCAAACCGCGCGGGCCAGCGGTGTGAACTTCGCCTTCATCAAGGCGACCGAGGGTGGCGATCTGGTGGACCCGATGTTTGACACCCATTGGCGCGCTGCCGGGGCGGCGGGGGTCAAGCGCGGGGCCTATCACTTCTTCTACCATTGCCGCCCCGCAGCCGAGCAGGCGCGCTGGTTCATCAAGCATGTGCCACGGGTGGCAGGCGCTTTGCCCCCGGTTCTGGACATGGAATGGACGCCGACCAGCCCCACCTGCACCATCCGCCGTGACGGCGCCGTGATCCGGGACGAGGCGCGGATTTTTCTGAACATTCTGGAACGCCATTACGGCCAGCGCCCACTGATCTACTCAACGGTGGATTTCTTCGAAGACACCGAGTTGTGGCGACTGGAGGGGGCAGAGTTCTGGCTGCGGTCCGTCGCTGACCATCCGCATGCCGTTTATGACGGCAAGGCGTGGAGCTTTTGGCAATACACCTCAACCGGGGTGGTGCCGGGGATTGCGGGCAAGGTGGATATCAACGTCTTTGCCGGGTCCAAGGCGGCCTGGGCCGACTGGGTTGCCGGGCGGTCGCTTTAGGCTTTGGGCTTGCGCCATTTGCGCCAGCGCCGCAGCCAGCGGTTGGCGCCGCGGCGACCCCGGATCACCAGAACCGAAATCGGCCCCCGCAGCACGGGCAAATCCACGGCCAGCAACAACAGGCCAAGCGGCAGCATCCAGATGCCCAGCACCGGCAGAAAAGACAAAATCCCCCCCGCGATCAGGGTCAGCGCAATCGGAAACCGGATCGGAAACCAGCTATCACGCCGCAGCGTGGACATAGGCCCGCGTAGCGGCGGAAAGATCCGCTCCAATGCAACGAACTGCCGTTGAAACCTGCGCTCGCGCCGCGTCATGCAAAGACTACCCCTACGCGGTCAAGATGGAGACAAAGCCTTACGGCTGCAAGACACGGGCCCAAAATCGCAAGACACGGGCACAAGATCTGCCAAAAGCCCTAATCCTTGCAGCAATCGCTTAGCCGTCAATCCGGATGCGGGCGTTTGCGGGGTCAAAGGGGCTGTCTTCGGTGACCACGGCATCCCATTCCTGCAAGAGCATCTTGACCTTCAGCCTGGTCCCCGGCTCCGCCAGCGCTGCGGGAACATAGCCCATGCCGATCTGCTTGCCGAAAGCCACCGAATAGCCGCCAGAGGTCAGGCGGCCAACCTTGACGCCGTCGTGGATCAGGGCCTCTTTACCCCATGGATCGGCATCTGCCGGCCCGTCGATCAGCAAGGTCACGCATTTCGACCGGATGCCGGTTTCCAGCATCTTCGCCTTGCCGCGGAAATCCTTGGTCAGGTCGACGAAGCGGTCGAGTGCGGCCTCCAACGGGGTGGCATCCCGGCCAAGTTCGTTGCCGAAGGCGCGGTAGGATTTTTCCTGCCGCAGCCAGTTCTGGGCGCGGGCACCAACGGGTTTCAGGCCGTGGTTTTCGCCTGCCTTCAGCAGAAGATCCCACAGGTAGCGGCCGAATTCGATCGGGTAGTGCAGTTCCCAGCCAAGTTCACCCGTGTAGGCCACGCGGATGGCGCGGATCGGGCACATGCCAAGCTCGATGTCGCGATAGCTTAGCCAGGGGAAGCGTTTGTTCGACAGCACGGTCTCGGGGTCGCGGTCTTTCACCAGGTCCTTGAGCAAAGCGCGGGCGTTCGGGCCGGCAAGGGCAAAGACGCCCCATTGGGTGGTCATGTCGTGAATGTCGATGGCGCCTTTGCCCTGCGCCATCCAATCATCAGCGGCTTTTTGCAGGAAATCGTAGTCATAGGCCGTCCAGGCCCCGGCCGAGATCAGGTAGTATTCGTCCTGCTTCAGCCGGACGATGGTGTATTCGGTGCGGGTGGTGCCGTGGTCGGTCAGGGCATAGGTCAGGTTGATCCGGCCCACGTTCGGCAGCTTGTTGCAGGTGAAGTGGTCAAGGAAGGCGGTCGCCCCCGGCCCGCGCACAAGGTGCTTGGTGAAGGCCGATGCGTCGATGAGGCCAACGGTATTGCGCACCGCCTCAGCCTCAGCCTTGGCATAGGGCCACCATGCGCCGCGGCGGAAAGACCGGCTGTTGTGGTCGAAATCGGCGGGTGTGTCCGTGGGGCCGTAGTAGTTGGGCCGCTCCCAGCCGTTCACTTGCCCCATTTGCGCGCCGAGGTCTTTCTGGCGGTCATAGGCGGGGGCGGTGCGCAGGGGGCGGGCGGCTTCGCGTTCTTCGTCCGGGTGGTGCAGGACGAAGACGTGATCATAGCATTCTTCGTTTTTCCGGCTGGCGTATTCCGTCGTCATCCAGTTGCCAAAACGCTTGGGGTCAAGCGAGGCCATGTCGATCTCGGCCTCGCCTTCGGTCATCAGCTGGGCAAGGTAGTGGCCGGTGCCGCCAGCGGCGGTGATGCCGAAGCTGAAACCCTCGGCCAGCCACATGTTGCGCAGGCCGGGGGCGGGGCCGACGAGGGGGTTGCCGTCGGGGGTATAGCAGATCGGGCCGTTGTAATCGTCCTTCAGACCCACAGTTTCCGAGGACGGAATCCGGTGGATGAAGGACATGTATTCCTGCTCGATCCGTTCCAGATCCAGCGGAAAGAGGTCAGCGCGGAAAGATTCGGGCACCTCATAGGGCCAGCGGGCGGGGGCGCCCTTTTCGTAGGGCCCCAGGATCCAGCCGCCGCGTTCTTCGCGGACATACCACTTGGCGTCAGCGTCGCGGAGGACGGGGTGCTGGGGGTTCGACTTCCGCCATTCGACCAGCGCAGGGTCGGGCTCGGTGACGATATACTGGTGTTCCACCACAACGGCAGGGGTCTTGATCCCCAAAAGCCGCGCTGTGCGCTGGGCGTGGTTGCCGGTGGCGGTGACGACGTGTTCGGCGGTGATGTCAAACTTGTCGTCGCTGGCCACAAGGTTGCCGCCCTGTTCGACCATGCGGGTGCAGGACACGATCCATTCGCTGCCGGTCCAGCGATAGCCGTCAACCTGCACCTTGCGTTCAAACGTGCAGCCGAACTGGCGCGCGCCCTTGGCCATCGCCTGCGTCACGTCGGCCGGATTGATGTAGCCATCTTGCGGGTGATAAAGTGCGCCGATCAGATCCTCGGTCCGCACCAGCGGCCAGCGGTCCTTGATCTGCGCAGGCGTCAGGAATTCGTGGTAGACCCCGGCGGTTTCGGCGACGGAGGAATAGAGCATATACTCATCCATCCGCTGCTGCTGTTGCGCCATGCGCAGGTTGCCGACGACGTAAAAGCCGGGGTTCAGGCCCGTCTCAGCCTCAAGCCCCTTGTAGAAATCGACGCTGTATTTGTGGATATGGGTTGTCGCGTAGCCCATGTTGAACAGAGGCAAAAGACCCGCGGCGTGCCACGTCGATCCCGCCGTCAGCTCATCGCGTTCGACCAGCATCGTGTCCCAGCCGGCCTTGGCCAGGTGATAGGCGATCCCTGTGCCGACCGCGCCGCCACCGACAACAAGGGCTTTGACATGGGTTTTCATTCTGGCGACTCCTGAAAGACCTTTGCCCCTATCTGCCAGACGGGGGCCAAACCGGGCAAGTCCACCCGACCATTGGCATCAGAAAACGACATTGCAGCGGGTGCCGCCCCTTAGCCTGCGGGATTGCGGCATAAGGTCGATGGATGCTTCGCCCCCTTGGTAAACGCCCAAACCACGATCAGGTTTCGCCGATAGCGCTGAAAACATTGTGATGCTGTCTGCCGCAACCGATGCCGTCATCAAGTGTTTCCATCCCGTCACAGCTCTGCACGGTTTGCAGTCCTGCGAGACGGAAAACGAAACAACGTCAGGATTAAACCCATGAAAAAGATCATTGCTTCTTCAGCTTTGGTGCTTGCGGCGGCCTCTTCTGCTTATGCGCAAGACGCCAGACCCCTCTACCTTGAAGGTGTGGAGAACGGTGTCCGCGCCTCTGATTTCATCGGCAAGCGCGTCTACCTTACCGACGCTGATACCGCTGGCTTTTCGGATACGGCCATGGCCAATGCCGATGCCAACTGGCAGGACGCAGGCGAGATCAGCGATATGATGATCAGCCTGACCGGCGACACTGAGGTCGTGCTGGTCGATTTCGGCGGTTTCCTTGGGATCGGCGAAAAGACAGTCGCACTGGACATGCAGCAACTGGCCCTTGTGCCTGATGCGGACAGCCCGGATGACTATTTCATCGTGTTCAAAGGCACCAACGCCGAGCTTGAAGGCGCACCTGCCTTCAACCCGGACATGGTTTTCGAAGCAACCGCAGCCGCGGACGCCACGATGACCACCGATGCGACCACCGATGTGACGACTGATGCGGCGCCGGATGCGGCAACCACCGCAACCACCGACACCGCCGTGACCACGCCGATGGCGACTGGCGAAATGGTTGATCTGGCCACCTGGGCCGAGGCTGATCTGGTCGGCAAGCGGGTCTACGGCCCGAATGATGAAGACGTGGGCGAAATCAGCGCGGTTTCGCTGGACGCAGATGGCAAGATCCTTGGGGCGGTCGTCGATGTCGGCGGGTTCCTTGGGATGGGCGAGAAGGAAGTTGTCCTGACCTCGGCCATGCTGTCGCTTGTTGCCGGTGCGGATGGTGCAGAGCCAAAGTTCGTCGTCTCCGCCACGCAAGAACAGCTTGAGACGATGGACACCTACCAGCGCTAAATCAGGCCACTGACCTGGTGAAAGTCAGGCAATGACAAGTCGGGCAGTCCGCTACAAAGCGGGCTGCCCTCTCTGTATTTTCACCCGTCCCTGCGCAGGCATGTATCGGAAATGGCCGCGCCAATTGCAGGCAGCGCCCCGGTTTGCCCTAAACCCGCATCAGCGTGGCAAGGCTGGCCGTCTGTGCGTCGCTCATCCGGTGCAGCGCCGTCAGCGGCATTGCTTCGGCCTTCACGAATTCGATGAACATCTGGTTCAGCGTGTTGAAAACAATCTGGCCAAGGGTCTGCGGATCAAGGTCGGGACGGGCAAGGCCGCGCTGTTGCAAGGCGGCGATCAGGTCACAGACCTGGGCCGACAGCATCGCATCCAGTTCGGTGTAGCGTTGGGAAAAGGGGGTGCCGGGGGCCTCGATCGAAAAGGCCATCGCCTTGCGCCACATCTCTTTCGACAGGTAATTCAGCGAATGGTCGTAATAGAGGCGGATCAGTCCGGCCAAAGCCTCGGCCGTGCTGGCGGGCGGGTTGTCGATCAGCGCGCGGCCCGCCTCAACCACTTCCTCCACCTCCATCGACACGATGGCCAGGAGAAGGTCACCCTTGGTGGAAAAATAGTTGTAGCAGGTGCCAGCCGACACCTCGGCCGCCGCCGCGATATCCTCGATCCGCACGGCGTCATACCCTTGCGCGCGAAACAGGCGCGAGGCGGCATCAAGAATGCGCCCGGTGCGGTCAGCCTTCTGTCTTTCGCGCAGTCCGGTCATGCGGTTTCCAAATCGCCCATTATTTGATGTTGACTTCAAAATTGAACGAACTCAATCTTTTTTCCAAAGCGTCCGTGAGAGACCCCCAACATGGAGATGAGAATGACCCGCAGTCTGTCCGCCCTAGCCCTTCTGCTGTCCGCAACCCCCGGCCTTGCGCAAGAGCTGAACGCCCTTGTCTGGTGCGATCACACCGATCCGGCACTGATCCAGCCGTTTGAGGAAAAGTTCGGCGTGAAGGTGAACCTCAAGGAATATGAGGGTACGGCAGCGGGCCTTGCGATCCTTGAACAATCGCAGCCGGGTGACTGGGATGTGCTGGTGATCGACGCAGTTGACGTAAAGCGCGCGGTTGAAGGCGGGCATCTGGCGGAACTGCCCGCCGACAAGCTGGCGACGGCGGATTTCTTCCCCGAACTGGTGATGGCTGACAACAATATGGTCGACGGCAAGACCTACGCCGTGACGGAAAAGTTTGGCTACAACACCATTTCCTTCGACAAGTCCAAGGTTGATCCTGCGGATATGGAGGACATGGCGACCCTGACCAGCGGCAAGTATGATGGGCGGATCGGGATTTATGACTACTATCTGCCGGTTCTGGGGCTGGTGGCCCTGGGCCAAGGCGTCAACACCGCTGACATCACCGCTGACAACCTTGGCACGCTGAAAGACCCGCTGATGGCATTGCGGGCGGCGTCAAAGCAGGTGGCGGATGTGGTGTCGGCCCAAACCGCGCTGGCCACGGGCGAGGTGGACATCATCGTTGGAGGCGGCGAATGGCTGACGGCGGTTCTGACGGCGGAAAATCCCAACCTTGACTGGACGATTCCTGCCCAAGGCGCGTTGCGCTGGGCGCAGTCGATCGGCGTGGTGGCCGGGTCCACCCAGCCCGATCTGGCGTTGGAGTTCGTGAACTACATCACCTCGCCCGAAGGGCAGGCCCGACTGGCAACCTCGTCCTGCTACTGGGGGATGCCCGCAAATGCCAAGGCCGGTGATGCGCTGACACCGGAACAAAAGGCGGTCCTGCGCTGGGACCAGCAGCCGGAATTCCTGGCCCGCGCGCAGCTTTACCCGATCCCGGATGCGGCCCTTGATACGGCAATGCAGGATCTGTGGACCGAGATGCTGGCCCAATAAGCCAGCAATGAGCCTTGCCGCAAAAGAACGTCGTCTGGGCTGGGGCCTTCTGGCCCCGGCGCTGCTGTGGACGACGGCCTTTTTCATCCTGCCCTTCCTCGCGATGCTGGCGCTGTCCTTCGCGTCGATGGATGGGCGTGAGGTGGTGCGCGGCTTTGATCCCGGCAACTACGTCCGGGTGTTCACCGACCCCACGATGCTGGGCGCGTTGTGGAACAGCCTTGAGATCACGGTTGTGGTGACGGTGATCTCGGTGGTGCTGGCCTACCCGCTGGCAGCCATCATCGCCTTTCGGGTGCCGGCAAGGTGGCAGCGGCTGGCGCTATTGCTGGCCGTGCTGCCATTCTGGACGTCCTATGTGGTGCGGTCCTACTCATGGCTGCTGGTGCTGGGCCAGAACGGGGTGGTCAACAAGGCCCTGCTGTCGCTTGGGGTGATGGCAGAGCCGCTGGAGATCGCTTCAACCCGCGCAGCGACGGTGATCGGGTTCGTGCATTTCTTTGTCATGCTTCTGACGCTGACGATCTATGCCAACCTGATCCAGCTGTCCCCGAACTATGCGCGGGCCGCATCCGACCTGGGCGCGAACCGCTGGCAGGTGTTTGCCCATGTCACCCTGCCGCTGACGCTGCCGGGGGTGGTGACCGGGGCGTTCCTGACGTTTGTGCTGTGCATCGGCGACTACATCACGCCGCAAATCCTTGGGGGGAACACGGAACTGACCCTGCCGCAGCTGATCATGCTGCAACTGGGGCGCAGCGGGAATTTCCCTTTGGCATCAGCGCTAAGCGTGGTGCTGATGGCCGTGGTGACGCTGGCCTACTTCGCCAGCAGCCGCTGGCTGCGACTGGACCGGGTGTAAGCGATGCGCGCACTGTCATGGGCCTATCTGGCACTGGCCTACGCCTTCATCTTCCTGCCGGTCGTGGTCTTGGTGGTCTTCAGCTTTCAGGACGGACGCCTGCCGGTGCCGCCCTTCAAGGGCGTGACGCTGGACTGGTATGCACAGGTTCTTGGCGATGATGACCTGATGGCCGCGTTGCTGAATTCACTGCTGGTGGCGGTGGTGTCGTCGCTGGTGGCGCTGACCTTGGGGTTTCTGGCCGCCCATGCGCTGGCCCGCGTGCGCCTGCCGGGGTCAGCCCTGATGCGGGGCGTGCTGATTGCGCCGATGACGGTCAGCTATCTGATCATCGCCCTGGGCCTTTTGACCGTGTTCAACCAGATGGGCATTCGCCCGTCCCTGTGGGCCACGGGGATCGGGCATGTGGTGATCAACCTGCCGCTTTGCTTTGCCATCAGTTATGCCGCGATGGGCGACCACCAGAAGAACGCCGAACGCGCCGCGCGTGACCTTGGGGCGGCGGAATGGCAGGTGCTTGCGCTGGTGTCGGCCCCGATGCTGGCGGCACCCTTGGCGGCGGCCTTCTTCCTTTCGGTCACCTTCAGCTGGGATGAGTTCATCATCGCCTTCCTCCTCACCCGCTTTGACGTGACCTTGCCGGTCGAGATCTGGTCGATGCTGAAATCGGGCCTTTCGCCTGCCACCAATGCCGTGGGGTCGCTGGTGTTTCTGGTGTCGGTGACACTGGTGTTCCTTCTTGAACTTCTGGTTTTTCGGAGGGTCAAATGACCGCCGCTGTTTCGATCCTCAACATCTCGCAGCGCTATGGCACCGCGACCGCGCTGGATGCCGTCAGTCTTGAGATTGCCGCGGGAGAGTTTGTGGTGCTTCTGGGCCCGTCGGGCTGCGGTAAAACCACGCTTTTGAATATCATCGGCGGGTTTGCAGAACCGACATCCGGGCAGGTTCTGATCGGTGGGCGTGACATGGCCGGCGTGGCGGCAAAGGATCGCCCCACGACGACCGTGTTTCAGGACTATGCCCTTTTCCCGCATATGAGCTTGCGCGACAACGTGGCCTTCGGGCTGCGGATGCGCGGGGCGTCGCGCGCCGACCGTGCCACCAAGGCTGACGCGATGCTGGCGCTGGTCGGGCTGGACGGGCGCGGGGACCGCCGCCCGCATGAACTGTCGGGCGGGCAGCGGCAGCGGGTGGCCCTCGCGCGCGCACTGGCCGTTGAGCCTGACGTGCTGCTCTTGGACGAACCCCTTGGCGCGCTGGACCTGAAACTGCGGCGCCAGATGCAGGAAGAGCTGAAGGCGATCCAGCGGCGCGTCGGCACCACCTTTGTCCATGTGACCCATGATCAGGAAGAGGCGATGGCCATTGCCGACCGGATCGTCGTGATGAACGCCGGCCGGGTTGAGGATTTTGGCCCCCCACGGCAGGTCTACCTGCAGCCCAAGACCCTTTTCACCGCGGGTTTCATGGGTGAGGTCAACCGTATTCCGGTGACAAACGGGCAGGCGCCCTTCGGCCCGGTGCCGGTTCCAGACGGCACGCTTTGCCTGCGGCCCGAGGCGATCAGCGCCACCGGGTCGCTGCATATCGGGCTGTGCAAGGTGATCGACATTGCGTTTTTCGGCACCCATGTGCGGGTGCATGTGACACCACTTTCCGCGCCGGATCTGGCGTTGGTGGTGCATCTGCCCCAATCTGCGGTGCCAGAGGTCGGCGCGGTGCTGAACCTTGGGGCTGAGACATTCGTGGTGTTGCAGGGATGATGCGGGCAAAGCCGGAAGACTGGTGGCGGGTGCGGTCCGTGGGCGACGGCGTCACCCATATCGACGAACCCCATATCCGCGAATTCTACCGCTGCAACGTCTGGCACGTCCGGGGCCGCGATACGGATATGCTGGTGGACAGCGGGATGGGTGTCGTCTCGTTGCGCGACCGGGTGCCGCTGGTGACCGAGCGCCCGCTGCAGGCGGTGGCAAGCCACACCCACTTTGACCACATCGGGCTGCACCACGAATTCCCCTGCCGCCTGTGCCACGGGGCCGAAGCGCATCTTCTGCGCGCGCCCACGCGGGAAAACACCTTTGCCGACAAGTATGTGACCGACGACATCTTCACCACCCTGCCGCCCGAGCCGTTCACCTGCGAAACCTATGCCGTCAAAGCCGCCCCAGCGACGCGCCTTTTGTGGGATGGCGATGTGGTGGACCTTGGCGACCGGCAGTTTGAGGTGATCCACACCCCCGGCCATTCCCCCGGCGGAATTGCCCTGTGGGAGGCGGCAACGGGGGTGCTGTTCTCCGGCGATATCGTCTATGATGGTGAGCTGATCGAGGGAACCAGCGACCTTGAACAGGCGCAATACATCACCTCGATGGAGCGGCTTCTGGCCCTGCCGGTGCGGGTGGTGCATGGCGGGCATTTTCCAAGCTACGCGGGTGCGCGGCACCGGCAGATGATCAAGGACTGGCTGAAAGGAAAAGGGCGATGACGAGCTTCAACCAACCCCTCGGCGGCAATGACATGCCGCGCTTTGGCGGGCCAGCGACGATGATGCGCCTGCCGTTTGCCAGTTCGGCCAAAGGGTTGGATGTGGCCTTTGTCGGGATTCCGATGGACCACGGCACCAGCAATCGCCCCGGCACCCGGCTGGGGCCCCGGCAGATCAGGGATGAATCCCGGATGCTGCGGCCCTTTAACATGGCAACTGGGGCGGCGCCGTTTGACCACCTGCAGGTGGCCGATATTGGCGATGTTGCGATCAACACGTTTGATCTGAAAAAGACCGTGGACATCATCACCGCCCATTACCGTGAGGTTCTGGGCCATGGGGTGATCCCCCTGACCCTCGGCGGTGACCATACCCTGACCTGGCCCATCCTGCGGGCGATCAAGGAACGGCACGGGCCGGTTGCGCTTATCCACATCGATGCCCATGCCGACATCAACGACACCATGTTCGGCGAGACGGTGGCGCATGGCTGCCCCTTTCGCCGCGCGTGGGAGGATGGCTGCCTGCTGAACGACAAGGTGTTCCAGATCGGCCTGCGCGGCACAGGCTATGCGGCGGATGACTTTGACTGGGCGCGGGGGCAGGGCTGGACCGTGGTGCAGGCTGAGGAATGCTGGCACAAATCCCTGACCGGCTTGATGGCCCAGGTCCGGGCGAAGATCGGTGATGCACCGGTCTATATCAGCTATGACATTGACAGCCTTGACCCCGCCTTTGCGCCCGGCACCGGGACGGTGGAACCGGGCGGCCTGACCACCTGGCAGGCGCTGGAGATCATCCGCGGCGCGCAGGGGCTGAACATCATCGGCGGTGATCTGGTGGAGGTGTCGCCCCCC
>JBBQVR010000012.1:0-41943 GCA_038211355.1 Rhodobacterales bacterium | reverse complement strand
CACCGCCAGCGCATCATACCCGGTCAGGAACGTGCCCGCCGGGGCATCGACCCGGTAAAACACCTGATCCTCAGCGGCGGAGGCGAGCATTTCCAGCGCGGCAAAGGGAATATCGACCTCAAGCCCGCCGCCTTCGTCCACTGTCACTCGTTCGGCGATGGCCAGGGCTGACCCTTCCAGCACCCGGTCCGACAGGCCCTGCGCGGTGCGCACTGCCTCACGCCAGGTGTCTACCAGTGCCACGACGCCGATCAGGGCGGCGGCCAGCGTCAGGCCCAAAAGCAGCCGGCGGCGCAGCGAATACCCTGTCATCCCGCCTCGACCGGCCGTTCCAGAAGGTAGCCAAGCCCCCGTGCGGTGCGCAGGCTCAGCCCATAGGGCGCAATCCGCCGCCGCAGGCGTGAGACGTATTGTTCAATCGCATTGTCCGACAGAAGATCATCAAGCGAGGTCAGGGATTGCACGATGGCTTCCTTCGTCACCACCTTGCCCGCGCGCAGGAAGAACAACTCCAACAGCGCGCGTTCGCGGGGCGGCAGGTCAAGGTCGCTGCCCTCGGCCTGAAACTGGCGCGTCGTCAGGTCCAGCGTCAGCCCCCCCAGCCGCACGACCGAGGACCGCAGCCCCGCCTGACGGCG
This sequence comes from Rhodobacterales bacterium, assembly GCA_038211355.1. GTDB lineage: Bacteria > Pseudomonadota > Alphaproteobacteria > Rhodobacterales > Rhodobacteraceae > Tabrizicola. Next base: position 41,305 of record JBBQVR010000012.1, on the reverse strand, counting down.
CAGCAAGGACCGCACCCGCGCCTCAAACTCGCGCACGTCAAAGGGTTTGGACATGTAGTCATCCGCCCCAAGGTCGAGGCCCCGCACCCGTTCCTCGGCCGATCCGCGCGCGGTCAGGATCATCACGGCGGGCGACGGCGTGCGCGCCCGGATGCGGCGCAGAAGGCTAAGGCCGTCCAGACCGGGCAGGTTCAGGTCCAGGATCACCAGCTCAAACTGTTCAGCCATAAGCAGCGCTTCGGCGGCCAGCCCGTCGTTGACGCAATCGACCGCATGGCCTGACCCTGCCAGAAGCGCGGTCAGCGCCTCGGCCAGTGGCAGATCATCCTCGACAAGCAGCAGACGCATGGTCCCCCCTTCGACCAGCCTAAAGCAGCAGCAGCCTTCGGGAAAGCGCCAAGGCCCCAGCTTGCGCATCCCCGATTTCTTGCAAGAAATCGGACCGGAGCCTTCAAAGGCTCCGACCCGGAATTTTTGAAAATTCCGGTCCCGGCCACAAAGCTTGAGCGTGGGGTCCGTATCGGGCAGGCTGGCCCCATGTGGCGCGCGCTGATCCTGATCCTGTCCCTTGCCACCCCGGCCATGGCCGAGGTCGTCCGCTTTGCCGCACCGGGGGCCGAGACTGCAACCTTGCGCATCTACTCCACACTTGACCGCCCGCTTGCCACCCCGCTGATTGCCGCGTTTCAGGCCGAATATTCCGGCGTCACCGTGGTCTACGAAGACCTGCTGGCCGCCGAGATCGCCACCCGAGTGGTGGCAGAGACGGACAAAGGCCAGCCTACCGCCGATTTTGTCTTTTCCTCTGGCATGGACCTGCAGGTGAAGCTGGCCAATGACGGCTACGCCCAGACCGTCACCGTTCCCCTTGCCGCCGCCTGGCCCGATTGGGCAAACTGGCGCGACATGGCCTTTGCGCTGACCTATGAGCCGGGCGTCCTTGTCTGGCACAAGCCGTCCTTCCCCGATGGCCCGCCCCAGTCGCGGCTGGATCTGATCGGCTGGCTGAAAACCCCCGCAGCCCAAGGCCGCATCGGCACTTATGACATAGCCCGCTCGGCCGTGGGCTACCTGTACCTTGCCCGTGACGCCGAACATTTCGCCGACATCTGGTCGCTTGTCGCCGCCATGGGCCGGGCTGATCTGCAAACCTTTTCCACCAGCCAGGCGATCATCGACCGGGTAGCTGACGGGCGGCTGGCGATTGGCTACAACATCCTTGGGTCCTACGCCGACGCCCGCGCGCGCAGCGAGGCGGATCTGGGCGTCCTTTTGCTGGGCGATTTCACCGTGGTCACCAGCCGCGTGGGCCTTGTGCCCCGTGCAGCGGCGCGGGCGGACCTTGGCACCGCTTTTCTGGCCTTCCTGATGGGGCGCGAAGGGCAGACACTGATGGCCGACCGCCTGCGTTTGGGTGCGGTGTCGCTGGAAGTGTCGGGCCAGAACACCGCCCGCGCGATGGAGGCCGCCCTTGGCAACCAGCTGCGCCCCGTTCCGGTCAGCCCCGGGCTTCTGGCCTACCTTGACCAGTCCAAACGCGCCCGCCTGATCGCCCGCTGGCAGGCGGCGCTTGAGGCGCCCTGACACCCTGTCAGCTTCCTGACAGCTTTATGTGTTGCAATCGAACCAAGGGATCGGCGCGAGGAGGCGCCGCCCGCACGATCCGGCACGCACCGTGCCACAGGGAGGAGACAGACATGAAACACGCCCTTCTCGGCGCGGCCTTTGCCGTGGCCGCAGCCACCATCACAGCCACCACCGCATTTGCGGAAGATTACATGATCCTGGCCCCCGCTGCCCCGGGCGGCGGCTGGGACTCGACCGCCCGCACCTTGCAAGAGGTGATGGTCGCCGAAGGTATCGCCGGCAACGTGCAGGTCCAGAACGTCCCCGGTGCTGGCGGCACTGTCGGTCTTGCGCAATTTGCCAGCTCCACAGCGGGCGATCCGTCGCAGTTGATCGTCGGCGGCTATGTCATGGTCGGCGCAATCCTGACCAACGCCTCGCCCGTCTCGCTTGCCGATGTCACCCCGATCGCCCGCCTGACGGGTGAGGCCGTGGCCATCGCCGTCCCAGCCGCCTCGGAACTGCAGACCATCCAGGACCTGGTTGAGATGATGAAGGCCGATCCGGGTGCTGTCTCCTGGGCCGGTGGCTCGGCTGGCGGGGTGGACCACATCACCGTGGGCCTGTTGGCCAAGGCTGCCGGGATCGACCCGACCAAGATCAACTACGTCGCCTTCTCTGGCGGGGGTGAGGCTCTGGCCGCGATCCTGGGCAATCAGGTCACCGCCGGCATCTCGGGCGTGGGGGAGTTCCTGCCGCAGGTTGAGGCTGGGAGCATGCGTATCCTTGCCGTCTCGACGGAAGGCCGCTGGCCCGGCACCGACGCGCCGACACTGATGGAATCGGGCTATGACGTGGCCGTGCAGAACTGGCGCATGATCGCTGCGGCACCGGGCCTGAGCGATGAACAGAAGGCCGCCGTCCTGGCCGACATCGACACCCTGGCGAAATCCGAAGGCTGGAAGGCTGCACTTGCCTCGAAAAACTGGGCCGACACCTACCTTGCCGGGCCAGAGTTTGAGGCGCAGCTTGCCAAGGAAGTTGAGGCCACGACCGCGATCCTCAAGGACATCGGTCTGGTGCAATGACCGGTCATACCGGAACCGGACGCAGCCCCGATGGGGCTGCGTTCATCATCGCGGGCCTTTTGGCAGTGTTCGGGGCCGTCCTTCTGTGGGACGCAAGCCTGATCCCGGACAAGGGCGGCTATGCCGGGATCGGCGCCGCTGCCATGCCCAAGGTGGTGGGCTGGGGGCTGATCGCGCTGGCGGCGGCCACTTTCGCCGGGGGGTTCAGGGGTCGCCTTGCCGCGGTGCCACGCCAGAACCCCGTGCCGCTTTTGCTGATCGGCGCCGGGCTGATCTGCCAGATCGCGCTTTTGCATGTCGTGGGCTTTGCGCTGGCCACGGGCATCCTTTTCGCCGCCACCGCCGCGGCCTTTGGCAAGCGGAACCTGTTGCTCACCCTGCCCCTCGGCTTTGCGCTGGCCTTTGGGCTTTACGGCCTTTTCGACGGCATCCTGCAGCTGAACCTGCCGGGCGGCCCGCTTGAAACCCTTGTCTACGGGGGCTGAAGATGAGCACCTTCGAGTTCCTTCTCCAAGGCCTCGGCACCGCGATGGAGCCGATGATCCTGATGTACGCCCTGATCGGCGTCACCCTTGGCACTGCCGTCGGCGTCCTGCCCGGCATCGGCCCGGCGCTGACCGTGGCGCTGCTGCTGCCTGTCACCTACGGGCTGGACCCCGCCGGATCGCTCATCATGTTCGCGGGCATCTACTATGGGGGGATGTATGGCGGATCGACCACCTCGATCCTGCTCAACACGCCTGGAGAAAGCGCGTCAATCGTCACAGCGCTTGAGGGCAACCGCATGGCCAAGGCCGGCCGAGGCGGCCCGGCCCTTGCCACGGCCGCCATCGGGTCGTTCGTTGCAGGCCTTCTTGCCACCCTCGCGCTGGCCTTCCTTGCCCCGCATATCGTGAAGCTGGCCCTTGTCTTCGGCCCGCGTGAATATTTCGCCCTGATGATGCTGGCCTTCGTCACCGTCTCGGCCGCGTTTGGCGAATCCACGCTGAAAGGCCTCACCTCGCTTTTCATCGGCCTCGGCCTTGCCACCATCGGCATCGACAGCCTGACAGGACAGGCCCGCATGTCCTTTGGCGTGCCGCAACTTCTGGACGGCATTGAGGTCACCACCCTCGCCGTTGCCATGTTCGCGCTGGGAGAGTGTCTGTTCGTCTCGGCCCAGACCAGCGGGTTGCATGACAAGGTTGAGGCGATCAAGGGCTCGGTCCGGATGACCGCCGCTGACTGGCGGCGATCCTGGCCCGCCTGGCTGCGCGGCACGGCCATTGGCTTTCCCATCGGCGCCATGCCAGCCGGCGGGGCGGACATCGCCAGCTTCCTGTCTTACGGCACCGAAAAGCGCATGTCGAAGCACCCCGACGAATTTGGCCATGGCGCTATCGAAGGCGTCGCGGGACCAGAGGCCGCGAACAACGCAGCCGCCGCCGGAACGCTGGTTCCACTGCTGACCCTTGGCCTGCCGACCACAGCCACCGCCGCCATCATGCTGGCAGGCTTCCAGCAGTTTGGGTTGCAACCGGGGCCGCTTCTCTTCGCCACCGCCCCGCAATTGGTCTGGGGCCTGATCGCCAGCCTTCTGGTCGCCAACGTGATGCTTATCGTCCTGAACCTGCCGCTGATCCGGTTCTGGGTGCTGCTTTTGCGCATCCCAAGGCCTTGGCTTTACGCGGGCATCCTGATGTTTGCGACTCTTGGCACCATCGGCGTCAACCCTTCGGCGGTGGAACTGTCGATGCTGCTGATCTTCGGCTTTATTGGCTATGGCCTTAGGCTTTACGGCTACCCCATCGCGCCGGTGGTGGTCGGGCTGATCCTTGGCCCGATGGCCGAGCAACAGTTGCGCCGGGCGTTGGCGATCTCGCAGGGTGACTGGACGACGCTGGTTTCCACGCCCCTGTCGGCCAGCCTGCTGGGCATCGCAGCACTGGCGCTGATCGTGCCGTTGATCCTGCGCTTGCGCGGCAAGGGTCATGTCCTGACCCAGATCGCCGGGGACAGTGACTGACCTCAGCGCCGCGTGACCTGCAGCCAGATGCCGTCCTTCGCCCGCACCGTCAGATGCGCGACCGGGACTGGCACCCTGTCCGGCAGGGCCTGAAACCGGAAGGCCCGCACCAGATGCGCCAAGAGAAGCGTACCCTCCAGCATCGCAAAGCCCGCGCCGGGGCAGACCCGTGGGCCACGCGAAAAGGGCAGATACCCCTCGCGCGCGGCCTCACGCCCGTCGCCGGCCCAGCGGTCGGGGTCGAACGCATCCGGCCGGTCCCAAAGGCGTTCATGGCGGTGCAGATGCCAGGGGCTGATCACCACCTGCGCACCGGGCTTGATCTTGCGGCCCCGGAACTCTTCCACCACGGTCGTTTCGCGCACCATCATCGGCACGGGAGGGTAAAGGCGCAGCGCCTCACGAAAGACATCGCGGGTGAAGCGGAGCGTTCCGACCGTGGCAAATTCAGGCCTGATCCCCGCAGCCTCGGCCGCCACCCGTTCCTGCACCTCCGGATGCGTGGCCAGCAGGTAAAGCGCCCAAGCCAGGGCCGAGGCGCTGGTTTCATGCCCCGCCAGAAAGAAGATCGCCACCTGATCGACCATCTCTGCCGTCCCGAAGGGCGCGCCGGTGACCGGGTCAGGCGTGGTCATGATCTTGGTCGCAAGGTCCTGCGGCGCGCGGCCTTCGGCAATCGCCGCCGCCCGGTCTGCGGTCAGCCCGGTGATCAGCCCGCGGATCACCTGCGCTGACCGCAAGGTCGCCTGCCGGTGGAGGCGCGGGAACCAGCGCGGCAAGGGCAGGAAGGCGGCAAGGTTAAGGATCGGGGCTGACCGCTGATAGGTGCGGAATTCGTGGAAGACCGCTTGCGCCACCTTATCCTCGATGGGCAGGGAAAAGAGCGTGCGAAAGATCACATCCGCCGCCGCGTGGCTGGCGGCAAGCTCTGCCTCCACCTCGCCCGTGGCCATCCGCGCCACCGACGCCTCGGCCGCCGCCCAGATCGCCGGGAACGCTTCCCGCAGACGCCCCCCCTCAAAGGCCGGGTCGATGATCCGGCGCTGATGCAACCACTCCTCGCCGTTGGTGACAAAGACCGACCGGCCAAGCAGCGGCAGCAGCCCCTCGGTCACCCGGCCCGATTTCGGGAAATCGGCAGGGCGTTCGTCCAGCACCCGGCGCACCAGTGCCGGGTCATTGCACAGGTAGCTGCGGAAGAAGGGGGTGCGAAACTCTGCCATCCAGGCGCGGTAGAGGCGCGCCGGTTGCGCCGACAGGATGTCGCGCCGGAAAAGCCGCAGATAGCCCCAGAGCGACACCTTGTCAGCCCGTGGCACAGGCTTTGGCGGTGTCGTCATGCCACGTCCCGGTGCGGATTGGCCGCCGTGGCAATCCGGCCAGACGACGGTTTGCGCTGCCGAAACCGCCGCGCCAGCGTCATCGGCCCCGCCGTGATGCGGAAGTAATCGTAATCCGCCCGCCGCCCGGGCAGATTGTCGAAGGCGCACATATACTGGAAATGCAGGCGGAAGAACTTCCACCGCAGGGCCTTCCAGCGTTCGGGCGACAGCGTGCGCGTGAACGCGGCCGAGATGACCAGCGGCCAGATCTGCCCCGGCGGAGCGACACCACTGACCGCCACCGGATCACACAGCGCAAAGCTGCAACCATCGCCCGGTGCGGTCACATCGACCCAGGTCAATTCCTCGCGCGTGGACAGATAGGCAAGATCGCCGCGCAACCGCCCTGCCCCCGGCAGGAACGACGCCATCGGCACCACCTGCCCCAGCGACAGGAACCCCAGCGCCGGGCCGTCAGGCGGCACGCCGTCGCGGATCAGATCAGCCAGCACCGTCACCCCCAGATGCACACCCGAGGAATGGCCGACCACCAGCACTTCATCGACCCCGCTTGCCAAAGCGTCCCGTATGCGGGCGCGAAATTCGGCCAGGCGCGCCTCAAGCCGTGCCGGATAGGCCCCGCCTTCACTGGCGGTATAGGCATAGTCATGCATCAGGTAATAGACATAGAGCTTGCGGTCGATCACGCGAAAGCCGACCAGCGCCGCCCAGATCACCGCAGCCGCCAGCGGCCATTCCAAGGCCGAGGGCAGGCCCGCCCCCAACCACAGCACCAGCCCGCCCAGACCCAGTGCCACCAGCCCTTGAACCAATAGCAGCACTGCCGGATACAAGGCCGCAATCATCGGCCCCTTGCGTAGCCGCACCAGCCGCCACAAGGCCCCTGACCCGATATAGGCCCAGGCCGTACGCGCCAAAAGCCAGTAGGTGCTGGCGATCCCTTCCGTCATCGACTGGCGGACAAGGTCGGACCAGGCCAGAACCTCAAAATCCACCTCGCAGGTGCGGCCAATGTCAGCCGCAACCGTCCAGCCATAGGGCGCTGTCGCCCCCTTTTGGCGCAGCTTGGGTGTCAGCCGCAGGGAATAGCCGCTGATCGCCGCCTGTTCGGCACCTTCGCTGCGATAAAGCTCTCGGTAACGGCGGGGCGGGTGCGGGTCATAGCCGGGGACATAAAAGACCTTGCGGCGGAAGATACCTTCCGCCGCCGCCGCCCGTTCACGTTTTCCCGGTGTTGCCACGTTCATCCCGCCAGTGTGCCCCGGTTATCTTAACGGATGATGCAGCAGAAGAAAGGCATCACCCGGGCAAGGGCAGGCCCAGAACCTCATAGGTTTCCAGCATCCAGTAGCTGAAATCGGTGAACGCCCCGGTCACCAGCGCCGTGCCTACAACCAAGAGCAGCACCCCCATCGCGCGTTCGATGGTCCGCATGTGGCGCTTCAGCTTGCCCATCAGCACCATCGAGCGTTCAACAAAGATAGCCGCCAGCAGGAACGGCAGCCCCAGTCCCAGCGCGTAGACGCCCAGCAACAACGTGCCGCGCGTGGTGCTACCCTCTTGCGCGGCAAGGCTGAGGATGGCGCCCAGCTGCGGACCGATGCAGGGCGTCCAGCCAAAGGCGAAGGCAAGGCCCAGCAGGTAGGCCCCGGCCGCCGATCCGCCCCGGTCGCCCGCATCCATCCGCATTTCACGGTCCAGAATGCCGATGCGGAACACGCCCACGAAATGTAGGCCAAAAATGATGATCATCACCCCCGACATCCGCGCCAGCAAAAGCTGATTTTGCAGCACGAAACTGCCAAAGGCCGAGGCTGTGAAGCCCAACAGCAGAAAGATCGTCGACAACCCCATGACGAAGAACAGCGCGGGCAGGATCACCCGCCGCCGGGCTGCGCCGCTGGCGGTCATCTCGCCCATGCTGATCCCGCCCATGTAGGCCAGATAGGGCGGCACGATCGGCAGGACGCAAGGGCTGAGGAAGGACAGCACCCCCGCCAGAAGTGCCACCGCCATCGCAGGCAGCAAGGCGGCATCAATGATCTCGATTCCGAACATGTGGCGGGTCCCCTTGGATGTCAGATAGCGGCTTTCCCCCCTGTCGTCACCCAGACAGCGCGTCACATCCGCGTGGCCGATCTGTAACCTTGCCCAAGCCGGCCCCGCCCGCTAGATGCCGGGCATGGCCGATTGGGATGACATGGTGGATTGTGAGGGGCTGTTGTGCCCGCTTCCCGTCCTGCGCGCGCGCAAGCGGCTTCTGGCGATGGCCCCCGGCGCGGTGCTGTGCGTGCGCGCGACGGACGCGATGGCGCTGATCGACCTGCCGCATTTCTGCGCGGAAGGTGGCCACACCTACCTTTCATCGCGGGATGAGGGGGGCGTCACCCTGCACCTGATCCGTCGCAGCGAAACGCCCGGCACCTGAACAGGGCACCGGGCGCGTTTGCTGTCTTGGCATCATCGCCGTCCACGGCAGCGCTGCGGTTGGCGGCGCTGCCGGGTGGTTCGCCTTAGCGACCCAGCGACCACCAACCCTTGCGCTTGGGCTTGGCCGGGTCATCCCCGCTTGCCGCCGCAGCCTCGGCCGGATCGGGAACGACCGTCTCAGCCGTGGGGACCATCCCGGGATCGGGGGCCAATACCGGGGCTGCCGCAACTTCGGCCACCAGAGCCGCAGCCTTGGCCTTAGGGGCCCGTCCGCGCGCAGGCTTTGCCGGCACCGCTTCGGCCACAGGTGCTGCCACCGGTTCCGCGACAGCCTCAGCTTCTGGCACAGCCGCAGTTTCTGGCACAGCCGCAGTTTCTGGCACAGCCGCAGCCTTGCCGCGCGGAGCGCGCTTGCGCGGCGCGGGTTTGGCGGCGGGGCCTGCGGCTACAGCTTCGGCGGCCACAGGAACGGCGGCCACAGCAACTGCGGCCACAGCTTCGGCGGCGGGTTCAACCACCGCTGCAGGTGCTGCTTCCTTCACCGGCTCAGTCACCGGAGCGGCCACCGGAGCGGCATCGCCCTTGCGGGCCCGCGGCTTGCGGGTGCGCTTGCGGGCGCCACCCTTGTCGTCGGCCACAACATCAACGACCGGCTCAGCCGCTGCCACGGCCTCATCGTCGTCACCATCGTCGTCGCCATCATCATCCATGGCGCTGCCGTTCGCCCCGGCCTCACCCTCTTTGGCCCCACCCCGCCGACGCCGACGCCGACGGCGCTTTTTCTTGCCCGGGGCACCATCACCATCCGCTGCCGCTGCCGCCGCTGGGGCAGCCGCGCGCGCAACGGGTGCGGCAGCCTCAACCTCTTCGGCCTCTTCGACCTCTTCCTCGATCAGGTCGTCAAGCAGATCATCCTCGTCCTCTTCGGCAACCGCAGCACCCATCAGGCCTGCGTGGCCCGAGATGACGGGCGTATCCGGCACCACCCGCAGGGCGGTCTTGAACTTTTCGATGCTGTAATCAGGGCTGATCAGCATCGGATCAGCCTCAATCCGGACGGACATGCCATAGCGCGCTTCGATCAGGGCGATGTGTTCGCGCTTTTGGTTGATCAGGTAGTTCACAATGCCAATCGGCGCTTTCAAGAGCACCTCTTTCGACCGCTTGCGCGTACCCTCTTCCTCAAGCGCGCGCAGGACCATCAGGGCCATGCTGTCATCGCTGCGGATCAGGCCCGTGCCGTGGCAATGCGGGCAAGGCTGGGTGGTCGATTCCAGCATGCCGGGACGCAGGCGCTGGCGGCTCATCTCCATCAGGCCAAAGCCGGAAATCCGGCCCACCTGAATCCGCGCGCGGTCGGTTTTCAGCTTGTCTTTCAGGCGCTTCTCGACGGCGGCGTTGTTCTTGCGCTCTTCCATGTCGATGAAGTCGATGACGATAAGCCCCGCAAGGTCGCGCAGGCGCAGCTGCCGCGCCACCTCATCAGATGCCTCAAGGTTCGTCTTCAGCGCCGTTTCCTCGATGGAGCCTTCTTTGGTGGCCCGGCCAGAGTTCACGTCGACCGCCACCAGCGCTTCGGTCACGCCAATCACGATGTAGCCGCCGGATTTCAGCTGCACGACCGGGTTGAACATGCCCGCCAGATAGCTTTCCACCTGAAACTTGGCGAACAGCGGCATCGGTTCGGCATGGCGCACCACTTGCCGCGCCTGTGCGGGCAGGATCATCCGCATGAAGTCCTTGGCGGTGCGATAGCCGCCCTCACCATCGACGATCACCTCGTCAATCTCACGACTGAAGAGGTCGCGGATCGAGCGTTTGATGATGTCGCCCTCTTCATAGATCTTGGCGGGCGCGATGGATTTCATCGTAAGCTCGCGGATCTGTTCCCACAGCCGCATCAGGTATTCGTAATCGCGCTTGATCTCGGGCTTGGTGCGCTTGGCACCTGCCGTGCGGATGATCAGGCCGGCACCTTCCGGCAGTTCGATCTCACCGGCGATTTCCTTCAGCTTCTTGCGATCAGCCGCCACGGTGATCTTGCGGGAAATCCCGCCGCCCCGCGCGGTGTTCGGCATCAAGACGCAGTAGCGGCCTGCCAACGACAGATAGGTGGTCAGTGCGGCCCCCTTGTTGCCGCGTTCTTCCTTGACGACCTGGACCAGCATGATCTGCCGGACCTTGACCACTTCCTGAATCTTGTAGCGCCGGGCGCGGGACGTGCGGCGCGGGGCGGAGATTTCTTCGGACACATCCTCTTCGGCGATGGACTCAATTTCATCGTCGGTGTCGCTGGCGTGGTCCATGGCGCGGTAGGGGCGCTCGCCCTCGCTTGCCTCTTCAGACGGTGATGCGTTGCGCTCACCATTGCTGGCGTGGTCATGGTCATGCCCGTCATCGTGGCTCTGGCCGGTGTCGGCCACTGCCGGGGCATCGGCCTCATCCTCGTCCAGGTCAACCACGTCCATGCCGGACGGCCCTTCGGCCACCGCGTCCGAGGTCCTGACCTGTTCCGCCCGTTCCTGTGTCCGCGCAGGGCGGCGACGCGAGCGGCGGTTATCTTCCTCTTCCTCGGCGCGGGCCATCGCCCGCTCTTCCTCGATCAGAGCTTTGCGGTCGGCGACCGGGATCTGGTAATAATCGGGGTGAATTTCGGCAAAGGCCAGAAATCCGTGCCGGTTCCCACCATATTCGACAAAGGCCGCCTGAAGCGAAGGCTCCACGCGGGTGACTTTGGCAAGATAGATGTTTCCGGCTAACTGGCGTTTGTTGACGGTCTCGAAGTCGAACTCTTCAACCTTGTTTCCATCCACCACCACAACCCGAGTTTCCTCGGCATGGGTGGCGTCGATCAGCATCTTTTTGGCCATGATGTTCCAATGCACCCGGCCTGAAAAACCCCGCCCCGGGGAATGCCCCGGGCGAAGGAATGACAGGGAAAGGGCGGCTTGTTCGGGCGAAGGCGCGATCTGCAAAGCGGCGGGTCGTGCCCGGTGGGCACCCCTCGCCTGTCTTTGCCAATGTCGCACACGTCATCGCGTTTCACTACGAACGGCTTTGCAGCCGTCCACCTGTTAAATCCCGCATCGTCAAGGACTTGGCGGGAAATTCCACAGCCTTGCGGCCGATCCGATTGCCCTGTCGGCGGCACGCATGGGGCGCCAGTCCTGCAGGGCAAAGAATTCCTGCGCGAAAGTGTCACCTCCGCGTCATGAGACCCTAGCGGGAAAGCGCCGGGAAAGACAATGCTCAATTTCGGGACCGTTCGGGCGGCTATCCTTGCAACGGTGCCGCCGGGGCCGGTCGCTTCAAGGAACGGGGCGGCTTCAGTTGCAGCGCCGCCCTGCCGCTATTCCAGCCCGCTGCGGCAGCCCCAGTCAATCTCGCCTGCACCGGATTGCCTGTGCACCCAGCACAAGACCTTGACCGCCGCCTCAACCCCGACCGATGTGTTTCGGGCCGACTGCCAGTTTCCGGGGGCCAGCGGGATCGCCAGCGCCGGATCCACCAGCCACAGGTCCAGCACGTCAAAACGCGTCTCTGCCAATGACAGGGTGCCCGGCGTCATTGGACCCATCGCAAAGTGCAGCAACTCACCCGTGCGCATGGCGCGCAGGTCGGGATGGGTGCGCAAGGCGTCTTCCACCGGCCCGGCTGTGGACAGGTAGAACGGCTCGGCCGTCAGGATGACATAGTCGATGCGGCCCGCCAGCCGCTGACGTTCCTCGGTGGAAAGGGTCCGGCGCAGGGCCTTACTGCCTGCTGTGCCCGGTGCGCGCCAGTGCTGCAGGGGCAAGTCGGCCAGCGGGACAGGCCGCGTCAGGTCCAGCCCCGCCAAAGCCGCCTCCGGCAGGACGTACGCGCCCGCAGCCCCCCGCCCGATCAGCACCGACATGCAGGCATCGCTGTGACACGCCTCACCCTGCGGGATCAGCAGCACGCCCCGCCCGGTCAGCGCGGGCGGCTGGCCCGCCACTTCGCGCCCTTCCATCGCCGACCGTTTCCAGGACTGCCAGCCCTGCGACAGCCAGGGCACCCCAAGCGCCAGCACCAAGACCACCGCCAGCGCGCGCAGGCCCGCCCGCCGCCATTTCGCCCGCAGCAGCATGACCAAAAGCACAACCGCCAGCAGCGCATAACACAGCATCGAGGCCAGCATGAGCATCAGCCCGTCATAGCACCCCTGCCCCAGACACTCTGCCATCGCCGGATGGCCAAGCCCCGCCAAAGCGGATGCCAAGGCCATGGTCCCAGTCAGCTTGCGCATGCCCAACCCCCGGATGCCCGCCATGTTCGGCGCCAGAAAGCCACGCGAAGGCGCTGGGGGCAAGTCAGGCTATCGCCCCCCCCCGCCGGGCCAGCCGGCGGCGGTCAAAGGTTAAGATTTCCTGAAAACGCCGGGGCAAGTCTTTGATATTGCGTGGGTGACAGCATGTCCCTGCCCGGGACATCCCGGGGTCAGACGTAGTCGCCTCGGGTCAGCCCATACTTGGCCATCTTCTCGTTCAGGGTCCGGCGCGGCAGGCACAGCTCTTCCATCACCGCCACGATCGATCCCTTGTGCCGCCGCATCGTGTTGTCGATCAGCATTCGTTCAAACGCCTCGACATAGTCTTTCAGGGGCTTGCCTTCGGTGGTCAGGGCAGGCCCCGCCGCCTCGTTGTCGGCCATGAGAAGGGACGCAATCGACCCCGATCCCCGCCGGTTCTGCAAGACCGCGCGTTCCGCGATGTTCACCAACTGGCGCACGTTGCCGGGCCAGGGCGCCTGCAACAGCTGCGCCGCCTCCTGAGCGGTAACCTGCGGGGCGTCGCAGCCGTATTCCTCGGCGAACTGTTCGGACAGACGGGTGAACAGCTGAAGGATGTCTTCCCCCCGCGTCCTGAGCGGTGGCAGAAGGATCGTCATCGCGCCAAGCCGGTAAAAGAGGTCAGGCCGCAGCACCGCCTCAAGCGTGGTATCGGGCGCGTGCTGGTTGCAGATCGCGATGATCCGGGTTTCGGGCGGGGTGCCCTGATCGTTGATCACCGTCAAGAGCCGCGCCTGCAGGGCATTTGGCAGCGCCTCGATGTCCTCAAGGCACAGCGTTCCGCCCCGTGCCTCTTCGACCAAAGGCAGTGTTCCGTCTTCGGCCGGGCCAAACAGGCGCGCGGCCAGCTGATCCTCGCCCCAGGCGGCGCAGGAAATGGCGACGAACTTTTTCGACGCGCGCGGACCGACGGCATGCAGGGCATGGGCCACAAGGGTTTTGCCGGTGCCCGTCTCGCCATCAATCAGGACGTGGCTGTCGGCCTGCCCAAGGTCAAGGATATCCTCACGCAGCCGGTCCATCGCGGGGCTGGACCCGATCAGCTTCTTGATGATGGTGGACCCATCCGACAGCTCTTTCCGCAGGGCCCGGTTGTCCAGCGTCATGCGCCGCGACTGGGTGGCGCGTTTGGCCAGTTCGGTCATCCGGTCGGGGTTGAACGGCTTTTCCAGAAAATCGAAAGCGCCGACGCGCATTGCCTCAACCGCCATCGGCACGTCACCGTGGCCGGTGATCATGATGACCGGCAGGCCAGAATCCTGCCCCATCAGGCGCTTCAGGAACGCCATCCCATCCATGCCTGGCATCTTGATGTCGCTGACCACCACGCCCTGAAAATCCGGGCCGATCACTTTCAACGCCTCTTCGGCGCTGGCGTAGGTTTCGGTGTCAAAGCCCGACAGGGCCAGCCACTGGCTGATCGACTGGCGCATGTCCGCCTCATCATCGACGATCGCCACTTTCATTGCGCGGGCCATTGGGACCTCATCATTCTGCTGCTTCCTGTTTGTTGCCGAGTTGGGGGCCGAGGATCGGCAATTGCATTTCAAACACCGCCCCGCCGCCTTCGCCGTTGCGCGCGGTAAGCCGCCCGCCCAGGTCGGTGACGATGCCAGAGGAGATGGCAAGGCCAAGCCCCACGCCCTCGCCGGGCTTTTTGGTGGTGTAGAAGGGTTCGAAAAGGTTATCGAGATCGGTGATCCCGTGACCATTGTCGCGCACCGTCAGGGTGGCCGTCTCACCCGCCGACAAAAGGATGTCGATCTGCGGGGTCTTGGCCTCTTTCGTAGCATCCAGCGCGTTGCGCAGAAGGTTGATGATCACCTGCTCCAGCCGGATGCGGTCAGCCATCACCATCACCGGCTGGCGCGGCAGGCCACGGCTGATCTTGACGACCCGGGCTTTCAGCTGCGGCTCCATCATCGACAGGGCCGAGGACACGCAGGCCCGCAGGTCAACCTCTTCAAACGCCTCACCCCCCTTGCGGGCGTAGGATTTCAGCTGCCGGGTGATTGCCCCCATCCGTTCGATCAGGTCGTCAATCCGCTGGAACGAAGACAACGCCTCATCCGGGCGCTTGCGCTGGAGGAGGAGGCGCGCGCCGGCAAGATAGGTTTTCATCGCGGCAAGGGGCTGGTTCAGCTCATGGCTGACGGCCGCCGACATCTCGCCAAGGGCTGCCAGCTTGGACGATTGCGCCAGCGTCAGCTCGGCCACGGCAAGGCTTTTCTGCACCTTTTCACGTTCGGCAATCTCACGCTGCAAGCGGACGTTCAGGGCGCGCAGTTCCGCAGATTCGCGCTGGAACGACAGCGACCGCGACCAGGCCCGACGCGACAGCATGTAGAAGGTGAAGGCCATCAGGATGGCGAACCCCATGATCTGCAGCGCCAGAAACCCGTTCACCTGATCCCGGACCGACCCGTAGGCGGTGAAGGTCTGGATCTTCCAGCCCCGGAACGGCACCCGCGCTTCGGTCCGCATCACCGCCTCGCCCCGGACATAGGCGTCGGGGGGGTCTTGCGCCCAGTCCGCCGTAGCCCGAAGCGCCCGCGCGATGGCCGATGGGGGGTCGCGCAGCGCCAGCGCCTCCTGCACCAGCAGGCCGCGCCAGCGCGACTCGGTGGCCAGAATGACCGTGCCTTCGCTGTCAGTAACCAAAACCGCATCCTGCAGCCCCGACCAGGCGCGTTCATACTTCATCAGGTCAACCGACACGACGATGACCCCCAGCGTGCGGGCATCGGCCTGCACCGACCGTGAGTAGACGAAATCAAACCCGCCCGAATCGCGTTTGACCGCAGTAAATATCGTTTCATTCGTGCGTTGGGCATCGACGAAATAGGTGTCGTTGCGGTTGTTGGTGCCAAGGATGTTGCGGTTCGTCGCCGCGACCACCCGCCCGTCATTGGCCAAAAGCCGGATCGAGGCGACGCCAATCTGGGTCTGCAACGCAATCAGCTTGGCCGAGGTCGCCGAGAAATTGGAATCCCGCAGCGCTTGCACCAGTTCGGGGTCGCGCGACAGAAGCAGCGGCACGACCGACGTACGCTGAAGTTCCGACATCAGGTTGCCGGTGTAAAGCGCAAGCCGAACCTCGGCCCGGTTGCGGGTATCAGCAGTGTAGCGGTCGGTCAGCAGCCGGTTTGACACCAGCACCACCCCAACCGCCAGCAAGATCAACAGCCCGACAGCCAGCTTTGCCCGCCAGGGCAGGCCCTGTGCGGTTGAGGCGGACATGGATTGGTCGGCGCTGGACATGGGGCGAGACTAGGCCGTGGGCGGCCCACCCTCAAGCCAATGGGCGTCAGGCCAGCGCCATCCCGCCCATCAGGGCCGCAAAAAGCGCGCGGCCGTCATCGCCGCCCAAAACCGCCTCGGTCGCGCGCTCGGGGTGGGGCATCATCCCCAGAACGCGGCGGTTTTCCGACAGGACGCCCGCGATATCAGCCATGCTGCCGTTGGGGTTGTCGGTGTAGGTAAAGGCAATGCGATCATCGCCTTGCAGCCGGGCAAGCCCGTCCGCGTCAATGGTGTAATTGCCGTCATGGTGGGCAATCGGCACACGGATCGTCTGGCCCAGCACATAGGCCGAGGTATAGGCCGTGTCTGTCGTGGCCACGCGCAGCGACACCGTCTTGCACACGAACTTGAGGCCCGCATTGCGCATCAAGGCCCCCGGCAAAAGGCCCATTTCGGTCAGAACCTGAAAGCCGTTGCAGATGCCCATGACATAGCCGCCCTTGCCGGCATGGGCGCGGATGGCGGTGCTGATCGGCGACTGGGCCGCGATGGCCCCGCAGCGCAGGTAATCGCCAAAGGAAAAGCCACCCGGCACCCCCACCACGTCAACGCCGCGCGGCAGGTCGGTGTCCTTGTGCCAGACCCGCGTCACGTCAAACCCTGCGCCTTCAAAGGCAGTTGCAAGGTCGCGGTCGCAGTTTGAGCCCGGAAAGGTGACGACGGCGGCTTTCATGGGCGATTCCCCTGGATGGATGATGCGGGCGTGATAGCGCAAGGCGGCCCCAAGGGCTACCCCTTGGCGGCGCTTGCCGTGGGCGCTAGTGTCGTCCCCATGCTGACCGATCCCGCCCTGGCTGAGCTGCGCCTGCTGTTTGGCGGGTGGTTGTCGCTGGCACCTGCCGTGCTGGCCGAACACGGGGCCAGTGAAAGCCTGATCACCGCAGGCCTGCCGGATGCGGTGGTCTTTCCCCACACCACGGCTGAGGTGGCAGCACTGGCCGTCTGGTCCACCCGCCACCGTGTGCCGTTGATCGGCTGGGGGGCGGGCTCCTCACTTGAAGGGCACGCGCTGGCGATTGCCGGGGGTGTCGTGGTGGATTTCCGCCACATGGCCGCCGTGCTTGAACTGCGGGCCGAGGACCGGTTGGTGCGCGTCCAGCCCGGCATCACGCGCGAGGCGCTGAACCATGACCTGCGCACCACCGGGTTGATGTTCCCGGTGGACCCCGGCGCAAATGCCACCCTGGGCGGGATGGCGGCCACCCGCGCCTCGGGCACCACGGCGGTACGCTATGGCACGATGCGTGACAACGTGCGGGGTCTGCAGGTGGTGCTGGCCGATGGCCGGGTGATCCGCACCGGCACGGGTGCGCCGAAATCATCGGCAGGCTATGACCTGACGGCGCTGATGGTGGGGTCCGAAGGCACACTAGGCCTGATTACCGAATTGACCCTGCGCCTGCATGGCCAGCCCGAAGCGGTGATGACCGCAGTTGCCGCTTTTCCGGGGGTTTCCCAAGCGGTAGATTGCGTGATTGCCACCATGCAGATGGGCCTGACCCCCGCGCGGATCGAGTTTCTGGATGTCGAAACCGTGCTGGCCTGCAACGCCTTTTCCCGGCTGACACTGCCCGCTGCCCCGCAGCTGCTGGTCGAGTTTCACGGCCACCCCGAAGGCGTGGCCGAAGACACCCGCCGGTTTCGCGACCTTGCCGAAGGCTTCGGTGCCGAAGGTCTGCAATGGGCCGAACGGCAAGAGGACCGCACCCGCCTGTGGGCCGCCCGGCACAGCGCTTATCGCGCCATCCTTGCCTCACGCCCGGGCGCGAAGGCGGTGGTGACGGATGTCTGTGTGCCGATCTCGGCCCTTGCCCAAGCGGTGGAGGAGACACGGGCCGACATTGCCGCCTCGGGCATCCCCGGTCCGATCCTTGGCCATGTCGGCGACGGCAACTTTCACGCAATCCTATTGGTCAACCCGGCTGCGGCGGATGAGGTGGCCACTGCCAAACGCCTTGCTGGCCTGATGGCCGACCGCGCCTTGCGGCTGGGAGGCACGATCACGGGCGAACATGGCGTGGGATTTGGCAAGCTGGGCCATATGGCGGCCGAACACGGGCTAGCCTGGGCGGTCATGGGCACGCTGAAACGCGCGCTGGACCCGCTTGGTCTGATGAACCCCGGCAAGCTGGTGCCGGGGCCGGATGGTGCGTAACGCGGACCGACCCTAGAAGTAGGGATGCAGGTGGCGGAAGAGGCCGTTTTCAATCTCACGCTCGCGGCGTTCCAGGTCAAAGCGCGACACGGCGCCGTTCAGATAGGCCCGCTCACGTTCGGCATCGCTGGGGGTGCGGGTCGCGGAAACCATGGATTTGAAGAGGTTATACATATGACACGTCCTTTCGTCTTGTTCCCAAGATAGGACGCCGCAGCGCAGCATGACAGGCATGATGCGGAAATCCCGCCATGCGCCTGATGCATAGGTCATGACTTTTCTGCCGTAACGGCAGGCGAAGCGCCGCAGAACCGCTACTTTGGCGGTCAGCCTTGCAACAAGGCGCGGGCGGCGGCGCGGGCGGCTTCGGTCACCGTGTCACCGGCCAGCATGCGGGCGATCTCTTCCACCCGGTCGCCAGCGCCCAAGGGGGTAACGGTGGACAGGGTCTGATCCGCGACCACGCGCTTTTCCACCCGCCAGTGCTGCGCGCCAAAAGCCGCCACCTGGGGGGAGTGGGTGACCACAAGCACCTGCGCACCTGTCGCAAGCGCCCGCAGACGGCGCCCTACTGCATCAGCAGTGGCCCCGCCGACGCCCCGGTCAATCTCATCAAAGATCAGGGTCTGGCCGGGGCTGTCGCCGGTCAGGCAAACCTTCAACGCCAGCAGGAACCGCGACAGCTCTCCGCCCGAGGCGATGCGGTTCAGCGCCCCCGCAGGCGCGCCGGGGTTGGTGGCGACGGTGAAGGTCACCGCGTCAACGCCCTCTGGCCCCGGCTCACCGGGGGCAAATTCAGTGACGAAAACCGCACGCTCCATCTTCAAAGGCGCCAGTTCGGCGGCCATCGCGGCATCCAGCCGTTTGGCAGCCTCGCGCCGGGCGGTTGTCACACGCGCAGCCTCCGCAGCAAAGGTCACCTCCGCCTCGGCCACGGCCTTTTGCAGGCGGGCAATGCCGGCAGCACCGCCGTCAATCGCGGCCAGCCGGGTGCGCAGGCCTTGGGCGAAGCCGCCAAGGTTATCAGGCAACTGCCCGTGCTTGCGCGCCAGCGCGCGGATGGCAAACAGGCGTTCCTCGGCGCGCTCCAACTCAGACGGATCAAAATCCAGCGCCTCAAGCGCGCCTTCGACGCCGGACTGCGCCTCACCCAATTCGATCAGCGCGCGGTTCAGGGCGGCAAGGGCTGCGTCCAGCCGCCCTTCGGCCTTGTCGGTCGCCCCTTCCAGCCAGCGCAAGGCATCGCGCATCCGGCCTTCGGCACCCTGATCAGACAGCGCCATCAGGCCCTTGGCCACGTCTTCGCGGATGCGAGCGGCGCCCTGCATCAGGCGGCGACGGGCGTCGAGTGCGGCATCTTCGCCCGGTTCTGGGTTCAGCTTGTCCAGTTCGGCGACGGCATGACGCAGAAACTCTTCCTCGGCGGCGGCGCGTGACAGGACCGCCACAGCCTCGGCCAGGGCCGTGCGGGCGCTGCGTTGCTGGCCCCAGGCGGCGCGCAAGGCGGCAAGGTCAAGGTCTGCGAAGGTATCCAGCAGGGTCCGGTGGCCACGCGGGTTCAAAAGGCCCCGGTCGTCATGCTGGCCATGCAGTTCCACCAGATGATCCGACAGGTCGCGCAGCACCTCGCCCGACACGCGGCGATCGTTGACCCAAGCCGTCTTGCGGCCATCGGCAGTGTTGATGCGGCGCAGGATCAGCTCATCCTCGGCCTCGATCCCGGCCTCGGCCAGCACGGCCTGGG
The DNA here is from genome assembly GCA_038211355.1 of Rhodobacterales bacterium. Lineage (GTDB taxonomy): Bacteria > Pseudomonadota > Alphaproteobacteria > Rhodobacterales > Rhodobacteraceae > Tabrizicola. The sequence goes on along the minus strand of JBBQVR010000012.1, from coordinate 21,362 downwards.
CGGCGTGGCCGGGGGGCAGGTCAAAGACCGCCGTCACCTCACCCTGAGCAGCCCCCTGGCGCACCAGTTCTGCCCGCCCGCGCCAGCCCAACACAAAGCCAAGCGCGTCCAGAAGGATCGACTTGCCCGCCCCTGTCTCACCGGTCAGCACGTTCAGGCCGGGGCCAAGGTCAAGGCTGAGCCGGTCGATGATCAGCACATCGCGGATATCAAGGCTACGCAGCATGTCCGGGCCCACAAGGTGCGCAAGCCTTGCGCACCGGGATCACAACCATTCGCCCCGCACCATCTGGCGGTAAACCTGCGTCAGCCAGCTTTCACCCTTGGCCTCGGGCGACAGGCCCTTGCCTTTCAGAAGGCGGAAACTGTCATCGTAGAAGGGCGAGGCCTGATAGTTGTAGCCCAGCACCGCCCCTGCCGTCTGCGCCTCATCGTCCAGACCCAGCGCCAGATAGCTTTCCACCAGCCGGTGCAACGCCTCAGCCGTGTGGGTGGTGGTCTGGAAATCCTGCACGACGGTCCGGAAGCGGTTGATCGCGGCGGCATAGTGGCCGCGCTTGAGGTAGTAGCGCCCGACCTCCATTTCCTTGGCCGCAAGCTGGTCAAAGGCCAGATCGAACTTCAGGATCGCCGAGCGGGCATATTCGCTGTCAGGATAGGTCTCGATCACGTCGCGCATGCCGCGCAGCGCCTGGAAGGTCACACCCTGATCGCGTCCGACATCGTCAATCTGGTCATAATAGCTAAGCGCCATGAGGTAGAGCGCATAGGGCGCGTCCTCATCGCCAGGGTAAAAGTCCAGGAAACGCTGGGCGGCATCGCGCGCCTCGGGGTATTTCTTGGCCTTGTGCAGGGTGAATGCCTGCATGATCAGCGCCCGCTTGGCGAATTCGGTATAGGGATACAGACGCTCAACTTCCTGGAAGTACAAAAGCGCGTCATCCGGGCGGCCGCTGGTTTCAAGCTCCAGCTCACCACGCTTGAAGATTTCCTCGGCGGTGTAGGTGTCCAGCGCGCGCTCACGCGAGCCGCTGGCACAGCCTGCCAGCGTTGCCATCAAGATCGCCGTTACCACAATCCCTGAGCCGGGCCTGCTGCCTGACATGTTCCGCCTATCCAAACCTGCCGCCCCCGTTCGGTGCCCGTCGCTGGAGCCCCTGTCAGGACCTGTCGCCAAGGCGATTTGCCCCGGCATTTGCCCCATGCTTTGCCACGTCCTAGCACAGAAAAATCCGGGGCGCAAAACGCCTTTCGTGACTTTTGCGCGACGGAAAACCTTAGGTGCGTGCCGAGGCACGTGTGGGAAGGTCACCCAGATGCACACCAACGCCGGGCAGCTTGCCCAGCGTCTGCGGGCCGCAGTCCACCAGCTGGTAAGCGCTGGCATCCGCAAAGAGCGCCCGCAGCAGGCGGTTGGTCATCGCATGACCAGCGCGTTCGCCCGTGTAGCGGCCCAGGATCGGGCCCCCGGCAAGGGCCAGATCCCCCAGCGCATCCAGCATCTTGTGGCGCACCGGTTCATCGGCATGACGCAGACCACCGGGCGACAGGACACGCGCGCCCTCAAACACCACGGCGTTTTCCAGCGTGCCGCCAAGGGCCAGACCGGCCTCACGCATCGCGTCCACGTCAGACTGGCGGCAGAAGGTCCGGCTGTCCGACAGTTCACGCACGAACGCGCCATTGGCCATGTTCAGACGCCGGGACTGGGTGCCAATGGCTGCATCTTCAAACGAGATGCGGAAGTTGATTTCCAGCATGTCGGCGGGATCGAGGCGGGCCACGGCCTCACCCTCACGCACTTCGATGGATTTGAGGACCCGGACCGCACGGACCGGGGCGTCAAGCTCATCAATCCCGGCGGCAAGGAAGCCTTCGACGAAGGGCACGGCAGACCCGTCCAGAATCGGAACCTCAGGCCCGTCAATGTCGATCAGCGCATTGTGGACACCGCTGCCGGCAAGGGCCGCCATCACATGCTCGATGGTCGAGACCGAGATGCCTTCGGCGTTTTCCACCACCGTGCACAGCCGCGACGGCGTGACGGCATCCCAGCGCGCGGGCACCAGCGCGCCCGGACCGGCAACATCCGTGCGGCGGAACCAGACCCCGTGATCTGCCGGCGCCGGGCGCACGACCATCACCACCGGCGCGCCGGAGTGCAGGCCAAACCCGGAAAAACTGGCTGGGGTGATCAAACTGTTCTGCACGACGCGCTCAACCTCATTTGGGGCGGGTTTGAAGACCCGCTTCCGGTTATCCCTTAGCTAGTCGCGCGGGGGATCAAGCTCAACTCACTCTTTGTGACGGTATGTAACAGTGGCGCAAACCAGCCAAGCGCCTGAACCAAAAGAAAAAGGCCCGGCGTCACCGGGCCTTTCCAAGCGTCAGATGACGCGATGTGTCAGTTGGCCTGACGGCGCAGGAAGGCCGGAATCTCGATCCGGTCCTGATCGGTGCCCATGTCATGGTCGTCGTCATAGGCGGTCACCGGCGGCTGGGCGCGGGACGCGTTGGGGGCGGGACGTTCTGCCGTAGCCTCAAGATGACCAGCCATCCGGTTGATCAGCGACCCGATGCCAAAGCGCGGCTTGGCGGCGGCGGAGGGCGCTGCGGGGGCCCGTTCATGGGCCTGTGCCGGGGCTGAAACCGGGGCCGGGCGCGCGAACTTCTGCGCCGCAGTTGCAGCGGGGCGCGCCACGGCCGCCTGCAGGCGGGCCAACGCCTCGGGCGAGGGTTGGCCAGCGTTCCGCGGGCGCGGTGCGACAAAGATCCCGGGATCTGCCTCAATCGCAGCGGGGGCCGACCGGATCATCGACGGCTGGGCCGCAGGCTGCGGACGGTAGACTGGCGGCGGCAGATCATCGACGCCGTAGCTGTCTTCTTCGATCCCGGCATTGCTGCCTGCCCCGTCAAAGAGGTTGGCAAGCAGGGTTTCCGGCTCATCTTCTGCCATCTGAGGCTGCGGTGCGGGGGCTGAGGCCGCCATGGGCTGTGCAACCGGGCGCGGCGCTTCGGTCTGGTAGGCCGGGGTCAGGGTCAGCGGCGCTGCCATTGACCGTCGCGCCACCGGAACCTCATGCCGTCCGGCCGAGGCGTCGATGCCCGTGGCCACGACTGACACGCGGATGCGGCCTTCCATGCTGGTGTCAAGCGTGGAACCCACGATGATGTTCGCGTCAGGATCGACCTTTTCTCGGATGATGTTCGCGGCTTCGTCCAGTTCAAACAGCGTCAGGTCATGGCCGCCGGTAATGTTGATCAACACACCCTTGGCGCCATGCAGGCTGATTTCGTCCAGCAGCGGGTTGGCAATCGCCTTCTCTGCCGCCTGAACCGCGCGATCCTCACCCGAGGCTTCGCCGGTGCCCATCATCGCCTTGCCCATCTCGTCCATCACCGCGCGCACGTCGGCGAAGTCGAGGTTGATGAGGCCGGGGCGCACCATCAGGTCGGTCACGCCCTTGACACCTTGATAAAGCACGTCGTCGGCCATCGCGAAGGCTTCGGTAAAGGTGGTGCGTTCGTTGGCTAGGCGGAAGAGGTTTTGGTTTGGAATGATGATCAGCGTATCGACGACCTTTTGCAGGGCTTCGATCCCCTCTTCGGCCTGACGCATCCGCTTGTTGCCTTCAAACTGGAAGGGCTTGGTCACGACGCCGACAGTCAGAACGCCCAGTTCCCGCGCGGCCTGCGCGATGATCGGGGCCGCCCCAGTGCCGGTGCCGCCACCCATACCAGCGGTGATGAAGCACATGTGCGCGCCCGCAAGGTGATCAACGATTTCCTCAATCGTCTCTTCCGCCGCTGCAGCACCCACCGTCGGCCGCGCGCCTGCGCCAAGGCCTTCGGTCACCTTCACACCCATCTGGATGCGCGCGTGCGCCCGGCTTTGCTGCAGGGCCTGCGCGTCGGTGTTGGCCACGACAAACTCAACCCCTTCCAGGGCCTGGTCGATCATGTTGTTCACCGCGTTGCCGCCGGCCCCGCCCACACCGAAGACGGTGATGCGCGGCTTCAGCTCTTCACGCTCAGGAGTCATCGTCAGATTGAGTGCCATGGGTTTGCCCGTCCGTTTCTTGTCTGCCGCCTGTTTCTTTTCCGGCCCTGACTGCACCTGTCCCGCGTGCATCTGACCGACTTATCCCCGAATCTATCCACAACCCGGTTAAAGGTCACGAAAAAAAGTCTGGAATGCCGCAAAATCTGGGGATTTGTGTTCCCGATTCAGCGGTATTTCGCCTTTATGGATAGATGTTGGGGTCACCAGTTGTCCTTGAACCATTTCACCGCCCGCCGCAGCGACCGTGCCGGATAACGCTCGGCGGGAATTTCGAAATCCCACCATTCGTCTTGTGGATGCGCTGCAAAGAGGCAAAGGCCCACCGCGCTGGCAAATGCCGCACCGGTGGCAGCCTGTGGCAGACCTTGCACCCGCAACGGCCGGCCAAGCCGAACCCGCTGGCCAAGGATGCGCGTCGCCAGCCCATCCAGCCCCGGGATCTGGCTGCCACCGCCGGTCAGCACGATCTGCTGGCTGGGCAGGCTGTCAAAGCCCGCTGCATCCAACGTGCCGCGCACCTCTTCAAGGATCTCTTCGACCCGTGGCCGCATGATGCCGATCAGTTCGGTCCGGCTGATCTGGCGGCGATCCTTTTCCCAATCGCCACTGTCACCGCCGATGTCGATCATCTCACGGTCGTCCATGCCGGTGGCGTAAAGGCCGCCGTGCCGGGTCTTGATCCGCTCGGCCATCGTGGGCGAGATCTGCAAACCCTTCGAGATGTCGGAGGTTACATGATCCCCGCCCATCCGCACCGAATCTGCATAGATCATGTGCTTTTTCATGAAGATCGACAGGCCCGTGGCCCCGCCGCCAATGTCGATGCAGGCGGCGCCCAGTTCCTGTTCATCTTCGACCAGGCTCGAGATACCGGACACATAGGCCGACGACGCCAGCCCCGCCAGTTCAAGGTCACAGCGCTTGATGCAGTAAAGCAGGTTCTGCACAACATCGCCGTCAACTGACAGAAGATGCATGTCCACCGCCAGCCGATGCCCGATCTGCCCGCGCGGATCGCCAAGGCCAGACCGGTGGTCCAGCGCAAAGTTTACCGGCTGGGCGTGCAAAACCTCACGCCCCTGCCCCAGGTCAGGCACGTCGCAGGCCGACAGCACGCGGCTGACGTCCTGTTCGGTCACGACGCTGTCAGCCAGGTCCAAGTCGCCCGCCAAGCCGTAGCTGCGCGGTTCCGCGCCCGAAAAGCAGGCGATCACATGGTCAACCCGGACGTTTGCCATCTTCTGCGCCGCCTGCACGGCGGTGCGGATCGCGCGCTCGGTCTCATTCATCACGGCGATTTCGCCAAAGCGCACCCCGCGTGACCGCGTGGTTGCCGCCCCGATCACCCGGAACTGACTTTGCCCGGCCATGGGGCGCACGCCGTCCTGTTCGCGCAGGCGGTCAGGGCCGTCAAAGCGCAGGATCAGGCAGGCGATCTTCGACGTGCCCACATCCAGAATGGCGATCACGCCGCGTTGCATCGCGGCTTTGCGCATGTTTCGCATGGCACGTTGAGAGGTATAGAGATCGGTCACAATTCGTTCTCCACGGATACGATGCCTTGAGCACGGCGCATCTCGGCAAGGGCGTTGGGGGTAAGGCGAAGGGTGGGGCGGTGGTCTGACCGCAGATCGACGGTCAGGATGTCGCGGTTCATGATGTCCTGGACGTGATCCAGCGCCAGCAGACGCTCCAGCGCCTGGACGGGGTTCTTTTCGGGCAAAAGCACGCGCTGGTCGCGGTCAAGGACCAGGTCCCAGCGCCGTTCGCCCATTCGGACAAGGCCGCGGATGCGGGGGGCAAGGGGGCCGGCGGCGGCAATCAGGTCCAAAGCTTCGGGCGCGGCAAGATCGGCACCGGCGCCCGCGATCAACGGCAGGTCGGCACGGTCGCTGCGCGCGACAAGGCCTGCCACGCGGTGGCCGGTGTCGTCGACCAGCGTCAGCCCGGTTTCCGTGCGCCAGATGGCGACGGGCACGCGTTCGGTGATCAGCACCTGCAACACCCCGCCCGAGCGCACCCGCAGATCGGCGCGGGCAACGGCATCCAGCGCCTCAACCCTTGCGCGGACCTCATCAAGGTTGATGTCAAAGGACGACATCGGCAGCGTCAGCCCCAGCCGGGCACGCACCGCCTCGGCCAGATCATCCGACGCGCCTTCCACCCGCGCGAGGCTGACGCGAAATTCGGGCCGCGCTTCGAAATCGGCGCGCAGATCGGTCAGCGTGGTGATCAGCCCCTGGCGGCGGGTGTCATCCGACAGCCAGATCGTCACCCCACCAATCAGCGCCAGCATCGGCAGGCCGGTGCGCAGGAACATCCGCACATAGGGCGTGAGCAACATCCGCTGCGCGCGGTAGGCCCATTTTGACGGCGCCGGATCGCGCCGCACCGGGCGGGCGGGCTGGGCCTGCTGGGGCGGCTGAACCGGGCGTGGCACCTTGGCGTGACCGGCTGCAAGCGTTCCGATCCGGGCACCGGGCGGGCCAAAGGCGCGGGTGGCGGTCAGCGGTTGCATGATGCGTCCTTCACCATCCAGTCGCAGAAATCGGCAAAGCTGATCCCCTGCATGGCTGCCTGTTCGGGGGCGAGCGAGGTGGGGGTCATTCCGGGCTGGGTGTTCGTTTCCAGCAGGATCAGGCCCGCCAACCCCCGGCTTTCATCCCAGCGAAAATCGGTGCGGCTGACGCCCCGGCAGCCAAGGGCTGCATGCGCGCGCAGGGCAAAGTCCAGACAGGCGGCCGCAATCTCAGCAGGCACATTCGCGGGGCATTCGTGGCGGCTGCCGCCGGGTTTGTACTTGGCGTCATAGTCATACCAGCCGTCGGTGATGATATCCGTCACCCCCAGCGCCCGGTCGCCCATCACTGTGGTGGTCAGTTCCCGGCCGGGGGCATAAGCCTCAACCATGACGGTGGCGGGCATCGTGGACGCTAGGCGCGGCGCATTCGCCCCTTCGCGCACGATATAGACGCCGACGGACGACCCTTCGTTGTTCGGCTTGACCACATAGGGCGGTGGCAACACGTGCCCCGCCTCAACGTCATCTCGGGCGGCCAGCACGCTTGCCACGACCGGCAGGCCAGCGGCGGCGTAAACCTCTTTGGTCTTGGCCTTGTCCATCGCAAGCGCCGAGGCAAGGACGCCGGAATGGGTGTAGGGAATGGCCAGCCACTCCAGCAGGCCCTGAACGCAGCCATCTTCGCCCCAGCGGCCATGCAGTGCGTTAAAGCAGACATCGGGCTGGATTTCGGCCAAACGCACGGCAAGGTCGGGGCCGCAATCGACCTCAACCACCTGATATCCAGCCTCCCGGAGGGCCACGGCGCATTCACGCCCTGAAACAAGAGAGACCTCCCGCTCAGCGGAAAGCCCACCCATCAAAACCGCCACTCTGGGGGACATCCTGCTCGATGCGCCCGCCATTTACTGCCTCATCCGGGTCTTATGTGACCCGTGATATTGTTAGTCGTGCGGATATTCTCCGACCCGCATGATTTCCCACTCTAACGCGATACCGCTTGATTGGAAAACCTTTTTTCGCACATCCTCGCCCAGATTTTCCAGATCGGCGGCAGTTGCACCACCAGCGTTGATCAGGAAGTTGGAATGCATCGGCGACATCTGCGCCCCGCCCAGTTTCGCCCCCCGCATTCCAGCATCGTCGATGACCTTCCAGGCCTTCAGCTCATGCGTGTCATCGGCGGCCCCGGTGCTGCTGCGGCCCAAGGGGTTGCGGAAAGTGCTGCCAGCGGATCTATCCCTTGTGGGTTGGCTGGCATCGCGCTTTGCGATTTGATCCACCATCCGCGCGGCCAGCGTGTCTGGATCACCCGGCTTTGCCCGGAACGTCGCCGATACGATCACCGCGCCATCGGGCAGGTCGCTTTGACGATAGCGCAAGGCAAGGGCTGTGGCGGGCAGGGTCTGCACCTGACCTGCGCGGGTGATGATCTGCGCCTCCTCCAGCACATCGGAGACATAGGCGCCGTAACATCCCGCGTTCATTCGCACAGCACCGCCGATGCTGCCGGGGATCGTGCGCAGAAAGGTCAGGTCCAGCCCCGCCTCAGCCGCCCGCCTTGCGACATGCGCATCCAGCGCTGCGGCCCCTGCGGTCACCCGGTCGCCGTCAACGTCGACCCCGTTGAACCCGCGCCCCAACCGGATGACCACCGCCCGGATACCGCCATCGCGCACGATCAGGTTTGAGCCCACGCCCATCGGAAAGACCGGAACGGCAGGGTCGAGCGCGGCCAGAAACGCCACAAGGTCGGCCGGATCGGCCGGTTGAAACAGCCAGTCGGCAGGCCCGCCAACGCGCAGCCAGGTCAGGTCGGCCAGGGGGCGGTTCGGCGTCAAAGCGCCGCGCGGGGTGGGCATTTGGGTCATGCCCGTGTGGATAGCCGGGCGCCCTGCCGCCCGCAAGAAAAAGCCTGACTAGCGCCGCCGCGCCGCAATCAAAAGCGCGATCAAGGCGCCAAAAATTCCCGGTGCGGCCAGAACCGACGCCATTCCGATCAGGTCAAGATTGGCACCCCCACCCTGCCCGGTGATGCGCCAGACCATCCCGACCGCACCAAGGAAAATTGCCAAAGGCACCAGCAACGCCGCTTTCCAGCCGTGCCGCCGGGCCATGACCCAGGTGATGATCGCTGCCGTCAAGGCAGTTCCGACCCCAAGCGCCACAAGATACCGGATCAGATCACTCTCGATCCCGAACATCGGTTATCCAACCTGCCGTTTCAGCCAGCGCCAGAAGTAGACCACCGGCCAGCGCAGGATAGACGCCCCTGCGGCCAGGATCACCATGCCGATGATCGGCCCGCCTTCATAGGTTACCCAGCCCAGCAAGGGCACGCCGATGGCGATCATCCCGTAGGCCGCGCGCCAATGGTAATCGCGCGACGGAAACATCGCGATCACGTTGGCCGCAATCAGCCAGACCAGACACAGCGCCAGGGGGAGCATCATTTCTCAAGCTCCTTTGGCAGAGGCGCAGGCAGGCCCAAGGCGCGGCGAATGAAATAGCGCAGCGGGTTGCGGAACATCGACACGAAGGCAAAAAGGCCAAGGCACAGCCAGACCCAGCCATGCACCCAACCGATCCAGACTACCAGAAAAGGGGCCGCGATCAGAAGTGCCACACCTGGCACCATCTGTCGCTTCATTGGCAGCATCGCCACGATGGCCGAAGCCAGCACCCACAAGCAGCCAAGGATCAGTGGCGTGCTCACGCAGCCGCTCCGATCAGCTTGGCGGGCAGCGCGTTGGCCCAACCGCTGATCGTGCCGGCACCCAGACAGACCACCATATCGCCGGGGCGTGCCTGTTCCTTGACCAGCCTTGCAAGGTCCGCCTCATCCATCAGCGCGCGGGCGTCGCGGTGGCCGTGGGCGATCAGGCCCGCCACCAGATCATCGCGGGCGGCACCCGGGATCGGGTCTTCGCCCGCCGCATAGACATCGGCGATGGCCACCACGTCGGCCTCGTTAAAGCAGGTGCAGAATTCTTCGAACAGGCTGGCCATCCGGGTGTACCGGTGCGGCTGATGGACGGCGATGATCCGACCTTTGGTGGCCTGCCGCGCGGCCTTCAAGACGGCGGCGATTTCCACCGGGTGGTGGCCGTAATCGTCAATGATGGTGACGCCGTTCACCTCGGCCACTTTGGTGAAGCGGCGGTTCACGCCCGCGAAACCGGCCAAAGCCTCGCGGATCTCGTCCTTTTTCATGCCCAGATACCGCGCCACGGCCACGGCCGCCAAGGCGTTGCTTACGTTGTGATCGCCCGGCATCGGCAGGGTACAGCCGTCAATCACCGCATCCTCACCTTGCAGGGCGATGTCGAAATGTGCGGTGCCGTTTTCATAGGTCAGGTTTTGCGCCCGCACGTCCGCCTGGGCGTTGAAGCCGAAGGTCACGACCCGACGATCCGTGATCCGGCCAACCAGCGCCTGCACCTCAGGATGATCGGTGCAGCAGACCGCAAGGCCGTAGAACGGAATGTTCGACACGAAATCCAGGAAGCCTTTGCGCAGAGCATCAAAGGTGTGCCAGTGCTCCATATGCTCGGGGTCAATGTTGGTGACGATGGCAATCGTTGCAGGCAGGCGGTTGAAGCTGCCGTCGGACTCGTCCGCCTCGACCACCATCCACTCGCCCGCCCCGGCCCGCGCGTTCGAGCCGTAAGCGTGGATCACGCCGCCGTTGATCACCGTGGGGTCAAACCCGCCCTTGTCCAGCAAGGTTGCCACCATCGTCGTCGTCGTTGTCTTGCCATGCGTCCCGGCCACGGCGATGTTTGACCGCAGGCGCATCAGTTCGGCCAGCATCTCGGCCCGGCGCACGACGGGCAGCTTGCGGCGGCGGGCTTCCTCCAGTTCCGGGTTGCCCTTCTTGATGGCCGAGGAGATCACGACCACTGCCGCCTCGCCAATGTTTGCGGCATCCTGGCCCTCAAACACCGTGGCACCCAGCTTGACCAGCCGGTCGGTGATCTTGGTCGCCTTGGCGTCCGACCCCTGCACGCGGTAGCCCAGCGTCATCAGAACCTCGGCGATCCCGCTCATCCCAATACCGCCGATGCCGACAAAATGGATCGGTCCCAGTTCCAGCGGCAGTTTGGTGGCTGCGTTCATGCGTGCTCTCCGGCCAGGGCTTCGACCAGCGCCACAAGGCGGGCGGTCGCATCAGGTTTGCCGGTGCCAAGGGCGGCGCGCGCCATGGTCTCGGCCTTCAAGGGGTCTTCCAGGATCGCGGCGATGTGCCGTGCCAGCGCAGTTGCGTCAAGCGCATTCTCAGGCAGCATGACTGCGCCACCCTCGTCCACGATACCCTTGGCGTTGGCGGTCTGGTGGTCACCCGTCGCCGCCGCATAGGGGATCAGGATCGCTGGCCGGCCGATCACGCTGATATCGGCGACGGATGAGGCACCTGACCGGCTGATGACCAGCTGCGCCTCGGACAGGCGGCGCGGGATATCGGCGAAGAACGGGGCGATCTCGGCCCGAACACCGGCGGCCTCATAGGCATGGGCGGCGCGCGTGGCATCTTCATCCCGCGCCTGATGGGCGATGCGCAGGTTGGCGCGAAGGCCTTCGGGCAGCAGAGCAACGGCTGCGGGCACCATGTCCGACAGGATGCGCGCGCCCTGACTGCCGCCGATCACCACCAGCGCCATCGGGTAATCGCCGGGCGGGATGTAGGGCGCCGCCGCCCGGTCCAGCACGGCCTGTCGCACGGGGTTGCCCACGGCTTCACCGGTCAAGCCGACGGGCAGTGTCGTGGGCCAGGTCCCGCAGGCCACGGCCTGCACCCGGCGGGCGAAGATCTGGTTGACCCGGCCAAGGACGCCGTTTTGTTCGTGGATCATCCGGGGCAGCCGCAGCACCCAGGCCGCCGACAGCGCCGGGATCGACGGATAGCCGCCGAACCCCACCACCACCGCAGGCTTGTCGCGCATCTGCGACACCAGCGCCCGGGCGACGCCGGCAACGATGCGCAACGGGACCAACAGCTTGGCCACTGCACCGCCCCGCGCGAAAGTGGCGCTGGCCACCCTCTCGATCTGCACCGCGCCCGGGAACCCACCCGCATAGCGCGCGCCCCGGTCATCGGTGGACAGCTTGACCCGCCAACCGCGCGCCAGCATCGCCTCGGCCAGGGCCTGCGCAGGGAACATGTGCCCACCGGTGCCGCCCGCCGCGATGAGAAGCAGCTTGCCCGTCATCGTGCGTTCCATCCGACGATGGGCAAAGGCGCCCCCCTTCCCCCTGTGTGGGGGAGGGATGGGGAAGGCGCGTTTGCCAGAAAGGTATCCGCGCTGTGCATCACCGCCCCCGCCGAAAGACGTCGCTCATCTGGCCACGCGGGCGCTGGCGGGTCAGGGCCAGCAGCATCCCCATTGTGATCCCGGCAGCAATGACCGACGATCCGCCATAGCTGACAAATGGCAGCGTCATCCCCTTGGCGGGCAACAGCCGCACGGCCACACCCATGTTGATCATCGCCTGCACGCCAAAGATGCAGGCCAGACCCGCACCGGCCAGCCGGGCAAAGGGGTCACGTTCGGCCAGAAGGCGGCCCAGCGACCGCACCACGATCACCCCGTAAAGCGCCAGAATGACCAGCACCAGGATCAGGCCATATTCTTCAGCCGCAACCGCGATGATGAAGTCGGTATGGGCATCCGGCAGCGACCATTTGACCTGCCCCTCGCCCACGCCAACACCGAAGAACCCGCCCTCTTGAATGGCGTTGGCGGCATAGCCCAGCTGGGTCCGGGGGTCCACGTCGGGCGACAGGAACCCGTCGATCCGGCGTGCAAAGTGTTCCGACGCCTCATAAAAGCCCAGCCCGGCCACGGCGACTATGCCGCCCACCACCACGATCAGCGTCATCGGCGCGCCACCGATGAAATAGATCACGCCCCAGGCAAAGATGATCAACGCCGCCTGACCAAAATCAGGCTGCATCGCAAGGAACGCCGCCACCACCAGCGTCAGCGCAAAGGAAATGGACTTGCCGGGTGGCCCGTTCAGATCCTGCGCCGACGCGATCAGCCAAGCCACCACGATGACAAACCCGGGCTTCAGGAACTCGGACGGCTGGAAGCTGGCAAAGCCAAAGCTGAACCAGCGCACCGCACCCTTGCCGAAATCGGTGCCGAACAGAGGCAGCAGCATCAGCGCCACCATGGACGCCGCAAAGCCCATGACACCCAGCCTGCGCACCATTGCCGGCGACATCATCGAAATCGCGATCATGACCACAAGGGCGATCCCGCCGAAAAAGGCCTGGCGCTGGACGTAGTAGAACGGCTCCAGCCCGTTGCGCGTGGCAAGGGGCACCGACGCGGCCAGCCCAAGCAGCAAACCGATGCCAAAGAGGACGAAGACAGATGTCAGCGTCCACTTGTCGATGGTGCGCCACCAACGGGGAAGCACCGGTTCCGTCACCCGTATGGGATTGGAGCCATAGACCATTTCAGTCATGGGAAAACCGCCTGGAAAACGCCTGCTCTGCCTTAAGCCCGGATGTATCCCCCCGGGTCTTCAGAACAGAGTAGCGAAGATCGCCCCTTCTGACCAGTCGGAAATCCGGTTTTGGCTGGGGGCAGCAGTGGCCGCCGTGGGGACATCGTGCCATGCGCTGGGCGCAAGACTGGCCGCAGGCCCAACTTGACAGGGACCTGCGGACAGGCGGCGCTTTTCGCCGGGTCTGGCGCATCACCCGCACAGGTTTCTGCCTAAAGCTGCCGAAGGGGTCGCCGTGCCCCTTGCGCCGCCGCCTTGTCCGCGCGACCCTTGGCAACGCCATCAGGGGGACGCGCATGAAGGTTGGCATCATCGGCACCGGCATGGTCGGAAGTGCGGCGGGCTTTGCCTTGGTCCTTGGCGGTGGCGCAAGCGAGGTGGTGCTGGTTGATGCCAACCCTGCCCGCGCTCTGGCCGAGGCTGAGGATATCTCGCACGCTGTCCCCTTTGGCCGCCCGGTCACGGTGCGCGCCGGGGATTATGCCGATCTGGCCGGGGCGGGTGTCGTGATCCTTGCCGCAGGTGTTGGCCAAAAGCCCGGCGAAACCCGGTTGCACCTTCTGGAACGCAACGCCGAGGTGTTCCGCGTGGTGGTCAGTGCGGTCACCCGCGCTGCCCCGGATGCGATCCTCATCATTGCCACCAACCCGGTCGATGTGATGACCCATGTCGCCACCCGCCTGTCCGGCCTTGACCCATCGCGCGTGATCGGTTCGGGCACGATCCTGGACACTGCCCGCTTTCGCAGCCTGATCGGCCGCCACCTTGGCATCGCGCCGCAATCGGTGCACGCCTATGTCCTTGGCGAACATGGCGACAGCGAGGTTCTGGCCTGGTCCGCGGCCCGCGCGGGGTCTGTCCCCATCGCAAGTTTCGCAGCCCAGGTGGGCGCGGCCATCACCGATACTGTGCGGGCGAGGATTGATGAAGGCGTCCGCCGCGCCGCCTACCGCATCATCGAAGGCAAAGGTGCCACCTGGCACGGCATCGGCGCAGGCCTTGCCCGCATCGTCCGCGCCATCGCGGCGGATGAAGGCGCGGTCCTGTCCCTGTCGTCCCGCACGACCGATATTGGCGGGGTGGCTTCGGTCACCCTGTCCCTGCCCCGCGTCCTGACGCGCCAAGGCATCACCGCCGAACTGCGCCCGGAACTGGATGAGCCCGAGACCGCGGCCCTTGCCGCCTCAGCCCGCCTTCTGGCCGAAACAGAGGCGAAGCTGGCGCTTTAGCCGCGCTTACACCCGATAGACCCGCTTTGCCGTGCCTTGGGCAATGGCGGCCTGCTCTGCCTTGGACAGCCCGGCCAGCAAAGCCTTGGTCATGTCGATCCACCCCGGCAGGGCCACCCCAAGATTGACCACCGGCCAATCGCTGCCCCAAAGCATCCGGTCAGGCCCAAAGGCCTGCAGCAGGTGGTCGACATAAGGCGCCAGCAGTGCCACGGTCGCGGTTCGGGGTGCGCAATAGGCGGTGATACCGGACAGCTTGACCACCACATTCGGAAAAGCCGCTACCGCGTCGATCCCGGCTTTCCACATGTCCCAATCGCCCGCCGCCACGTCCGGCACGCCGCAATGGTCAAGGACAAAGCTCTGGTCCGGACAGGCGCGCAGCAGGGGCAGTCCCACCGGGATCATCTGGCGCGACAGGAAGTTGAGGTCAAACGGCAGCCCCGCCCGCCCGATCTTGCGCAGATTGGCGCGGAAGGTTTCGCCTTGCGATACCCCATCCGGCACGACATGCAGGATGCGGCGAAAACCGACGACGCCCAAGCCTTGCGCCTCTTCCAGCCAGGGGTCAAAGCCTGCGTCCGCCTCGGGCCGGATGCTGGCGATCTGGCCCAGCATCGCCACGCCGCCGACGCTGGTCCCGACCATCCCCGCCACCAGCCGCGCCTCGGTCTGATAGTCGGCGTCGTCCACCCCGGTTTCCATGAAGATCGTCGCCGCGACGCCCTTGCCCGCAACCAGCCCGGCATAATCCTGCCGCGTGAAATCCCCGGCAAGGTCCGGCATCCCTGTCGTCCAGCCATAGTTGATCCTGCCCCGCAGGATCAGGTGCTGGTGCGTGTCGATCAGATCCATCGCGTTCCCCAGTCAGCCGTTTGCCAGCCGGAAGCCCGGCGTCACCGATCCGTCCCGCACCAGCCGCCCGTTCGGCAGGTCGTTTTCCTCCAGCTTGGCGATGATCTCGGCCTCGGTCAGCCCAAACCCCTCCCACCGCTGGCGCAGGCGGGCGCGCAGCACGGGTTCGGGCACCTCAACCAACACGGTCAGGTCAAACAGCGGGTGGAGCCGGTCCCATGGCGGCTGGTTCAGCAGCAGCCAGTTCCCCTCAACCACGATCACCGGGATATCGGCGGGGATCAGCCGGGCACCAGCGCGGGCAATCTCGATCTTGCGGTCAAAGACCGGGACGGCAACCTCGGCCTCATCCCTTGCCCTGAGGCGCTGCAGCGTGTGGTAAAGCCCGCCCACATCAAAGGTCTGCGGCGCACCCTTGCGGGGGCGCAGGCCTGCGGGGACGAGGTAAAGGTCATCGTAGTGATAGCCGTCCATCGGCAGCACCATGGCCAGCGGCGTGGGGCCAGCGTTCAGCCGGGCTGTCAGATCCTCGGCCAAAGTCGATTTTCCCGACCCCGGCGCCCCGGCGATGGCGACGATCAGCCGACCAGCGCCAGTTCTGGCCAGAACCGCCGCCGCCAGTCCCGCCAGATCGGTCACCACGCCTGCCATCCCAGCCTCCCTTTACCCCCGGTCAGCTTGGCCGAAGCCCCCCACCCGACGCAAGGCCGACTTAACCGATCAGCGCCTTGACCTGCGCGGTGAAATCGTCGCCCCGCTTTTCAAAGTTCGGGTATTGGTCGAAACTTGCCGCTGCGGGGGCCAGAAGGACCACCTCACCCGCCACGGCCTCAGCCGCAGCAGATGCGACGGCGCGCTCCATCGTCTCGCAGATCTCATGCGGGGTGTCGGCCAGCTGCAGCGCAAAGTCGCGGGCCGAATGGCCGATGAGATAGGCCTTCACGACTGATGGCAGATAGGGCTGCAACGCCGCAATCCCACCCTCTTTGCCCAAGCCCCCGGCGATCCAGCGGATCTTGGGGAAGGCCTGCAACGCCTTGGCCGCACTATCGACATTGGTGGCCTTGCTGTCGTTGACAAACCGCACCCCGGCGCGTTCCCCAACCAGCTGGCTGCGATGCGGCAGGCCTGCGAAAGAGTGCAGCGCGCCTTCGATCAGCTTCGGTGCCAGCCCCAGCGCCCGGCAAGCGGCATAGGCGGCGCAGGCGTTCTGGTGGTTGTGGGCACCGGGCAGACCCTTGACCTCCCTCAGGTCGATGCTGGCCACCTGACGCCCCTTGCGCCATTCCGCCAGAAACCCCTTGCGGACAAAGACCGACCAGCCGAACCCCTCAAGCTTCTGGCCCGAGGAGATGCGGATCACCCGGTCATCCATCGGGCCTTGCCCCATCTGTCCGGCCAGAAACCGCCCCTCAGCCTCATCCACGCCGATGACGGCGCGGTCGGGGCCACCTTGGGTGAAAAGCCGCGCCTTGGCGGCGAAGTAGCCGCCCATGCCGCCGTGGCGGTCAAGATGGTCGGGCGACAGGTTGGTGAAAACCGCCACATCCGGCGTCAGCGCGCGGGCCAGTTCGGTCTGGTAGCTGGACAGTTCCAACACCACCACCTCACCGTCGATGGGCGGGTCTATTGCCAGCACCCCGGTGCCGATGTTGCCGGCCATCTGCGTTGGCCGACCCGCCACCGTCAGAATGTGATGGATCAGCGCCGTGGTCGTCGACTTGCCGTTTGACCCGGTGACAGCCACCACCTTCGGCGGGGCCTCCATCTCGGCCCATTCCGATGAGGCGGCGCTTTGGAAGAACAGGCCGATGTCATTGTCGACCGGCACCCCGCCGTCAAGCGCGCGGGCGATCACCGGGTGCGGGCTGGGGTAAAGGTGCGCAATCCCGGGCGAGGTGATCAGCACCGCCACCCCCTCCAGCGCGCCGTGGCGGGTCA
Organism: Rhodobacterales bacterium; assembly: GCA_038211355.1. GTDB lineage: Bacteria > Pseudomonadota > Alphaproteobacteria > Rhodobacterales > Rhodobacteraceae > Tabrizicola. The sequence goes on along the minus strand of JBBQVR010000012.1, from coordinate 4,237 downwards.
GGTCGGTCAGGGTATAGCCGTCCGCTTCCGCCTTGCTACGCGCCTCGGGGCTGTCATCCCACAAAAGCGGTTCTGCCCCGCCTGCAAGCAGTGCGGCCGCCGTGGCAAGGCCTGACCGGCCAAGGCCGAGGACGGCGACTTTCGCGCTTTGGTAGCCCTTGACTGGAATCATAGCCCGCCCCTGTCCGTGGAAGCGGGGATTTAGCACCCCCGCACCCCGGTGGGATATTTGACGGCAGATGAAAGGGGAAGGGGAGATTGAGTGTCTGCAGTCCACCAAGGCTTGGCTTGGAAAGGGTCAGGAAATTGCGGGCGACCACCCACATTTCGTCAACGCTTGCACCTAAGGCGCACGATCACCCGGCCCGAAGCGCCGCGATGACCTGTGCATGTTCGCAAACGGCGGCCATGCCTTGCGGGCTAAGGGCGTAGACGCCTTTTCCTTGCCGGTCAAACCAGCCGTAATGATCGGCGCGCATCAAGGGTCCGGCACGGGCCACGCCACTGGCACGGGCAACCAACATGGCCCGGACGGGGCCAGACCGGCTAAGCTCGGCGGCGCAGCGCAGCGCATCCTGGCGGTAAGCGGTCATGCGCGGGGTGGCAGTGGTGCCAGCAATGTTCGGGTCGCCCACCCGGCGGTCGAACTCTCGCAAAAGCCCGGCAGCCTTCACGGCGGATTTTCGCGGCGCGTAAGGGGCCGGGTCAAGGTGCGCCGTGACCAATCCCTTGCCCACATCAACCGCCAAAAGTCCAAGACCAAGGCGGCGGCACAAGGCCAGAATGTCCTTGTAGCGCAATGCCCAGCCCTTTTGGGACGATACGGGCACCGCAAGGTAAACAGTGTCGAACAGTCCTTGGCGCGCCACGCCCTGCATCACCAATGTCAAAGAAAAGGTGGTCTTCATCTCAACCACCAAAGGGGGTTCATCGCCCCGCCTTGCAAGGATGTCACAGGCCCCGATTTCGGCCTTCACCTCATAGCCCTGACGTTGGAGATAGGCCTTGAGCGCGGGATAAAGGTCAGCCTCGCGCATCGGCCGCTACCGCACTTTCAGCGTCGCCAGCCCCACCATCGCCAGAATCAGGCTGATGATCCAGAAGCGGATCACGATCTGCGGCTCGGCCCAGCCCTTCTTTTCAAAGTGGTGGTGAATCGGGGCCATCAGGAAAATCCGCTTCTTGGTCCGTTTGTAGTAAAGGACCTGGATGATCACGCTGAGCGCCTCGACCACGAACAGACCGCCAACAATTGCCAGCACAATCTCATGCTTGGTGCAGACGGCGATGGCGCCCAACGCCCCGCCAAGGGCAAGTGACCCGGTATCGCCCATGAACACCGCCGCTGGTGGTGCATTGTACCAAAGGAACCCCAGCCCCGCGCCAAAAAGGGCGGCGGTGAAGATCAACAGCTCACCCGTGCCGGGGACAAAGTGGACGTCCAGATATTCGGTGAAGTTTGAGTTGCCGACGACATAGGCAATCACGCCCAGTGTCCCGCCCGCGATCATCACCGGCATGATGGCAAGGCCGTCCAGACCGTCGGTCAGGTTCACCGCGTTGGCAGCACCCACGATGACGATCATGCCGAAGGGCACGAAAAAGAGGCCAAGGTTCAACAGCGCGTCCTTGAAGAACGGGAATGCCAGCTGGTTGGTCAGCGTCTCGGGATGGAACATCGACGCCGCATAGGTGGCAAGGGCCGCGATCAACAGTCCAAGCCCCATGCGGATGCGGCCTGACACGCCCTTGGTATTCTGCTTGGAGACCTTGGCATAGTCGTCGGCAAAGCCGATGAGGCCAAAGGCAAGCGTCACCAGCACCACGATCCAGACATAAGGATTATCCAGCCGCGCCCAAAGGATGGTGGAAAACATCAGCGCCGACAGGATCAGAAGGCCGCCCATCGTGGGCGTTCCGGCCTTGGACAGATGCGACTGCGGCCCGTCATCACGGATCGGCTGGCCCTTGCCCTGCTTTCGGCGCAGAAAGTCGATCAGCGGGCGGCCGAAGATAAAGCCGAAGATCAGCGCGGTGACAAAGGCCCCCCCGGCGCGAAACGTGATGTAGCGGAAGAGGTTGAAGAAGTCCCCGCCGTCAGAAAACTCGGTCAGCCAGAAAAACATTCAGGGGGTTCCTTCAGTCGATTGCGTGCCCTGCCCCATTTTCCGCAGCGCGTCAACGATCAGGCTGACCTTTGATCCCTTGGAGCCTTTGACAAGGAGGATGTCACCCGCGTCGACCAGATACCGGGCACGGGGGACAAGGTCGGTCGCGGCGGCCACCCATTCGCCCCGTTGGGCGCGGGGAAGGGCTGCATGCAGCGCCTTCATCCGGGGGCCGACGCAGTGGATCACATGCACCGCGGCAAGGCCGGGATGGGCGGCGATGGCGGCGTGAAGGGCGGCTTCGGTGGGCCCAAGCTCCAGCATGTCGCCAAGGATGGCGATGCGGCGGCCACCGCCGACGCGCCCGATGCCGTCGGTGGGTTTCGCGGCGATCAGGACATCAAGCGCCGCCGCCATCGAGGCGGGGTTGGCGTTGAAGGCGTCGTCGATAACGTCGAGGAAGGTTTCTTCAACAATATCAAGGGTGATGCGTTCACGCTGGCCACGTCCGGGCGGCGGCTGCCACAGACCAAGGTCACAGGCGGCGATCGCGGGGTCGGCCCCCAGCGCCTCGGCGGCCGCAAGGGCAGCAAGGGCGTTCAGCGCGAAATGGCGACCGGGGCTTGCGACCTTGAAGAGGATCGCCTGACCCGCGCGGGTGGCCTGCACCACGGTGGCATCATCGCTAAGGCGGGTATCCAGCAGCCGCCAGTCGGCACCGGGCGTTGTGCCAAAAGACACCGCGCGGCCAGCGGTGCCAGCCTTGGCGCGCAGGATGGGCGTGGTGGCCACATCGGCGTTGAAGATGGCCGTGCCGCCGGGAACCAGCCCGTCAAAGATCGCGGCCTTTTCATGGGCGATGCCTTCGATGCTGTCGAACGCCTCAAGATGCGCCGGGGCGACTGTGGTGATCAGCGCCACATCCAGCCGCGCCAGCCGGGCCAGGGGGGCGATTTCGCCGGGGTGGTTCATCCCGATCTCGATCACGGCAAAGCGCGTGTCGGCGGGCATGCGCGCCAGCGTCAGGGGAACGCCCCAGTGGTTGTTGTAACTTGCCTCGGCCGCGTGGGTCTTGCCCTGCCCGGCAAGGATATCGCGGAGCATTTCCTTGGTCGAGGTCTTGCCGACAGACCCGGTGATGCCGACAACATGGGCCTGCGTGCGCGCCCGTGCGGCAGCACCGAGGGCTTCAAGCGCCTTCAGGACATCCGGCACGATCAGCAGAGGAGCACTGTCCGCAACACCCTTGGGGACATGCGTGACAAGGGCAGCGGCAGCCCCTTTGGCAAGGGCCTGGGCCACGAAATCATGTCCGTCGCGGATGTCCCTCAGGGCAACGAATAGGTCACCCGGCTGCAGGGTGCGGGTGTCGATTGACACGCCGTTGGCCTGCCAGTCGGCGGTCGAGCGCCCACCGGTGGCGGCGGCGGCATCACGGGAGGTCCAGAGGGTCATGCGGTTTTCCCCTGGTCAGCCGTGAGGGGGGCTGTCTGCCCCCCGCCTTCGCCCCACCCCGAGGATTTTTTTGCACAAAAGATGCTGGCCGACGCAGAGGTTGACAAAGCGGGCATCAGATCACTCCATCCAGGGCGGCGACGGCAACGCTGGCCTGTTCCACATCGTCAAAGGGGTAGATGTCGGTGCCGATGATCTGGCCGCTTTCGTGGCCCTTGCCCGCAATCAAGAGGGCATCTCCGGGTTGCAGGGCATCGACGGCGCGCAGGATTGCTTCGGCGCGGTCGGGGACCTCGTTTGCGTCGGGGCAAGCGGCGAGGATGGCAGCGCGGATCAGGGCCGGGTCTTCGGTGCGGGGGTTGTCGTCGGTGACGTAAAGCACATCGGCAAAGGCCATGGCGGCGGCGCCCATCAAGGGGCGCTTGGTGCGGTCACGATCCCCGCCGGCACCGAAGACGATGATGATGCGGCCCATCACATGCGGACGCAGCGCCCGCAGCGCCGTTTCAATGGCATCGGGGGTGTGGGCATAATCCACAAAGACCGCCGCACCGTTCTTGCGCGTGGCAGCCAACTGCATCCGTCCGCGCACACCTGTCAGCTGCGGCAAGACCCCAAAGACCGCCGCCGGGTCTGACCCCGAGGCGATTGCAAGCCCTGCGGCAACGGCCACA